>NZ_LT828648.1:1705357-2046428 GCF_900169565.1 Nitrospira japonica | reverse complement strand
TGATCGCCAGTCTCGATCGCCCCGTCCGTTTCCTGGTGGACCAGCGGTACGCGGACCAGGCGCTCCTCAAGCCCTTCATGAAACGCCTCGGCGTGATCCCCATCTCGTCGGAGGGTGGATTGCGGGTGGTCCTGCGCGCGCTGCGCGAGGCCGGCACGGCGATCGAGCGGGGGGAGTTGGTCTGCGTGTTTCCAGAAGGACAGATCACGCGAACGGGCACGCTGCTGCCGTTCCGCCGCGGATTCGAGCGCATCATGAAGGGTCGCACGGCTCCCATCATTCCGGTGCATCTGGACCGAGTCTGGGGAAGTATTTTCAGTTTCAACAATGGCCGGGTTCTGTGGAAGCGGCCGGAGCAACTGCCTTACCCCGTCACCGTCTCTTTCGGCAGGCCGATGCCGCCGGAGACCGACATCCGCGGCATCCGCCAGGCCATTCGCGCCCTGGGTGAAGAGGCCTGGTACCTGCGCAAGCGCGACCGCCTCCCGCTCCACCGGCAGTTCATCAAGGCCGCGCGGCGCCATCCATTCCGCTTCGCGATGGCCGACCAACAACGACCGCACGTGTCCTACTTCCAGGCGCTGATCGGTTCGATCGTGCTGGCCAGACGCCTCAGCCGTGAATGGCAGGGGCAGGAGCGGGTCGGCGTGCTGCTGCCGCCGACCGTGGCGGCGGCACTGGTGAACGTCGCGGCGCCGCTGTGCGGCAAGACCACCGTCAATCTGAACTATACGGTCGGCAAGACCGGGCTGGAGGCAGCCGTACGGATGGCCGGCATCCGCACCATCGTCAGCAGCAAGCTCTTCGTCGAGAAAGCGAAGCTCGCCCTGCCGGACGGCCCGGACGTCATCTGGCTGGAGGACCTGCGCGGGAGCATCAGGACTGCGCAGAAAGCGGTCGCCACGATCCTGGCCCTGGCGCCGGCCCGCCTGATCGAACGGGCTTGTGGTGCCGGAGCGCCGTTGTCGATGGACGATCTGACCACGATCATTTTCAGCAGCGGCAGCACGGGTGAACCGAAGGGCGTCATGCTGTCCCATTTCTCGGTGGACGCCAATGCCCAGGCCGCCAGCCAAGTGCTTCATCTGTTCGAACAGGAGCGGGTGCTCGGCATCCTGCCCTTCTTCCATTCGTTCGGCTATCTGGTCTTCTGGCTCGTCATGTTCAATAACGCCGGCCTGGTCTTTCACCCTTCCCCGCTGGATGCCGCCGCGATCGGCGAATTGATCCGCCGATATCGGATCACGTTCCTGGTGACCACCCCGACCTTCCTGCAGCTCTATATGAAACGGTGCACGCCGGAGCAGTTCAGCTCCCTGCGCGTCATCCTGACCGGAGCGGAGAAGCTGCCGGCGCGGCTGACTCAGGCGGTGGAGGACAAGTTCGGCATCGGCCCGATCGAAGGGTACGGCGTCACGGAATGCTCGCCCGTCATCGCCGTCAATTGCCCGGACTACCGGGCGGCCGGATACTATCAACCCGGATCCCGCCGCGGGACTGTGGGGCAACCGCTGCCCGGCGTCTCCGTGCGGATCGTCGATCCTGACACCTTCGCGCCGTCGCCGGACGGCACGGCCGGCATGCTGCTCGTGAAGGGACCCAACGTGATGAAAGGCTACCTGGGCCGGGATGATCTCACCGCCCAATCCATGCGGGACGGCTGGTACATTACCGGCGACCTCGCGCTGCTCGATGACGACGGATTCCTGACCATCACCGACCGCCTGTCCCGCTTCTCGAAAATCGGCGGCGAGATGGTGCCTCACGGCAAGGTCGAGGAAGCGCTCCATCAGGCTGCAGGACTGGATACGCAGAGTTTCGCCGTCACGGGCATCCCGGACAGCCGAAAAGGCGAGCAACTGGTCGTGCTGCATACGGTGGACGAGGAAAACATCCCGTCGATTCTGGCCAAACTGGCCGCCGAGGGGTTGCCCAATCTCTTCATTCCGGCCCGCGGCAACTGCCTCAAAGTCGACGCGCTGCCGGTGTTGGGAACCGGGAAAATGGACCTGCGCAGCCTCAAACGCATGGCCATGGAGCGGCTCGGAGGAGGGTGACATGGAACCTTCCGGCAAATCCCTTATCGATTGCCATGTGCATTTGGCGGCGCTGCCGGAGGGCGACAACGGCTGCTACATTTCCACCGGCATGCTCAAGAGCCCGCTGTTCCGGTTTCTGCTGTGGAAACACTCCCTTCCCAAGGACGATCCGCGCGAGGCGAACCGGAAGTATCTGGACGATCTTTTGTCGGAGCTCACCGCCTCGCGTCACGTCGCCCGGGCGGTCCTGCTTGGCATGGACGGCGTCTACGACGGGAGCGGGCGACTGGATCTGCCGCGAACCGATTTTCTGATCGGCAACGACTATGTCCTGTCCACCGCCCGCCGCCATCCGCGGGAATTCCTGGCCGGCGTCTCGATCAATCCGCAGCGGCGCGACGCAGTGGATGAAATCCATCGCTGCGCCGACGCGGGCGCCGTGCTCGTCAAGGTTCTGCCGAACGCCCAGCAATTCGATCCGGCAGACCCCGCCCACATCCCGTTCTATCGCGCGCTGGCGGAACGGAAACTTCCGTTGCTCAGCCACGTGGGTTACGAATTCAGCCTGATCGGGAAGGACCAATCGCTCGGAGATCCGGATCGCCTCAGACTGGCGTTGGATCAGGGCGCCACGGTCATCGCCGCCCACGCCTGCAGCTACGGCCTCATGCTGTATGAAAAGTTCTTGCCGGTGCTTCAGGATTTCGCGAAACGATATCCCCAATTCTATGCCGATACATCGGCACTCACGCTGCCGAACCGGTTCCGCATGCTCCTGCATCTGCGCCGGCACCCGGAACTTCACAGCCATCTGTTGTTCGGCACCGACTATCCGTTGTCGGTCTTCCATCTGCCGGCCTGGGGACGGGTTTCACTCGGGAGGCTTCTGGACATCGTGAGAACGAAAAATCGGTTCGACCGGCAATACACGGTCTGCCGTGCACTGAGCGTCTCGTCACGATCGTTCGGCGATCTTTTGGCCGAATCGCAGCCGACCACGCCATCCGCCTGATGGACGGTGGAATGATGACATGTCGTCGTCCGCCGGCACTTGCCGGTTCCCACGTGCATGACGTGAACCGCTCGCTCGACCATGGATCGTGATCAGGCGCTCGAGGCGCTCCGCGAAAGGATTCTGGCCTTCGCGACATTGCGTGCCTCGAAGGATCTCGCCGAAGATCTGGCCCAGGACGTTCTGGTCGTGTTGCACGACAAGTATGCCCGGGTGACCGAGCTGACTGAGCTCGTTCCCCTGGCCTTCCAGATCCTGCGCTTCAAGATGTTGGATTTCCATCGCAAGGCGCTTCGTCGCGGCGAGTATAATCAAACATCCATCGACGATCTTCCCTTGGCGGATCCCGGCGATGATCCGGCCGTCCTCTTGGACCGCAGGCGAAGGGTCGATCGGCTGCTGGGGGCCATCGACCGGCTCGGCGAACGCTGCCGCGAGCTGTTCAGGTTGAAACTGGAGGGCGCATCTTTTCCGGATATCCAACGTCTGATGGGTCAGCGCTCGATCAATACCATCTATACCTGGGATCTGCGGTGCAGAAAGCAGCTGCTGCAACTGATGGGTGGAAATTGGGAATGAATGATGAAGGTGGAGTTCTTCGTTTTGAATGTTGAGTGTATTGCGTCATGAATGCCGATCTGGAAAAGCTGCTGGGCGCCTTCGCGACGGATACCCTTACGGAGGAGGAGCGGACGCGACTCTTTACCGCGGCCCTCGCAGACCAGCAGCTCTTCAATGTTTTGGCGGACGAACAAGCGCTGAAAGAATTACTGGCCGATCCGGAAGTTCGTCGCAGAGTGCTCCAGTCGCTCCGGCAGCCGAAGCCGTCAGCTTCCGGCGCGACCCTGTCCTGGTTCGACTGGGCCGTCAGACCGGCAACCCTCGGCATCGCCGGCGGTCTGAGCGCTGCGGTATTGGCCCTCGTGCTCGGAATCAGAATCTCTCAGGACAGCGTCATGACGGCGAGCCGTCAGCCCGTGACGGAAGACGCGCCTTCCATGGCCACACCGCCCTCCCCGATGATTCAACCGACACCGGCCGCTCCACCGAAGCAAGCCGAATCATCCGATGCACCGGCAACGCCCTCTCCGCCGCGACGGCATTCCCAGGCACCGGCCATGCCGTCGGGAGAACAGCACCAGGCCGAGCGACAGAAAAAGAACGCCGTTCCATCTTCCCGCGAGAAACGGGATGTTGAACCGCCTGCGCCTGCTCAGGTTCCGGCCGTGCCTGCTACGGCGCCAGGCGCCATGAGCTCGGTGCCGTCGGCAAGCGCCCGCGCGCTGTTTTATGCCGGCAGGTCACGTCGTTCCGACCAGTTGTCGACCACCTCAAACCAAGAACGAGACGCGCGAACCTCCGGAGCGTTCACGCCGCAAGCGGCCCGCCCGGAACGGAATATCGATCCCCTCACCACAAGGGACAAGACAGCCGGAGCGTCTGCGCTTCCAAAGCCGCTGGGGCTGCGCTACAGCTTCGTTCTACAGGAGACAAACGGGTCGCAGCGCGAAGTGGATGCCGCGACGGCCTCACACAGCTCGGGACTTGTGAGCCTTACCGTGGAGACCAACCAAGATGCCTATGTGCAGATTTGGAGGATCGAGCCTTCCTCCGACCCCGAACTGCTGTTTCCCGAAACGCTGACTGGTCAGATGTCCTTCACAATTATGGAGGGACACCGACACTTCATTCCGTTGTCGGCGGAGGCACGAACCGCTGGACTGACGGCTCTGGTATCACGAGCGCCCTTGGGACCGCTCAGAGCACAAGAGGCATCTCTGTTGGAAGCAGCAGCTCCGAATCAAACGCAGGAATCCATCACTTCAGAAGGAACGAGCGACTCACGGGAGCACGCCACCTACGTTGTCAATCAGAACTCGGCCGAGAGTGCCCGCGTGTCGGTCAGCGTTCTTCGCGGACGCTAACCAGAGTTTCTTTGCTGATTCCGCTATGAGGTTTTTTCGATCCAGAGGCTCCCGCCCGTATTTTTCATGGCAAGCGGAAGTATTTGTTCGAGGCGCGCCCTGTGGTGAATCGCCAAATATGAATTGAAGAACCGTATTCTGAACATTCTATTAAATTGGAGAAAGGCTCGGAGCACGTAGCATTCGTTCCATGCTCGCCCTTCTCGGATCCATTGTTCGGGATACTCAAAGGGCCAGAATATGTCGTGAAAATGCACGAGAACTCCTTTATGGAGCCTCGGCAGGACGTTTGTAAGAAGATGGGCGACGTCACTGCCGACCTTTGCGACGTGGGAAGAATCGATAAAGAGCATATCGTGAGCCTGGAGTGCATCAAACCGCTCGAGCGACACATTCTGAATCGAGTTCATGATGATTTCGTGCCGGCTCTTGTCGTCTTCGTTCATCAAGGATAAAAGGCGTTCAGGATAAGGATCCACAAAGTCAACGCCAGCCGGTTCCCGCCCCAAATCTCATTGGTATCCAACATCACGGCCGAGGAAAACCCTGAGCCGATCTCGATAATTCTCTGAGGTTGATAATGACGCATCAGTGTTGGTCTTGCCGACCACGTCTTCCGAAGCATAGGTGCCGTTGGTTTCGAGGAAGCGAGTCAGCACCTTGACCGACGAAATATTCGTATCGTCCACCCCCAGGATCCCCCCAATCTCGAGATGTTGATCGATGTAATGCCAGTCCAACGCCGGGAAGGGAAAGCCGTGGCAGCCGTCGATGAATCCCACGTCCACTTTCAAGTCAGGATCCAAGGACGCCAACCCGGTATCCGACGAATCCACGACGAAATTGAGCCGGTCCGTCGGAGCCCCAATGGATGTCAGATATTCCTGAATACGACGGCACTCGTCCGGTTTTGGATTCACGCAGATATGGCGGGCTCCGAGCGCGGCAAATGCGACGGTCGTATGCCCGCACCCTGTTTCGAGACTTCGATGATGCGGCTTTACGATCTTTGACAGATAGCGGAGCACGTCGGCATCAACGGCCCAATTCACTGGACCGGCCCTGAGGCCGAGAAATCCATATTCCTCCGCATCCCGTTGACTGACGAGATGAAGCAGGGGTTTATCGTGGATCAATTGGGAAATGAAGCGGTCTTCGGTCGCGCTGGTCTGGCTCATGGGATCGTCCTCCGGCAACAATTCAGCCCGAAGGGGGAGGTGCAGACGAGCGCAGTATAGGTCTGGCAGGCCGGCTAGAGGCCTAGGAAATCCCCTGGCCGGCCCTACGACGTCTAGCCCGACACGTCGGCCAATGAGATGCCCAACGCGTCGGCCACGCCTTTTCCATAGGCGCGATCGGCCTTCAGACAATTCTTGATATGCCGGATCTGAATCTCACGCGGCGCGCCGCCGACGGAGCGGGCGGTATTGCCGAAAAGCGTCTGCCGCTGCTCCTGCGTCATCAAGCGGAACAGCGCGCCCGGCTGCGAGTAATAGTCCGCGTCGTCCCGATGATTCCAATGGTCTGCCGCGCCTTCGAGGCTGAGCGGCGGCTCCGCATAGTCCGGCTGCTCGCGCCACTGGCCCTCGCTGTTCGGCTCATATCCCGGCGTGCCGCCGAAGTTGCCGTCGACGCGCATGGCCCCATCTCGATGATAGCTGTGCGCGGGGCAGCGCGGCGCATTGACCGGAATGAGATGATGGTTCACCCCAAGCCGGTAGCGCTGCGCGTCCCCGTAGGAGAACAACCGTCCCTGCAGCATCTTGTCCGGGGAGAATCCGATGCCAGGCACGATGCTGGCCGGATTGAAAGCCGACTGCTCCACCTCGGCAAAAAAGTTCTCGGGGTTCCGGTTCAATTCCATGACGCCCACGTCGATCAACGGATAGTCCTTGTGCGGCCAGACTTTGGTCAGATCGAACGGATGGTACGGGACCTTCGAGGCGTCGGCCTCCGGCATGACCTGCACCTTGAGGGTCCATTTCGGAAAGTCGCCCTTTTCGATGCTTTCATAGAGATCGCGCTGGTGACTTTCCCGGTCCTTGCCGACGATCGCTTCGGCCTCGGCATCGGTGAGATTCTTGATTCCCTGCTGGCACTTGAAATGGAATTTCACCCAGTATCGCCTGCGATCCGCGCTGATGAGGCTGAAGGTGTGCGAGCCGAAGCCGTGCATGTGCCGGTAACTCGCGGGAATCCCGCGCTCACTCATGACGATGGTGACCTGATGCAGCGCCTCGGGCAGGGAGGTCCAGAAGTCCCAATTGTTCTTCGCGCTCCGCATGTTGGTGCGGGGGTCACGCTTGACCGCATGGTTCAGGTCCGGAAACTTGAGCGGGTCCCGCAGGAAAAACACCGGGGTGTTGTTGCCGACCAAGTCCCAGTTGCCCTCGTCGGTGTAGAACTTGACGGCGAAGCCGCGGATGTCCCGTTCCGCGTCCGCGGCCCCGCGTTCACCGGCGACGGTCGTGAAGCGGGCGAACAACTCGGTTTTCTTGCCGACCTTTCCGAAGAGGCTCGCCCGCGTGTACTTGGTGATGTCGTGGGTGACGGTGAACGTGCCGTAGGCGCCGGATCCCTTGGCATGCATGCGCCGTTCGGGAATCACTTCACGGTCGAAATGCGCCAGTTTCTCCAGAAACCACACGTCCTGCAACAGCTGAGGCCCTCTGGGCCCCGCGGTCATGACGTGTTGATTGTGAGCCACGGGGCACCCCGCATTCGTCGTCAGTTTCTTCTCTTCGCTCATGCTGCTCGCCCTCCTCGATAGATGAATGAACGCGCCATCACACGTGCCCGATCAGCGTTACGCCGAACGACGGCGCACCGGGACGACCGGAGTCACAGGCCGAGATCGGACAGACTTGGATGCCCGTCCGGACGCCGCCCCGGAGTCCAGTGGTATTTTCGGTCCTTCTCGCCGATGGGCAGATCGTTGATGCTCGCGATCCGCCGGCGCATGAACCCCTGCTCGTCGAATTCCCAATTTTCGTTTCCGTAGGACCGGTACCACTGGCCGGTATCATCATGCCATTCATAGGCGAATCGAACCGCGATCCGGTTGTCGCGGAACGCCCAGAGCTCCTTGATGAGCCGATAGTCCAGCTCCTTATTCCACTTTCTGGTCAGAAACTCCACGATCGCCTCGCGCCCGCTGAAAAACTCCGCGCGATTGCGCCACACGCTGTCCGGAGTATAGGCCAGGGACACGCGGTGGGGATCGCGCGTGTTCCAAGCGTCCTCCGCCGCACGGACCTTCTGGGCGGCAGTGTGTTCATCGAACGGGGGTAGCGGCGGTCTGGGCGCTTCCATGTCAATCACTCCTGTCGTGAGGTGATGTGACCGGCGCGCGGGCAGATCCTGCCGGCACTGTCCCCCGGCCACGCGAGGCGATCTTGCGCGAGGCCAAATTCGTTGTCAACGCCGGACAGCACCTCAAGATAGCCATGCTGACGTCTTCAGGGACATCATCGTGTCCTTCACGAGCTGCATCGACCCGCCTCCCGGCTGCTCCCCCGGCTGGCTCCCATTGAGCGGTTCATTGGCAACCTCATGAGATTGCACGACTCGGACGGGTGAAAGGATGACGCCTCACGCGCCATACCGTGGATAGGACCACTATTGACGAGGTGCCGGATGAGCGTTCACGACGTCCTGTCCAGGTTTTCACCGCTCGATCCCCGCCTGTATCAGATCATCAGCCTGGGGACGCTGCTGTCGTACGGCCTGCTGTGGCTGCGTTTCGACGTCCCGGTGAGCCAGATCGCCGCCACGTTCGGAGCCGCCTTGCTGGCCCAATATGCCGGTACGCGATGGCATCGGCTGCCGTCATACGATCCGCTGAGTGCGATCGTATCGGCCGTGGGCCTTTGCATCTTTCTCCGCGCGAACGACCCTCTGACCGCCGCGCTGGCTTCTGCCCTCGCCATCGGCAGCAAGTTTCTCATCCGGCTGAACGGCAAACACCTGTTCAACCCGACCAATCTCGGTCTGACCGTCATGATGATTACGGGACTCGGCTGGATCTCTCCCGGCCAATGGGGCCAGGTCGCCTGGTTCGGGCTGTTGGTCGTCGGCTTTGGCAGCTTCGTGGTGACGCGGGCCGCCCGCGCGGACGTGACGCTGTCGTTTCTGGGGTTCTACGTCGGACTTCTGATCCTTCGCGCGCTCTGGCTCGGCGATCCGCTGACGATTCCGCTGCATCAGATCGAAAGCGGCACGTTGTTGATCTTTTCCTTCTTCATGATCACCGACCCGAAAACGACGCCGGATTCCCGTGCCGGAAGGCTACTCTTCACGGCGCTGGTCGCCCTCTGCGCCTTTGCCACGCAGTATGCCCTCCATCGGCCGCACGGGATACTCTGGGGACTGCTTGCCTGCTCCCCGCTCGTGCCTCTCATTGATCGGCTGTGTCCAGGCTCGCGGTATGACTGGTCCACACCATCGACCGGAACCCTCGCCTCTCCGAACACCGTATTCCTTTCACCTTCACCAAAGGAGATTTGTATGGCCCGGCCTCTCATGCTCGCGCTCGCACTCATCACCGGCTTACTCGCATCGAACGGCACCGCTTCCGCCTTCTGCGGCTTCTATGTCGGCAAGGCCGACACCAAGCTCTTCAACAAGGCCTCAGAAGTAGTCGTTGCCCGTCATGCCGACAAGACCGTCCTCACGATGGCGAACGATTTCAAAGGCGACGTCAAGGAGTTCGCGCTGGTCGTCCCCATGCCGGCCGTGCTGCAGAAGGACCAGATCCACATCGGTCAGCCCGCAGTCCTGAAACACCTGGCCGACTATTCGGCGCCGAGACTGGTCGAATACTTCGACGAGAACCCCTGCGTACGATACGAACTCCTGGAGCGCAGAATGGACGCCATGAAAAGCCAGGCCCCTGCTGCGGCACCGAACCGCGAGCGTGAGCGGGCGCTGGGCGTGACGGTCGAGGCTCAGTATCAGGTCGGCGAATACGACATCCTGCTTCTATCGGCCAAGGAGAGTGCAGGCCTTGAGACCTGGCTCACGGAGAACGGCTATCGCATTCCCACAGGTGCTTCGGCCGTCCTGCACAGTTATCTGAAGCAGGATATGAAATTCTTCGTCGCCAAAGTCAATCTGGGCGAGCAGGCCAAACTGGGCTTGACGCATCTGCGGCCGCTGCAGATCGCGTTCGCGTCCCCGAAGTTCATGCTGCCGATCCGCCTCGGAACGGTGAACGCCGAGAGTTCCCAGGAACTGTTCGTCTATTTTTTGACGAAACAGGGCCGCGTGGAAACGACGAACTATCGGACGGTGCGCTTGCCCGCGGCTCAGGAACTTCCGTTGTACGTCAGGGATCGGTTCGGCGATTTTTATCGCGATCTGTTTACGCAACAGGTCAAACGCGAGGACGAGCGAGGCGTCTTTGTAGAATATGCCTGGGACATGACCTGGTGTGATCCCTGTGCCGCCGATCCCCTCTCGGAAGAGGAACTGCGAAGCCTCGGCGTCTTCTGGCAGGAATCCTCCGGGCAGGCATCCAAAGCACCTCAAGCGCGCAGCGTCTTTCTGACACGCTTGCACGTCCGCTATGACGCCGCTCACTTTCCTGAGGACCTGCTCTTTCAGGAAACGTCGGACCGGTCGAATTTCCAGGCCCGGTACATTCTCAGGCATCCCTGGACCGGGACGGACGACTGTCAGGCCGCAATCGCCTACCGGCGGCAACTGCCCGAACGACACGAACGGCAGGCCGAGACGCTCGCGACGCTGACCGGCTGGAACATCGCCGAGATCCGGAAAGCCATGAACCTCACCGCCGCCGCCATACCCGACAAAGACGCCTGGTATCGGTGGTTGTGGAACGACTGACCACCGGGGCCCGGAGGCCGTCGGCCTCCGGGCCCGCCTTCGGACGGCGCGTTGATTTCTCAGAAAGCTTTCCGGCATCGAAAATCCTCATGCTATAGTCGCATGATGTCGAACGAATCACCCCAATCGGGCCTCTCTTTTCGCCAAATCTTCCATCCGACGGATCGCGCCGCCAGGGAGCAGGCTGCGTTTGCCCACGCATTGAAACTGACCTGTCTGGCGCAGGCCAATCTGACGATCATGCATGTCGGCCCCGAGGACTTCGACGATTTTCCCCGCGTCCGGCCGATGCTGCAGAAATGGGGCCTGTTGCCGGAGGGAAGCGCCAAAGAGGATGTCACCAGACTGGGCATGCATATCAGCAAGGTGCGGGCCTTGGCCGACCATGCGGCTGCGGCCATTCTCCGACAACTGACCCTCCAGCCCGCCGATCTGCTGGTGATGTCGACCCACCAGCGGGAAGGGCTGGCCCGTCTGACCCATGAGGCAGTGGCCGAACCGGTCGCGCGCGGCGCTCACGTCAAGACCTTGTTCGTTCCGGCTGGAATAGAAGGGTTTGTCTCGGCCCAGACCGGTGCCGTCAAGCTGGAGCGGATTCTCGTTCCCGTCGCCCGCCATCCCGATCCTCAACCGGCGATCGACGCGGCGGTCGAATTGGCCGGAGCGCTCGGCGCGGAAAAGGTCCTGTTCGAGCTGGTCTACCTGGGAGACGAAACGACCTTTCCTAAAATCAACAAGCCGGCTCAACCGGGCTGGAGATGGGAACGGCTGATTGCCAAGGGTCATGCCGTGGATTGGATCGTGGCTGCCGGGCAGGATTTCGACGTGGACTTGATCGTGATGACGACGGCAGGACACCATAGCGTGATCGACATGCTGAGAGGCAGCACTACCGAGCGCGTCTTACGGGCCGCGCGATCCCCCCTCCTCGCCATTCCCGCATGAAGACCTTCGCGGATCGATCCTCCGGACACGCTGTCTTCACCTGCCTTACGCCCTATGACCTGCTTCCTTGAGGTCAGGGCCCCATTCTACGACCCGCTCGCGCCCGAGGATCGTCCGGACGACCGTCCCCTCTCTGAGAATGAGAAAATTCGTGGGAACGGCCGGTACCCGTGGTCCGGGCAAAATCACGCCCGCAAGGTTGAGGGGATCGCAGGCCGAGAGTCGAATCTCGGCCGAAGCCGTCTGGCTTCCGGCTGTTCTCCCGGCCCGCAGTGCCTCCACGGCCTCCGGTAATGCGAACTGCTCACCGGTAAAGCCTTCGACAAACCGCCCGCCACGAACTTCACCCTTCAGTTCCATGCGCCGGTACACCACGAGAAGATCCCGCCAGGCGGTGACCAGGGACTCCCGCATCAGGAGATCCCGAAACACGATGCCGTACCGGCGAAGGAGCTGCCGCGCGGTCGCCTCGTTTCTGCCCTTCTGACGGTCGGAAGACGGTGATGGATCCGGAGGTGGCATCGGCGCATGACGCAAGAGCGACCAACGCCCGGGCGCATGCCTGGGTCTGCGGCTTCGCTCGCGCCCTTCCGCGCGGCGCCGGCGCGGATCCATCAATGCGCGCAAATTGTAGAATCCGTCGGCCGTGACGACTCCAGCCGCCGCGAGCTCCCAGAGCCCCTCCTCGACTTCCGCCGGCAGATGACGGCTCATGCGGACGAGATCGGCAAAGAAGCAGGCGCCTCGATCGCCAAGCAGCCTGCGGAGGTCTTGAGCCACGGCGCTCAGTCCCGTCAAGGCATCCGGTCTTGCGGGTCCTTCCTCCGGAACCTCCAACAGCCATTCGGCATCGTCCCGCGGGAACACACCGATCGTGGCCAGTTTGGTCGGTACGATCCGTCGGACAGGCTCTTGCTCCGCTGTCGCGCCGACCTTCGGCGCAAGGCGAGGATGGAGAGACAGCCTCCCCCAACTCACTGCGCCGCTCAGGCAAAGCCGGTCCAACAGCTCCGGCTCATACTTGGCCATGCGCACACGCAACAGATGCGTCTCCCACGATGAAGCCGCCGCTTCAAAACCAGCCAGCTGCCTGACAGTCTCCAGCAGCCCGGCTTCCCCATGACGGCGGGCGCCTCCGGCGACGTGCTGCCATTGCAACAGGAACCGCATGAACTCCGACGCCGTAACTGGCTGCACCTCCTTCCGGAGCCTACCCACCGTGAGCCGATGGATACGGGCCAGCAGACGTCGATGGCACCACTCGGGCCCCGGAACGGCGCCCGATCCTTGACCGTTGAATTGCACATCTTCACTTGAAGGGAGAGACCTGAACCGTCCGCGGATGACTTGGCCCTGAGCTTCGAGCCTCAGCATCGCCGCCTCCACCCGATCGTGTGGAAGCAGCAACCGACTCGCGAGTTCACCGGTCGTCGTAGGACCGATGGACTCCATCCATCCCTGTACCACCGCATCCAGACTTTCATCGTCTCCCGCCGTGAACATGTTCTCGACGGACTCACGATGCTCGGTTGCAACCCATCCGCAGGTCTTGATCCCTTCGTGCAATTGACAGTCGCCGCTCATAGACAGCTCCACGGCCCTGCCGTCCGTCGCCAGGACCGGAAAAAACGAACCCCAGCGCGAAGCTTCCGGTCCCGGGATCCATACCAGCGTCAGCAGCGCGTCGTGCAGTTCGTCGGCATCCCGCACGATCGGCCAGGCTTCCCGCGCCACCTCTTCGATCGCAGATTGGTCGAGCGCCCCGACGTCCGAGGCCAGATCGACCGGAAGGGTTCGGCGTAATTCCACGGCCCTGGCTCTCCGTTCTTCCAATGGAGCATCGTCCAGAAAGGCGTAGGGATTCGCATTCAGAATCTCGTGAGAGAACGGCGAGGGCGACGGCGTCTCGACCGCCACGCAGACGATCCGGCCGGCTTCGATCCGGCGCAACACTTCAATCAGTCCGTCGAGATCCATGGCTTCGCTCAGGCAGTCCCGCAACGTCTCCTGCACCATCGGATGATCGGGAATCTGCCTCGTTCGTTCTCCGACCATGTTGTCTTGACAGGCGAGAGCGTCGGGAAACACCGCGCCCAGGAGGTCCTCGGCCTTCATCCGTTGGATCTGGGGCGGCACCTTTTTGCCCTTCATGAACCGCAGCAGCGCCAGAGAGCGGGACACGTTCCACCTCCAGCGCGTGGCGAACATGGGCGCAGCCAAAACCGCCTGGATGAGCACATCCCGGACCGTGTTGGAATGGAGGAATCCGAATACCGACCCCAACGGAAAACTGTGTTTTTCACCGAGTGAAATCACGAGACCGTTGTCGGTGGCCGCCGCCTGCAATTCGAAGTCGAACGTGACGCAGAACCGTTTGCGGAGCGCGAGCCCCCAGGCGCGGTTGATACGTCCCCCGAACGGCGCATGGAGAACCAACTGCATGCCGCCGCTCTCGTCGAAGAACCGCTCGGCAATAATCGTATCCTGAGTCGGAACCAAGCCGAGACTCGCCCGCCCGGCCGCGACGTAGTCGACTGCCTGCTGGGCCCCCCGTTGATCGAGGCCGCACTCCCGGTTCAGCCATTGCAGAACAGACCGGGAACCTCCGTGCGGTCCATCCGAACGATTGAGCCGATCGATCTCAAATCGAACCGACGCCACCTCCGCCGACAGCTCCGCCGTTCTGGAGGGTGCTTCCCCCCTCCAGAATGGAATATTCGGCGGCGCGCCCTGCGCGTCCTCCACGCGGACCTTGCCCATCTCCACACCCTTGATCCGCCAGGACGTGTTGCCGAGCAACATGATGTCGCCCGCCAGACTTTCGACCGCGAAATCCTCGTCGACCGAGCCGACGACCGTTCCGTTCGGTTCGGCGACCACCGCATAGTTGGCCGTATCGGGTATCGCTCCGCCCGACGTGATGGCGGCAAGACGCGCCCCGCGCCTTCCCTTGATCCGATGGTTGACCCGGTCGTGATAGAGATAGGCCTGTCCCCTGCCTCGATGGGTCGCGATGCCGTCGGCCAGCATGCGCACCACCGCATCGAACGTCCGGCGTTCCAAGGCGCTATACGGATCGGCCCGGCGGACCAGCGCCAGCAACTCGTCCTCGGTCCAGGTTTGGGTTGCCGCCGCGGCGACAAGCTGCTGGGCCAGGATGTCGACCGGGGCCTCCGGCACCACGATCCGGTCCAGCGCCCCGCCCTTGACGGCCCTGATGACCGCAGCACACTCGAGAAGATCGTCGCGTGTGGTCGCGAACAGCCGCCCCTTTGGAACAGCCTTGATCCAGTGACCGGCACGGCCGATGCGCTGCAGACCCGTCGCGATCGCGCGCGGGGAGCCGATTTGGCACACCAGATCGACGGTCCCGACGTCGATGCCCAGTTCCAGGGAGGCGGTCGCCACCACCACGCGAGTCTTGCCAGACTTCAGCCGCTCTTCCGCCGACAAGCGAATCTGCCGCGACAGGCTGCCGTGATGCGCCGCAACGGCGTCCGGCCCCAGATCTTGCAGCCGCTCCTCCAGGTGATGCGAAACCCGTTCTGCCAGTCGTCTCGTATTGACGAAGACGAGCGTTGACCGGTGCTCCCGCACAAGGGTCGCCAGCCGGTCATAGATGTCCGACCACAGCGCATTCGTCGCCACGCCGCTCAATTCGTCCTTCGGCACTTCCACGGCGATGTCCATCGTGCGCCGGTGGCCGACGTCGATCACGGTGGGCAGGGGGCGATCTCCGACGAGAAACCGGGCGACCGTTTCGATCGGCCGCTGGGTCGCGGACAACCCGATGCGCTGCGGAGATCGCGCCGTCAAGGCTTCCAGCCGCTCCAACGACAACGCCAGGTGCGCGCCCCGCTTGTTGGGCGCCACGGCATGGATTTCATCCACGATGACGGTTCGAACGGTGTGCAACAACCGGCGGCTCTTTTCCGCGGTCAATAGAATAAACAGCGATTCGGGCGTCGTGACCAGGATGTGCGGGGGCTGCTTGAGCATTTGCTGCCGGTCGGCCATCGGCGTGTCGCCGGTCCGCACCAGCACGCGCAATTCCGGAAGCAGGATCCCTGCTTCCAGCGCGGCCTGGCCGATTTCCGCCAGAGGCCGCTGGAGATTCTTCTGCACGTCGTTGCTCAATGCCTTCAACGGGGATATGTAGAGGACCTCGGTCCGGTCTTCGAGCTCGCGGGCGAGAGCCTGCGTGAACAGCCGGTCGATGCAGGAAAGAAAGGCCGCAAACGTCTTACCGGAACCGGTCGGCGCAGCGATCAACGCGTGGTGTCCCGACTGAATGGCGGGCCATGCTTCTGTCTGGACATCGGTCGGCACGCCGACCGACGCGGCAAACCAGCGGGCGATGAGGGGATGGAAGCGGGACAGCGGCATGGCCTGTTGATGCTACCATGCCAAAGAAGCGAGCTCTAGCGGCTAGGGAAGGGCGCGGACGTAAATGTCGGTCAGTGCCACCGGCGGGGTCGTGGCCAGATCGGAAGCCTGAGAAGAAAAGGCGACAAATCCGCCGGTGCTGTTCATCGAAGGATTGTCGCTGGGAGCGTTGCCCGGATCGTTCGAGTTGCTATTGTCCTGCGAGGCCAGACTTGTCTGATTCACTTGCCGATCACGGACATAAATCTGTTGCCCGGTCAGCGCGGGAACGCCCGGCGCGAGCAGGTTCGTGCCGGTCGATACGAATGCGACGAACCGGCCGCCCGAACTGATGGATGGAGTCCGGCTGAGGGCATTGCCCGGATTCGCCGCCGCGTTGTTGTCTGCCGAAACCAGGCTCGTCAGACTCGAGTTCCGATCGCGCACGTACACCTGTTGGCCTGTGACCGACGGAGTGCCCGGCTGCAGCAGATTGGTCGCGAGCGAATCAAATGCGACGATCAGGCCATCGCCGCTGATCGACGGGGTGCCGCTGGCTCCATTGCCCGGATTCGGCGTCACGTTGTTGTCCACCGACACCAGGCTCGTCTGGTTGAGTTGCCGGTCCCGGATATAGATCTGCTGGCCGGCCGGGACGCTCGGCGTTCCCGGAGCCAAGAGATTCGTCGCTTGGGAGACAAAGGCGACAACGAGGCCGGCTCCACTGATCGACGGAGCACTGCTCGGACCATTGCCCGGATTGGGCGTCACGTTGTTGTCCACCGATACCAGGCTCGTCTGGTTGAGTTGCCGGTCCCGGACATAGATCTGCTGCCCGGCCGGGACGGCCGGTGTTCCCGGAGCCAAGAGATTCGTCGCTTGCGACACGAAGGCCACGAACCGGCCGTCTGTGCTGATGGCGGGAGCGCTGCTGGCTCCGTTGCCTGGATTCGGCGTCGCACTGTTATCCACCGATACGAGGCTCGTGAGTCCCGTCTGCCGATCCCGGACGTAGATCTGCTGGCCGGTGACGGCAGAGGCCGGCGCCAGAAGGTTCGTCGATGAGGAGACAAAGGCCACGAACCGGCCGTCCGTGCTGGTGGCGGGAGCGGTGCTGGCTCCGTTGCCTTGGGTGACGGTTCCGCTGTTGTCGAGCGAGATGAGTTCGATCTGATTGTTCTGCCGATTATGCAAGTACACCTGAGTTCCATTGACTCCGGAAATGAAATTCGTCGAGGCGGACACGAACGCCACCGCGTTCCCATTCCCGCTCAGGGAAGGAGCCGAGCTCTGGCCGTTTCCGGCGTTTCCATTATTATCGACCGATACTCGATCCGTCCTTGGGTGCACGGCAAACGATACAGGCCCGGTGGCGGTGTTACCGTTGCTGTCCCGTACCGTAAATGTCGCGGTGGAATTGCCGGCGGCAGTGGGAGTGCCGGTGATGGCGCCGGTCGCCGTATTGCTCAAGGTCAATCCGGCCGGAAGCGCTCCGCCGAAAAGCGACCAGGTGAACGGCGCCGTTCCGCCGGTCGTGGCGAGCGTGACGGAATAGGGGTTTCCAATGATGCCGAATGGCGCCGTGGTCGTCGTGATAGTGAAGGAGCCCGAGGAACCCGAGCCGCCTGAACCTCCGTCGTCGCCAGGGCAACCCGGGAGCAGCAATACCAGCAGACACAGCGTCGAAAGCTGTGCGATAGACCGCAAGGCATTGACGGGTCGCAGGATCATGCTATTGGAGTGGCAGCCGGACATGCACTGATGGCATGGGCGCATTATACTCTTGGCTTTCCGGATTGCACGAAGAAGCAGCAAACCGTCTCTTGCAGGGAACGTTCAAGGAAGGGCTCGTTCGCATGACTCGAGGTACCGTCGTCGTTTTGGGAGCGGGATATACCGGCCGCAGGCTCATCGCAAGATTGACCCAGACGTCCAGACCATTTTTTGCCACGAGCCGCGATCCGGACCGGCACCTGGCGATGCTGCCCCCATCGCAACGCCTGAATTTCGATCTGCATCGACCGGAAACCTGGGCCACGATCCCGGCCCAAGCCGACATCGTCTGGTGCTTCCCGGCCGCCCCGGTCGATCTCGTCCGCGCCTGTGCGGAAGTCCTGAAGACCGGAACAGGCCGTATGGTGGTGCTCGGCAGCACGTCGGCCTACGACACCGACGACACACGCCTCTATCCGCCGCCCTGGCTCGATGAAACCGCGCCGATCGATCTGAGTCAACCGCGCGTCCAAGGGGAGGAATACCTCCGCAATGAACTGGGGGCCGTCATCTTGCGTGTCGCCGGCATCTATGGAGAGGATCGCAATCCCCTCAACTGGATTAGATCCGGCAGGGTCGGCCCGTCGCGGCGGTTCGTGAATCTGATTCACGTGGAGGACCTGGCGGATATCTGCCTGCTGGCGCTGGAGAAGGGTACAAGGGGGGAGATATACAACGTCAGCGACGGCACGCCTCGGACATGGGAACAAATCTGTCTCGTGGCTCGTGAGCGCTGGGGCGTCTCCTCACCAGCCGAAACCACGGCGCGGGAGCCGGGCAAACGGATCGACGCCAGGAAGCTTCGCGAGACATTGCATGCACCGCTTCGCCATCCCGATCTGTATGAAGCGTTGGGTGTATTGTCGTGAGACTACTGACGCGCTTTCTTCCCGCGGATCGTGGAAACGAAGACGCATCGGAAGATTGTTCGTTCTATCGAAGCAGGGCCATGACCGCCAGGCACACGAGCAGATTGTTGATGGCATGGGCCAGAATCCCAGGCAATAGGCTTCCGGTTCTTTCGTAGATCCAGGCCCAGAGCACGCCGCTCCAGCAGACGCTGACGAGACCCAGCACCCCGTATCCGTGCGCGATACCGAAAATCCCCGCGCTGATGAGCGCGGCGGGAAGAAAGCGGAACTTCCGGCGCAGAATGGCAAACAGCAGACCGCGGAACGCCAGCTCCTCGAAGATCGGGGCAAAGACGACATATTCGATCAAGCTGACGAAGGTCTGGGGCGGCGAACCCCACACCAGCTCCGCGTCGAACCACTCGGTCCAATGGCTCGTCCATTGCCAGTGCTCCGCCAGACGATCCATCGCCCATTCGCCCCAGAGTCCCGCGGCCACCACGGCAACCACCGCGGCGGCAAGGCGACCGAGCCGGTTCCACGGTACGTCGAGACCAAAGCCCTCATCGAAACTCAGTCCGGATGGACGGAACAAATGGTAGTAGGCCAGAAGCAGGAGGGGCACGTTCGACATCGGAATGGCCAACGCCCGGAGGGAGGCATTCTCGGGCGGCATATAGAAGAGAAACATCGCCGTGAACAAGGCTCCGAGAGCTCCGCCGCGCAGGAGGACCGCGGCTCCGACTCCCCCGGGCCATGGCGGAGGAACGCCGATCGAATGGAGCCGAATCGGATCCGTGTCCCTCTTGCGGGTCAGCCAGACCCGGATCAGGACAACCGTGCCGAAGAGCATGGCTAGCAGCTCGACGAACGTCAGTTTCCAGGAAAGATTGAACATGCGGTCGGCGCGGGCGGTGCTCGAGGCTTGAATCGAGGAGGCGAGTTCCTGATTACCGGCCTTCATGGCCAGTCGTTCAGCCAGACGATCATAAAACCAGCCGGCAGGAAGCAACTCGGCCGCCTCGGCCTGAAACCGATCGAGCGACTCCCGATCGGGGGTCGTCCCCTCGGCATAAGCGGCGCGGATCAATCGAGCCGCCTGTGGAAATGGTTCGTCCAGACGATCCCATTCGTGCGCCGAGAGGAGCGCTTGGGATACCTGCGCCGACTCGGCCTGTAAGACGGCCAGTTGGAGCGGCACGACCGGATCTTCAGATACCTGCGCCAGTTCGCGATACCACGTGATGGCCTGCAGCCTCTCGGATTCGCTATCTCCCGTGATCCAGGCCAGCACGAGCTGCTTCCATTCCGGTGCCCGGCGGAGCCCCTCCTGCGCGTCCATCGTCCGACTCACCATGCGGGCAAGTGCGGCTTCCGGTGCATCCATCCGATCGAGTTTGGGAATTGAAAGTGAGAGCCACACCACGGACGTCAAGGCCAGGACCAGGAACACAGCCGCCAGGACACTGATCACGGGAGAGAATCGATGGGAATACTCTCCTACGGGAGGAGGAACGTCCGTGGCGCGCCACCAGGACGAGGTGTCGGGCTGCGGGGGCGGAACAGAATCCGGAATAATGGTATTCGACTGAGCGTCCATCGCGATGTGACTATAACATGGCAATTTTTCACCTCGAAACCCCTCGGAATAGTTATGAGGCGCGTCCGGGTCAGCATGTTTCCCATGGCCTCAGACTTCGGAACTTCGCTATACTGCCGCTCGCCAATCGAGGTAGGGGTAATCGGATGGTCACTCGTGAGTTCATACCTCCCAGGCGGCTGCTGCTCGGTCCGGGACCGAGCCAGGTCCATCCCCGTGTTCTGCGCGCCATGTCCGCCCCTGTCATCGGGCACCTCGATCCGGCGTTCCTGGCCATGATGAACGACGTTCAGTCATTGCTGCGCAATACATTCCAGACCGGCAACCGCTTTACGATCGCCATATCGGGAACCGGGTCTGCCGGCATGGAAGCGGCGATCGTCAATGCCGTGGAGCCGGGCGAGACGGTCCTGGTCGGAGTCAACGGCATCTTCGGCACGAGACTCGTCGAGGTGACGGAGCGTTGTGGAGGGAAGGCGATCCGTCTCGAAGCCCCGTGGGGCAGCGCCATCGACCCGCAGGCCGTGGAACAGGTACTTCGGCGTTCCGGACCGGTCAAGGCCATCGCCATGGTACAGGCAGAGACCTCGACGGGATGCTGGCAGCCCCTCGAAGCGATCGCACAATTGGCCAAGCAGCACGACGCCTTGCTGATCGTGGACGCCGTGACGTCCTTGGGCGGGATTCCGGTGGACGTCGATGCCGCAGGGATCGACATCTGCTACAGCGCCACGCAGAAATGCCTGAGCTGCCCTCCGGGCTTGGCCCCGTTCACCATCAGCGAACGCGCGCTGGCCGCCGTCACGCGCCGCCGCACCCGTTGCCAAAGTTGGTATCTCGACATGAAGCTCGTGGCAGAGTACTGGACCGAAGGAACCAGAACTTACCATCACACCGCGCCGATCTCCATGCTGTACGCATTGCGAGAAGCCCTGCGCCTCGTCGAGGAAGAGGGACTTCCCGCCCGCTTTGCCCGGCATCATTTGAACAGCAATGCGTTGCTGACCGGGCTCCTCGAACTGGGCTTGCCCCCCCTGGCTCAACCGGGGCAACGGCTTCCCATGCTGAACTGCGTCACCGTTCCGGATGTCATCCCGGAAGCCGAGGTCCGAGCCCGACTGTTGAACCGTTACGGCATCGAGATCGGCGGAGGGCTCGGGCCGCTCAAGGGCAAGGTGTGGCGCATCGGACTGATGGGAGAGTCTTCGACTGAAGCGCACGTCCTGCGGCTGTTGAATGCCCTGGAAGAATTGTTTATTGAAGGCGGCTGGTTGACGACACCCGGCCTGGCGGTCGGGGCAGCGTCCCGGATCTACAGCCGCGCGAATCCTTAGCCTGGAGGTTCACTATCCATGTCGGACAACAAACCCTTGTTGTGGGTACTCGGCGGCGGAGCCTTCGCGTTCGTTGCCGTGACCGCCTACTGGATTTTCGCTCTGACGCTGGCAAACCACATGAAATCCGATCTGGTCCCCCCGGACAAGGCCTCTTCGTACATTCACGCGCTGATCGAAGCCAACCGGAAGAACTATACGGAAAATGTCGTCAACAAGTTGCATGCCGCCGGCATCGCAGAAGCGATCGAGCACTGGAAGGATGAGCGAGGCGTCCCGCTGCCCGCACAGTTTTTGCTCGAGACCGGCCGGCTGGTGGCACAAAAGGACCTCAAATTCTCGTTCCGGCTCGCCAGCCTGACACCGATCTATGCCTGGAACGGGGCCAACACCGACTTCGAACGGCGGGGGCTCGACGCGGTGGCGAAAGACCCCGAGAAACCGTTCCAGGGATTCGTCAAACTGGAGGGCGGCAGGTTTTACCAATCCATCTACCCGGATTATGCCGTCAATCAATCTTGCGTCACGTGCCACAACCAACATCCCAACAGCCCGCGACGCGACTTCAAGGTGGGCGACGTCATGGGCGGCATCATCATCACCCTGCCGATCGACGCACCATGACCCGGGTCCTGGCTATCCGCTCCGCCCGAGTCATCGATGGAACCGGACGCGTGTGGGAGAATGCAACCGTGATCGTTCGCGGCGACCGGATCGCGGCCGTTGGCGGCCAGCGGGACCTGTCCGTTCCTCGTGGGGCCCGCATCGTCGACGGGCGCGGATTGACGCTGCTGCCGGGGATGATCGACTGTCACGTCCATTTGTGTCTCGGCAGCGAGGCAGACGTCGTGGCGGCAGTCGAGCAGGAAAGTCCGTCGCTCACGTTGCTCAAGGCGGCGCACCGCGCCCGGCAGACGATCGACGCAGGCATCACGACCGTCCGCGACGTGGGATCCCGGGACCACTCGATTTTTGCCTTGCAACGGGCCATTGACGCAGGAATTCTCCCGGGCCCTCGAATCGTGGGATCCGGACTCGCGATCTGCATGATCGGAGGTCACGCCCGCTTCATCGGCAGAGAGGTCGAGGGAGAAGCCCAAGTACGAACCGTCGCCAGGGAACAGCTGGCCGCAGGAGCCGGAGTCATCAAAGTCATTGCATCCGGCGGCGTCCTGACCCCCGGCACGTCGCCTGATGTCGCGCAAATGACCGTCCGAGAACTGGCGGCTGCCGTCGCGGTGGCGGGGGAAGCCGGAAAGAAAGTGGCGGCCCATGCCCACGGCGCGTCCGGCATGAAGAACGCCATCAGGGCCGGCGTCCATTCGATCGAGCATGCCACGCTGCTCGACGACGAAACGGTCGGACTCATGCGGGAACACGGCGTCTTCGCCGTCCCGACCCTGTCTGCGCTGGCAACAACCGCCGCATGCCGCCGTGGTTGCGGAATTCCGGATAGCGTGCTGGAGAAGGCCAGAGGGATGACCAAGCGGCACCAGCGGAGCTTCGCGCAGGCCTACCGGAGCGGTGTCCGCATCGCCATGGGGACGGATGCCGGCACGCCGTTCAATTTTCATGGAGAAAACGCCCAGGAATTGGAACGCATGGTGGCATTGGGTATGACCGCCATGAACGCGATCCTCTCGGCGACCGCGGAGGCCGCCGAACTCGTGGGGCTACAGAACACCCTCGGAACGATTCAACCGAAACGGCAGGCTGATCTTCTGTTGGTGGACGGCAACCCGCTCAAACGGATCGGGGTGCTGTGCGAACCGGACCGGATCGTCGGCGTGATGAAGGCTGGGCGATTCGTTTCCGGTCCATTGGCTCAGGCCTGATCTCCGCAACGCGAACACCCGACCGACTGCATATGACCCACGCAAGCGGCTCACCGGCGTTCATAGAATAATTCCAGCGCGGCGGCAAAGCCGTGAATGCGCCCTTTGCGAATCATCGCGCCCAACCCTTTGCGGAGTGCGCGCATGCCCGGCTCGTCGTTTTTCCCGACCACCCCTTGCGAGACCATCATCTGCGCGGCCACCTCGACCAGGCGATCCGCACGGCCGGCCATTTCGTCGGTGATGAACTCTTCCAGAGTTTCCGCCGCGCGGGCATGGATAATCGTTTCCTTGAATGAATCATATCCCTGATCCGCAACCGTTCGCTCGCGGATGACGGCGAGCTCATCCTTGATTCGGCGGACGTTTTTCATGAGGACCGCGAAGAGCTCCTTCCGACCCTCGTCGAAGAGCTTCTTTTCCATCTCGTCCAGAATGACGGCCGTGTCGACGACGTCGTCCCTGGTTTCATCGCCCCAATGCAGCCGGTCATAGCTCCGCCGTTTTTCAGGGTCGCCGACTATTTCGTAGGCGGCATTGATCTCCCGGATCCTGGCCTCGGCGGTGCGGCTGTTGGGATTCCGGTCCGGATGGTGCTCGAACACGAGTTTCCGATAGGCCTTCTTGATGGCCTCATCCGATGCCTCGCGGCTGACGCCCAGGACTCTGTAGTAGTCGATACGCATCGTGTCCGACTATAGCAGGATGGGGAAAATCTCTTCCAGCAGTCCGACTATATATCTGGACCCCTCGATCGAACACGTAGCGCCGCACCCGTAGCGAAGGGATCCGTCACCGGGACCGACTGAAATCTCATAGAACTCGGATCGCCACGCCGGAATTGCTCGGTTTCTGTCACTTGACTTCTCGCGCAGCGTGCTTAATTCTTTAGGACATGGACACACCAGCTATCGGCGAACTCCTGACACACGATGAAAAGAAGGCGGCGGAGGCGGCATTTGCCCGTCGTCCGTTCAATCCCAAATGGTCGGCCAAGGCGCGCGCCGTTTATGACGGGCTTGTAAAGGCATTGCCCCCGACGGCCGATACAACGGACGACCTTATACATGATCCCGTTTCGGCGACGGATTCCGGCGCCCTGCACCATGCACCGGATGCCGGATCTGAATCTTCCGAGCCGGATCCGTCCCAACACCATGAATCGTCCCCCAAACTCGAAGCTTCCGTCTTGCCTGGAGGGATTCCTTTTGCACAGGCGTTGGAAACGGGCGCGCTCATCGACGTGACCCCTGCGGCCAAACAGTTGGGATTTTCCTTTTCGGTCAATTTGACACGCACGCTGTGGAACACCGGCATCGCGCCCAACGAGGCCATGCCCCAGGAGGAGCAGGCGGCACGGTTGCGGGACGTGCTCATGGCATTGCGGCTGCGCCTGGCCACTCACGCGACCATTTCTCCTTTGATCGATTTTCCCGCACTCTTGACGATTCCTCCCAATACCGTGCCACAGCCGGTTCCGCTGTTCGCACTGCTTCAGGCGAACGGCGATGACGGAACGATGGTCACCGTTCTGCTGCCGAATGAAGTCTCGACGAGCATTATTCCGATGAACTGAACTCCGGTCCATTCACTCCCGCACGTCGAATGCGGCGCCAGGTATTGCGCCGAGGCGAACGAGTCGCGGGGAACCCATACTCCAAGATGTCCACGAAACAGTACGTTCACGCCGCATGGGCTAAGATCATCCCATGCGGCGTCAGAAACACGTGGATAGATCCTAATCGCCCAATCTAGAGACGTATGCGGGACTCGGAGTCCGACCGCTGCAGTGCCCGTTGCAGCGAACCGCATCGGGGTGTAAGTTAAACTCCTATTATGCAGCGCTCGACTGAGCATTGGGGACACCAAAGAGGGGGCGGCCGATGACGTCCAGCTTAAAGGTTCCTGTCTCTCATATTTGGAAGGCACTGAGTCTCTCCCTGCTCACGTTCACACTCGCGTCAGGGTGTCATCATCAGCCGTTCGATCCCACACCTGTCGTTCCCGCAAGTTCCACTCTCCCCTATTCGGCCAAAGTAAAGGTCAGCGAAGTCGGAACCTTTGAGGTCGAACCGGGAGCGAGCATGGGTGCGGACCCACAACTGCAGAGCCGCGTGAGCCGCACAATCCCCCCGTTGTTGTCCACGAATGACCCGACCGACTGGGAACGTGCGACCGTCAAGTATCTGACGACGAGAAAAACCTTCCGCAGTGTCGTGCAGGAAGGGACGGCGGACTTGGACCTCACCCTCCGCATCAACATGTATGTGGACCCCAGCGTGGGTTCCGGCTTCAGTCAGATTTATCTCGCTGTGATGGATGCCACACTCAGCGATCCTCGAACGGGCCGGTCCTTGATGAAGTACTCCGGATTCGGAAAGATGCCCGGGGATGAGAAAGACAAGGGAGCGATGGAGCGGGCTCTTCATGCTGCGCTTCGCGACGTGTTCAGCAAGATGGAAAGCGACAAACGGCTGCTGACGCTATAACGGCGACTGACGGCGCTTGCCGGCCTCCAGCACCATACGGGAGGCCAACTTCCGCTCTTCGGCTGCGCTCCGTACCTTCCCGTCGATCCGGGCCTCCAACAGACGATCCAGGATGATCTTAAATTGAGGACCAGGTTTGAGGCCGAGCGTTGCGAGGTCATGCCCATCAACGGTGATTCGGAGATGACGATCTCTTCGGAGATAGCGATTGAGACGTCGTTTTACCCGGTCCGCCGCTTTACTGCGTCTCAATACCCGGGCCTTGGCAGCCACTAGCACGAACGCCTCGTCCGGCACCGGGGCCAAGCTGCGGTATACCTCAGAGGGCAGAATCCGTTCACGAGACAGCTCTACCAAGAGACGAGCCGTTCGATCCTCTGCGTACGACAAAGCAACCGCCTGGGCCGAAGAGAGTTGCAGACGCTGCGCAACCGCCCGGATCACGGACGGACCGGACTGAGAAAGGAGCGCCATCAGGCGAAGCATCGGTATGTCCGCGGGTCGCTTCCCTGTTTGACCCTCCCACCACGCCAGTGCCGCGGAGAGAGAATCCATCACCCGCCTGACCGCCTTTCCATATCGAAGCGTAGGATGAAGGAATCGAAGAAGTTTCAGCCGGTCCAACTGTTCCATCGATCGGCTCGGTCGATGCTCACCCAGCAGGAGAAAGATTTCGTTTCGAAGGCGAGGGCCGGATAGACGCGCCACGAAATCCGTTGAAGCCGCCTCGGCGAGGAGACGGCCGGTCTTGGACTCGATGGTGAAGCCGAATCGTTCCGCAAATCGGATGGCACGGAAAATACGGGTCGGATCATCCTGGAAACTTCCCTCGTGAAGAATCCGGATTCTCTTGGCGCTGAGATCCCGAACGCCTTCGAATGGATCCTCCAATCGACCGAACGTCAGAGCATTCAACTTGATCGCCATCGCGTTGATCGTAAAATCTCGGCGGTACAAGTCTTCCTGCAAGGATGCCGGCTCAACCGCCGGCAGCGCGGCTGCGTGAACGTAGGATTCACGGCGGGTGGAGGCGACGTCCAACTTCAATCCGCTCGGCATCCGCAGGCGGGCGGTCGCGAATTTGTCAAAGACTGTCGCGGCGGTACGATATCGCCGGCACATACGGCGGGCGAAGGCGATGCCGTCGCCTTCGACGGCCAGATCGAGATCCAAATTATTGCGATTCAACAGCAGGTCTCGAACCACTCCCCCCACCAGATACAACGCCACACCCTGTTTGTCCGCCATCCGCCCGAGACCGCGCAGCAAGGTACGATGCCCGCGCGAGAGCTTCATGAGAAGACTGGCAGGATATGCCGGATTCGGTTGTCGGCGGGCCGGATGACGGCGCATCACACTGGCCTTCCGAATAGAGTTCATGCTACTTGGTGGCGGCTCCCCGCTTTGGCGTGCCGTCCCGTTTGTCGGTCAAATCCGGCTGCTGCCCACCAGGCTTGACCACCCCGGCCGTCGCCTCTTTCTTGGCATCCGCCCGCATCTGCTGTCGACCTTGCTGCGCCCCAACCACGACCTGTACGAGATCGATACCGAACTCGTTCGCCATGGCCCCCCAGTTGGCCCTGTTGCTCCGTCGATCATTCACTTTTGAAAGTGCGGCCTCAACCGAGGGGAACTGTTTGGCATCCTGTTTGGCCACTTCCTGCGCGAAGGCGAGTCGAATACCGATTTCTCCCCATCCGACCTTGGCTTGACGCAACTGCTCGACGACGTCCTTCTCCACATGGAATTGCCGGGCCATGGCTTCGGCATGATTTGCCGGATTCCTCCCCGCCGCATCTTCATCGATCTCCTGCTGGGTCACTTGAATCTTCACATCGTCCGAGACAGGGGGTAGAAGCTGCGCGGCCACGGGACCGGATCCCAACAGACTCACGCCCATAAACAACCACGTCGCACCACGCATAACTCGACCTCCTCCTCAAAGATTGGAAAGATCCGATCACAACCGAAGGCTTACATACAAGTTCCCACATAGCTCTTGGATTCGTGGCCGAACCGGCCGTGACTCGTTTACATGCTCTGCCGACGCGGGGGTCCCATGCCCTCTGGGTCAAACCGGTCATATTTGCACAGTTTCATGCCGTTTTTTCTCTGAGACACCACTCAACTCGAGAAGCCGGCACCGATCCGCCGGCAAAAGTCTTTGTATTTCCAATGCGGACGACTGAGTGTGAGCCCGGGCACGTGCTTTGCTGAACCCGTACCTTTGTGCTGAATAATCATTGCCTTAAGGAGGCTTCCATGATCAAGACAAAGAAGACGATCCTGTTTTCGATATTGACAGCCACGGTGGCCGTGACCTTCCTTGCCGCAGGAACGGTCTCTGCCAAGAATTCCAAGAAGTCGCAATCTTACTCCTCGGCCGCGGCAGCGGCCTCCTCGATGGGAGCAGTCCCGCAAACACAGGATGCCCCAAAGGCCGGGCGGCATGATGAAAAGCCGGGCCCTGCCTGGAAGACGATCGGGGGAACCGTGCAGCACATCGAAGGCAACGCCTATACCGTTGAAGATTATGAAGGCAACCAGGTCAAACTCTATGTCGGACAGGGGACAAAACAGATCAAGCAAAAGAAGGTGGGAGACACGGTCCGCGCCGAGATCACACGAGGTAACTTCGCCAATTCGATTCAATAGCTCCCTGCAGAATTTATCCACTCACCCGCACGCCAGGAAAGGAGGCCGATCCCATCTGGGATCGGCCTCTTCATTTTTTCTCGTTCTTTTCGATGCGGCCATCGCATCGTTGTCATACGATACGGATTAGCAGGGGATTCACGATGGACCACGACTGAGAACGGCACAGAGCGGTCACTCGACTGGGAACGAATAAACGGTGTGGTCCGGTTTAGGCCTAGGACCTAACGAGGCTGGAAATCACGTTCCATGTCCAATCGGCCGAATGCTCGTTCGACTGGATCGACATGACCATCCCGATTGCGGTCTAGTTCGAAAAAGTGGTCGCGCGTGATATCCGGCGTCTGGGCAATCGGCATTCCTGCGGTACGGTGATTCAAACGAGGGTCATATCGCTGGAGAGTCTCCAGCAGGCCATAACCCGCCAAATCCCGCTGGGACGGTTGACTCATGAGTGTGGCTTTCGATGTCCTGGTCACCTCGGCACGAGGCAGCGTCTTGCTGCGACGCGACGAGGAACTTCCTATGGCGTGCTTGTGCCGCTGAGTTGCCTGGGCTTTCCTATCGCCAACGGATAGGCGCTTTGATGGGTCCCTTGAGAATGCACCCTGCTTTGTTGACGGTTTCTCCATGGATTTTTTCCCGGCTCCCACCACCGCAGGGGAGACCTGTTCCGTCATCTCCTTCATTCCCGCCCTGATTGAGCCGACGAGCACGCCGGTGAGCATCATGACACATACACATGCACCAACCGATTGTTGAAGGCGCCGGAACATGAAGCCTCGTAGGGTAAGAATCCTTTCAAGTGTAGCAGGCCGACATAATCTCCTTACATCATCAATGGTTAGGATATCGGGCGTCTACGGTCATCCTTTCCGACAGACTTGTCAGCACCTGGCCGATTCCCTTACCCTATGCAGGCGGAGGCTTGAATATGGACGACACGAATCGATTGACGCAAAAGAAAGAGCAGTGGGCGAAAGCCCGCCGTGGCGGAGAGGAACGGGAGGTCTTTCATGAGGGCAACGACCGGCTTCCTCCCGGGCAGCACCTGGTTGAAACCTTCCCGGTTCTTGATCTCGGTTTCAAACCGGATATCCCTCACAGTGAATGGACGTTGTCGCTGGGAGGATTTGTGACCACCCCTGTCATCTGGACATGGGAACAGTTCCAGGCACAACCTCGGTTCAGGGATGTCTCCGATTTCCATTGCGTGACCAGCTGGAGCCGTTACGACAACGAGTGGGAAGGAGTCAGTTTCAAACACATCCTGTCCGTGGTCGCGCCGTTATCGCTGGCTAAATTCGTCCTATTCAAATCTTACGACGACTACACCACCAATCTTCCCTTGGAAGCCTGTAACGATGATGACGTGCTTCTGGCCTCCAAGTGGAATGGCGCTCCATTGACTCGTGAGCATGGCGGCCCCGTACGGGTCATCGTCCCGAAACGATATGCCTGGAAAGGGGCGAAGTGGGTCAAAGAGATTACGTTTTTGGACAAGGACGAGAAGGGATTCTGGGAGGTCCGGGGCTATTCCAACACTGCGTTGCCCTGGCTCAATGATCGGTACGCTTGAAGTCACACATGCTTGGAGCGATGCGATAGCCGGAGCTATTTTTTCACCCATCCGCCGGGACCTTCCACATAGTTGCCCGGGTGGGTATTCTGAATCGCCTTTTCTCCCGCCAACGCCTCCACCGCATCCAATGGCGTCTTGTTCCTCTTGGCAATCTCGTCATAGGCCTGACGCCGCTTCTTGTTCACGTCATTGACGAGGACCTGCACGTCCTGCCCTGAGGGAGTGACGACTCCCAGATAGCCGTTGGCTTTCTCTCCAACCAATCCCTTGGCCTTGGCTTCTTCCAGCGATGTAGCCAATACCGTCGAGACGGGCCAAAGCCCGCATAACGCGACGACGACAATTATCCCGATCTTTCGCATCGAATCCCCCGCACTTCAATCTTCAAAAAAGCCCGCTGTCGCTCGACAACACACGATCCAACTCTTTGTCCACCTTTACACGGATCTCATGATCGATCTTGACGTTCAAATTGATCGTAATCGGCTTTTCAGGAGCCGCCACCTCGACTCTGGGAGTACAGCCGGATGCGCAGACCATCATGCCGATGAGGGCCCAGCGAACAGCGGCTGAATGTCGTGTACGGGAATTCGTCGTCATATCCCTACCCTATGGCCGGACAAGCCGATTTTCGACCGAAGTCTCGATATCCTGGACGAGCCTGAGGCTTTTTAATAGTGCCGGCACGCTTTCCTGCACCGTCAAATTGAAGTGAATCGGCGGCGACTGTCTCATATCGGGATTTCGTCCTTCGAGCCGTGCCTTGAGGTGCAGGATCCCGTCTTCTCCATATTGGGAATCAACTTGTAGCACATTGTAGTGGAAGTTGTTGAGTGCCTGGAGAACCAATTTCATGCTGGCATTGGCGTCCGTCAGCGCCGTGCTGGTTTCGGAGGAGGCATGATACCGGATGATGCCGCCGGGCGGCCGGGATTCGAACAGACCGTCCTTGACGGTGATACCGCTGGGCGCCACGCTCACTGGAATAGTTCCGTCCAGCAGGCCGGTCCCTTCCAGCCCTTTTTGTTGTTCCAGGGTCAGAACCTTCGCCAGATCTACGGCTCGCGCCAGCACGGTGACCGCATAGGGAGGACGGGACAGATCCGCACGGACGCCCTGACTCGTCATGGTCCCCCCCAAGATCTCCCACCGCGCATCACGGACTTCAACGACAAGAGACTTCTCCTGGAGATTCGATTCACCGTGAACAGTGAAGGACATGTTCGTAGCTTCCACCCCGCGGTTGAGCGAGGCGATTTCAACTTTCGCGGGCTGCGATGTCACCACTTTAACGGGTGGCACTGCAACAAAATCCAGGGTCGTGCGTAGCCCGGCGAACGCGAACTCACGATAGTGTCCGCGAAGGTTCTCCAGCTCGATCACCGCCGTACCGGACTTGATGGCGACGGGATCTGACGGACCCCCATCCCATGTCAATTCCGCAGTCGCCGTCGCCTTGCCTCCCTCTACATCGACCGGATAAGGCCAACCACTCCATAGTCTCCGGAGCCTCACTTTGTCCCGATCGAAAACGATCGGACCGATCTTGCCTCGCGCCTGTCCCTTGTGTGTCGCAAGGATATACTCGGCCTCTGCATCCGCCGTGGCGACATGGTCCGGGGTATCGACCCGGATGTCGGCCTTGACCGCAACTTCGTCTGCCATTACCCGAACGGTAAGATCGGCCGGAATGCTTCGAGCACCCTGCCGCGCTATGGTGACCCCTTGCACGACCGCCGTTCCCCTTCCCTTCCACTTGGTCAAGTATGCTCCGCCTGCCTCCTCCAGTCTGAGCATGACGTGCTGAAGCGTCACCTCCCCATCGGTCCGGTGAAGCACAGGGAGACGCATCGTCAAGGTTGCCGGAGAGATGGTCCATTCTCCTGTCGCGGGGACAAATCGGAACATAGGGGTATCGGTCAGCGTCATCGAACCGCGATCCAGGCTGACCGCTCCCCGACGAAACTTAACGGCCGTCACGGAGGATGACGGCAGGAAAGAGCCGTGGATTTCGGCATTGCGCACGGAAAAGCGCCCGTCCACATTCCCCGTGATTTTTTGAGCGGACAACCCTTCGCTGAGCGATCGAGGAAGATCTCCGGCGACATCGAAGGTGCCTTCCGCCGATTCGAGTTGGCTGCCACGGAACGTGAGGAGGGCGATCGACATTTCCGCATGTGAAGCGTCCTGCGCGGAATCCATCGACAGCGTCAATGGACCTTGCACCCGAAGGCTTGGAGGCGAGCCGGCGGCCCGAAGTTCGCCGCTCACTCCTCTCTTACTCTCGATCCGGAATGTTTGGGCACCGGCGGGCAAAAACTTGCGATATGCGGCAAGCCAGGCCACCTTTCGTGAGTCAATGTCGGCCGTTGCGATCGTGCCCGGCTGAATCGTCCAGCGCAATTGCCCGGGATTTCCGGAAAACGTCCCGGTCACGCCCGCTGTCAGTTTTCGGGCCACCCCTGAAAGGGCTGGAAGCTTCACGACCATCTGCATAGTCCCGTTCACCTGCGTGCCGGAATCGTGCCAGACGGACGCCAGCGCCGCAGCCGTAGAGGCGGTTCCGACCCAATTAGCCTGGATTCGTCCCGTCGTCTCACGCCATTCGGATCCGGCAGGTAATACCAGCGCAAGAAACGGTGCCAAGGCCTGCACATTCACATCGATGATTCCGCGGAGCTGCGCATGGGCTTCGCCGACTATTGTCTCCGATCGCCAACTGATGATCGGCACGGAAGACGCGCCGATTGCCGCAAATTGAACGGACATGATGCCCGTAGTGAGATCGGACACGCGAAGCTCATAGGCTTGCGTATCGTTTCCCTGCGCCGTGATGGTCGCGAGCAATCCTTCTCCCCGTTGACGGACCGACCCGGCTACCTTTAACTGCCTGAATGGCCCCGTCGCCTGCTGGCGGGTGATTTCCAATCGTCCGAGCTGCAGATGGCTCCAGGGAAGAATCGGAATGCCCCTGACCAGATCGCTGACCGTGACCACGTTGAACAGTGCAAGAAACTGTTCCTGCGCGCGACGATCATCCCCATCAGGCACAGGGGAAGCCGAAGACGGGACAGCCGTCAATTCCATGCGCACGTCCGGCAGCGTCACTTCATCGAACCGTCCCGCCAGCAGGCCGGAAAGGCTGTATCTGATTATCGTTTCCTTCGACTCGATGATCAGTGCCTCATCCCGAAGCAGTTGCTTCAGCCGCACATCGGGGATCGAGATGAGCCCCCATTCCGGCAATGCGATCCGGACTGTCGCTTCTTCAAATCCGGCGTGATGCAGCCACCGTTCGAGCAGGTGGGACACGGACGGCGGCACGAGCAGCCACGCCGCCGCCGCCAGCCCGAAGAGGGCTATTCCTATCGTTACAGCCGTCAGTCCCTTCCTCATACCATGCTCATCTGCTCACGATCGACGTGTGTTCTCGACCAGGGAAGGATGGAAGTCAAGTCCGTGGCTCCCGAGTCGCCGCACAACCGGCTGACTTCCTCGGTGCATCCCGGTAACATGACGCCTACGCACGTATACCACATGCCGACCGAAAGCATCGCAATTCACAGGGTGGAATTCTGGCCGATCGATGTGCCGATGACGGATCCCTTCGTCGTCGCGACGGGAGTCCGGCTCACGGCGGAAAATATCTTCGTGCGGGTCACCCTGTCGAACGGCCTACAGGGTTATGGAGAAGCAGCCCCCTTTCCCGAAGTCGGGGGAGAGACTCGCGATTCGTGTCTGAGCGCGTTGCGACGACTCGCCGAGCACGTCATCACGAAACGAGTCGACCGATTCGTCCACCTTGCGGGCATCCTCAAGGACGATCAGCCTTATCAACCGGCCGCACGGTGCGGCTTGGAAACCGCCATGGTCGATGCCTACTGTCGATCCCTGGAGATCCCCATGTGGAAACTCTGGGGAGGCGCCGACGTTCGAATGCGAGAAAGCGATATCACCATACCGATCTGCGACTTGGCGAAAACCATCGACCTCGGACGCTATTGGTACGGCAGAGGGTTCCGCCTCTTCAAAATGAAGGTCGGCAAGGACGTGGAGGAAGACATCAGGCGCGTGGAGGCACTCCACCGGATATTGGGTGGAATCGCGTTCATCGGCGACGGCAACCAGGGATTCTCACGCCACGAGTGTTCGGCTTTCGTCAAAGGAGTGCAACGATTCGGAGGCGCACTGACCTTGCTGGAGCAACCGCTCCCGCGCAACGATCTCGAGGGACTCGCGGCCATTCGACGCGATACCGGCATCCCCGTTGCGGCGGATGAATCGGTCCGGTCTCTCGCCGATGCGCATCGTGTCGTATTGAATCACGCCGCGGACTTCATTAATATCAAGATCATGAAAACAGGCCTCGTCGAGGCTCAAGAAATCGCGGCCTACACTCTTTCTTCCGGACTGCGGCTGATGGCGGGAGGAATGCTGGAAACGAGAGTCGCGATGGGCTGTTCCTTCGGTCTCGTGCTGGGAATCAAGGGATTCGAGGTGCTTGATCTCGATACGCCGCTGCTTCTGGCAAACGACCCCGTCACGGGTGGATATCGCTACGAGGACGCCCGGCTCGCCCCGTGGCTCGGCCCTGGCCTGGACCTCTCGGTGCCGCCTAGTTCAACTGCGGCCGTCATCGAACGCGGGTAGACTTACTTGTTCGCCGGTTCAGGCGCGACAGACGCCTTTGGATTTGCGACGGTTTTCTCAATCGGTATTACTGCTTTGGCCGGACGGAGGGGCCCCGCCGCCCGATGAAATCTTGTCCGGTGCATACTGAACGACCGAAAAGGTCTGTCCTCCGGAACCGGACAAGGGCACGGCCAAGGCACGGAAGGCTCCATTCCCCGATTCACCGGCGACTTGGACGGACAAAGAATAGTACTTGAGAGGCTGAAACGGCTTGAATCCCAATTCGTCGACATCGGCCGTGTACGTTCCGGTCGAGGCATAGTGGATCTGTTCGAGACGATGGATTTCCGAAAGCGCGATTTCCGCCTCCACCGACTTGGCTTTGGCGATGAACCGGGAATAGGACGTCACACCTATCGCGATCAACAGCGACACGATGGCCAGCACCGTCATTAACTCCGTCAGCGTAAATCCTCCGCTGGCCGTGAATGATCGCCTCTCGATATCCATGGAGTGCAAACCGTTCCTACCGGCGGGTGAAGCGAAACTTTCGGAGTGCCTCGCGCATCTTGGCAAAGGCGTCCCCCGCCTCATCGAGTCCTTGCAGGGCCTTCTGCGGCGAACCGGGATGGGTTTCAAGTGCCGAGCGAACCTGGCCCAAGGCTTTTTCTGCCCGTGCCTGCTCTCTCGCAAAGGTCATCAAGGAGGTTTCGATCGCCTGTATCCCCTCGTTGATCGACTTCTCGAGTGCATCGAGTCGATCGACCTGTCGAAACCTCAGGCGGGTCGCCAGATCCCCCTCCGCCCACCGGACGATGCTCTGCTCCAGGACCTGGAGCGGACCGGCCACCCGCTTGGTCAGTACCAGGCTGAAGATCGCCGCCCCCAGGAACAGGACAGGAACCGCCACCCATACCGTTTCACTGAGCGACAGGAGCTGCAGTGCCGCTTCCTGACGGTCCGCCAAAGAGCCGCCCGTATACAATGTCACGAGGGGTTGCAGGTGCGGACCGAAAAACGCAAGAGTGAAAAACAAGGCGGAGTAGAGGAAGAGCAACACACCGATCCACAAAACATAGCCCTGCTGCATTCCGTGCGGAATCTGTTTGGAAGGATTACCGGCTGGCTGCGACTCCGCCACGGTCAGTGTGGTCATCTTCCCTCCTTGGAGCGGACGGACGCCTCGTTTTCATGTTCCGACCGCTTCTCCAGAGGAAGAATAGCATCGAATCATCCCACGCCAAACAAATTCAGGCATATCAGCTCAGCCTGTTTCGCATTTCTTGCAGAATAGAATTTCACCCAGATGCTGTGCTCGACCCTCCGGCGTCAAGACCCAGGGGCGACTCGTCATCGGGGGTTGATGCCGTACATGTTGCCCATGCCCGCATGCAAGGTCTGCCACCCAGTCCCCGTGTTCATCCTGGTGATAACCTACGATCGGTTGGTTCAGACTAGCCTCACGAGGATATGATCGGGTTCGGACCGATCCCGGCTATAACTTTTCAAACGGCTGCTCCGGACGGGCGGTCGCCGGCACAAACTTCCACCGGCGTTCGCGATCGAGATCGAATGTACCCAGGTAATCCAGTCGATCTTCCAGCGAACGAAACTCTCGCAGTTCGACCGAACAACGATCCTTGTCGAACACCCGAACGTCATACTGACCTATCACATACAGCCGCCCGGTACCCCCCGCATACACATTGCGCCGACTGACGCCTCCGGTATCCGGAAACAACTCGCTGGTCGCGGAACACCCATCGGCTGCCGTGGCTTTCATGCTGAGGTTGTACCGAGCGAGGAATGGATGTGTCGCTGTCCGCGTCACCGTAAGCATGAAGCCGAGCGACGGCACCTCAGCCACGGCAACCTCGGGAATATCGCTGTTGCAGGCCACGAGATGGCTCCAAGCCAACAGGATGACGGCCGCGCGGGCCCGACACCTCACTTTGACGCTGGAATTTTCGGGGATGCGCCAATGGCGTCCAAGCCCGCCTGTGCGCACGCGTCATCGAGATGCGCACCGGGGGCGCCTCCCACACCGATACCGCCCACGACCTCACCGCCGATCTCGACCGGCAGTCCGCCTCCCAAGATCAGCACGTGTTCGTTCATATCGCGCAGCGACTGCAAGGTCGGAACCTTTCCGATCAAGTCGGCCAGCTCGCTCGTGGGACGACGCACACTCGCAGCCGTGTAGGCCTTCTTCCTGCTGCTGTCTATAGTATGTGGGCCGGCGCCGTCTGCGCGTCCCATGGCTCGAAGTTCTCCGGCACGATCCACCACCGAAACACTGACCTTGTAACCGTCCTTCTTGCAGGCTTCCACCGCCGCCTGTACGGCCTTGTTGGCCATCGCCAACGGTAACACCGACTCTTTGGGCAACTCCTCGGCTGCATGACCAACTCCCAAGAAACCCACACTACACATCAACACCACGAACGCCGCATTCCGTGAACCCCGAACACCTATCGACTGTCCACTGGATACCATGGGTAGCTCCTCTGGCAATAAATAATCAGACAATGGCCGACACTTCGGCAGCCTACGAAGCCAAGACCAGCATGTCAAGGGGACTTCTGCGGGTAAACGGATTGGAAGGGGAAGAAAAGCCTAGCTCCAGACGACTCGTTCCTGATTCAGCAGATAGTCGATCACCTCGATACTGTCACGCATTTGCGTTTGCGCACGCTCCGACATAGGAATGACGGCTCCAACGATCTTACCGGGTTCGATGTCATCGAGGGAAGGAATTCCGTCCCCGGATCGTTGCTCAAGTTCTTGTCGGTAACTTGCCAACCTGTCCTCCGATGTCCTGAGATGCTCCTTACGTCACGTCACTACTGCTACAGCAATTCGCGCGCCAGAAAGAATTCTCGGCGCTCTCAATGTACTCTTAGCATAGCACATGAGCAGGGCAGCTCCGACAGTCGACCGACAACCGTTTGATAACCCAATCGTTTCCGGTGGTTATTGAGAAGATTTGGAGGCCGGAGGAAGCGCGCCGAGGAAGGGAAAGGTACCGACTCTGAGAAGGGGAGTGTCGCCTCTTAAGCGAAAATCGTCGCGTCCAGGATCAACAAAGTACGGATCACCCATAATGTCGGACTGTGCTTTCAATTCGGGAGCCGGATGATTGGGATTGCCGGCCTGCATATAGTCGTGTTCGGCGTTATACAACGAATTGTACGACGCATGCACCCGGCTCGACGGCGCGATCAGGAAGCCGATGCGGTTCAATCCGACCACGTTTCCGGTCGCCTCACTCTGAGATTGACCAAGAAATGCCGCCCCGCCCCCATTCTTCACGAGCGTGTTGCTGATGACCACGGCCTTCGCCTTATCGTTCACGACCACGGCCTCAAAGAGACTCCGCGTAATGACGTTTCGCTCGATGCGAACGTCCGACTTACCGGCGACATTGACTCCGTGATCGTTGTCATGGATGAAATTCGCGACCAGCACAGCCTGGGTATCGGCAAACTGAACGCCCGTGGTCTCACTTCCCCCGATCGTACAATCCTCGATTCGCGCGTCCTGAACCTGCTGGCTGAACAACATCCCATTCACCGTCAGACGTTTGAGTGTGACGCCCCGCCCATTGAACAGGCCCACGGCGTGACCGCCGTGTTCGTTGATCGTCATGTCGCTGATTTCCACGTCGGTGGCTCCGTAGGGCCACTTTCCCACGTGGAGCACACCGACGATATCTTCGCGGCCAAGCAGGACGACCTGGTCCCTTCCCGCACCGACCAATTTTACCCGCTCCTTGCTGTGAACCGTGACGTCCTGGCGGTATGCCCCCGGTTTCAAGAAGACGGTGTCTCCCTTTTTGGCGCTATCGACGGCCTCTTGTATGGAGGTGAAATCACCGGAACCATCCAGTGCGACGACGATGGTTCTGATCCCTTGACCGGTATCCGGGGAACGCTCGGCGGAGCTGACACCGGCAACGGCAAGAAATACGATCATGAAGGCAATGATACGCATCGGGTAAGGTCTTACAGGCGCGCCCATCGAGAAGTCAATCAGCGCGTGTTGTTGGGGTCTTCAGCCGCATGCTATCCTCCACCCAATGATTCTCGTGGGTCTGACCGGGGGAGTCGCAACCGGAAAATCAACCGTGGCGCGGATGTTCGAGCAATGCGGAGCCGTCGTAATCAGCGCCGATGTCCTGGCGCGCGAGGTGGTACGGCCGCGAGCATCAGCCTGGCGTGAGATCGTCGCAGAGTTCGGCCGGTCGATTTTGAAGTCCGACCATACCATTGATCGGAAGGGCCTCGGCGACATCGTATTTCGCAATCCAAGGAAACGCCGGAAGCTCGAGCGCATCGTCCATCCCCGCGTGGCCCGGTTGCAGGCCAGCATGACCCGACAAGCGGCCAAGCACAATCGTCACGCCGTCGTTGTCTACGAAGTCCCGCTGCTCTTCGAGGCGGGCGTCGATAGACGAGTCGACCGGATCGTGGTGGTCACGGCTCCGCGCTCGACTCAAATCGCGCGCCTCAAGACGCGGGACGGCTTGCCGCGAAGCGAATCGCTCCGGCGGATCGACAGTCAGTTTTCCATGGACCGGAAAGTGGCGCGGGCGGACGCCGTGCTCAACGGGGCAGCGCCTCTACCGGCCCTTCGGGCCCAAGTCCGCAAGCTATACCGCCAGCTTCTGGGACTGGCGTAAACGCTCCGGCCCCTGCATTCTGTCATCGCTCCGTCTGCCTGTGTTACAGTGACTCTCCATGCATGATCTCATCATTATCGGATCGGGTCCCGCGGGACTCACCGCCGCGATCTATGCCGCACGAGCCAACCTGACTCCCGTGCTGATCGAAGGATGGCAGTCAGGCGGCCAGCTCACGACGACGACCGACGTGGAAAACTACCCGGGATTTCCTCGAGGCATCATGGGGCCGGAGCTGATGAAGGACATGCGGGTGCAGGCCGAACGCTTCGGCACCGTATTTCAGACCGGCGACGTGACGGCAGTCGATTTCACGACCAGACCATTCTCCGTCACGATGGACGGAGAGCGGTCGCTCCGTGCCAGAACAGTAATCATTGCAACCGGCGCCGCGCCTATCCAGCTGGGCATCAAGAACGAATCCCGTCTCATCGGCCACGGCGTATCCACCTGTGCCACCTGCGATGGGTTTTTCTTTCGGGGCAAGGAACTCATGGTCGTCGGAGGAGGAGACAGCGCCCTTGAAGAAGCCCTCTTCCTGACCAAATTTGCCTCCAAGGTCTCCGTCGTCCACCGTCGGGACAAACTGCGCGCATCCAAGATCATGCAAGACCGCGCCATCAAGAACGACAAGATCACCTTCATCTGGAATACCGTCGTCGAGGATATCCTCGGCACAGAGGTCGTGACGGGCGTCAAACTCAAGAACGTCGTCACGGGTCATTCGGCTGAAATTCCCTGCGCGGGTGTATTTGTCGCCATCGGCCACCGGCCCAACACGTCGCTGTTCTCCGGGCAACTGGATATGGATCCGAAAGGGTATCTCATCACCTCGAAAGGCACGGCCACAAGCGTCCCCGGCATCTTCGCCGCCGGTGACGTGCAGGATTCGGTTTACCGGCAGGCCGTGACGGCCGCCGGTTCCGGGTGTATGGCCGCCATCGACGCCGAACGCCACCTGGAAACACTGGGTACGTGACGCGGCCGCCCGCGCCGCAGACGGACACGCGGCAAGCCTATCGAACCGCTCACGGACGATGCCTCCCATGAAACATGTCATCATCCACTACCACGAACTGGCGCTGAAGGGCCGCAATCGCGACTTCTTCGAACGGCGGTTGATTCAGAACATCCGCTCCTCGCTTCGCGACCTTCGCATCACACGCGTCGAAAGTCTTCGCAGCCGGATCCGTATCGTCCTTCCAACTGACGCAAACCATCTACAGGTGGCCGATCGCCTGCGACGCGTCTTCGGCATCGCCAATTTTTCGCTGGCGGAGGCGGTGGAGTTGAATCTGGCAAACCCGAATCTGGATGGCCTGGCCGGTAGAATCGGCAAAGCGCTCCTCCATCATAATGATCCGTTCGAAAGTTTTCGGGTGACGGCGAGACGCGCCGACAAGCGTTTGGTTCTGACGTCCATGGATGTGGAACGAGCGGTCGGAGCCCACGTCCACCAGGTCACCGGCAAGAAGGTCCGGCTCAAGAATCCCGACTTGACGGTCTATATCCATCTGTTGACCAAGGAGGCCTACTTCTCTTTGGACAAGATCGAAGGTCCCGGAGGCATGCCCGTGGGCGTCAGCGGTACCGTGGCGTGCCTCATCTCCGGCGGCATCGACTCCCCTGTCGCGGCCTACCGCATGATGAAACGTGGCTGCAACGCCGTGTTCGTCCATTTCTCCGGCCGCCCGCTGGTGAGCCGTGCTTCAGAAGAAAAGGTCCGAGAGTTGGTCCAGATACTGACCGCCTATCAATACCGCTCGAAACTGTACGTCGTCCCATTCGGCACGATCCAACGCGAAATCGTGGCTCAAGCGCCCGCGCCCTATCGGGTGGTTCTCTATCGCCGTCTCATGGTCCGAATCGCCGGCGAACTGGCTCAACGGGAGAAGTGCTGGGGACTCGTGACCGGAGACAGCCTGGGACAGGTCGCTTCTCAAACGCCGGAAAATCTGACGGTCATCGAGGAGGCGGCGGAAGTTCCGATCTTGCGCCCGCTGATCGGAATGGACAAAACGGAGATTACACGCCAGGCGGAGCACATCGGCACGTTCACGACCTCGATCGAGCCGGATGAGGACTGTTGTTCTCTCTTTACTCCGCCGCATCCCAGCACACGAACCAGGATCGACGATATCCGAAGAATCGAACGAAGTTTCGATACCGGCGGACTCGTCAAACAAGGCGTGGACGCCGCGGAACCGTCGGAATTCACTTTTCCGCTCCGACAGGCTCCAACACCTTCTTCTTGACGATTCGAAAGTGCGACTCCAACTCTCGTCGCATGGCGATGGCCACCAGCCAGTCCGGCACCATTGAGTCGATTGCGACAAGGAGCTCAAATTCGGCGAGCGTGCGGACACCGCCGTCCGCGGCGTGCAAAGTCCATACGCGATGATACCGTTTGAAATCCCCCTCCACGAGGTCGGTCACAATACTGCGATCCGTGGCCGCTCGTGAATCCGTCACCAGGCGGCGCTCTCCGGGCAGCAGGGCGTGCTCGATGCGCAAATCGATCCGGGCAATTCCGTCTTGAACCTTGAGATCGGCGAGTGTCATGCGCACCTCGAACAACTCCGGCCAGTGCGCATAATCCGTCAGCACGGCGAACACGACGCCTGGTTTGGCGTCGAAGACGACTTTCGCCGTCGCCCGGACGCCGCCACCCGGTTCAGTTCTGACTTGTAGCTCGTCGGAATCCGTCGAGGCGGCGGCAGACGGAACGGCCATCTCGCCCCCGACAATCGCGCACGTCGACGCCAGAAGGGTCGAAACCAGCGCGAGGCGACGACTACCCGATGATCGCATCCAGAAGCCGTTGGTGAATCTTTCGCACGCGCTCCAGTTGGCCCTTTGCCGGAAACCGCTCATAAAATCCCTCGGCCCGGAATTCTTTTCCCAGCGCCGCCCACGGCCTGACGAGATCGGCGAACGGCTTGGCCGACCGCTCTGACTCCCAGTCATTGATCAGCTTCCGGTCGACGACGATGTCGTCGAGCACCCGGATGAGCGCCTTCAGCGTGACGTCGCGGGTAAACATGTACCGCTCGTTCTGTCCCCACACGTCCTGCATGACGTCTTTGACGCCCTTGAGATAGTCCCGCACCAACGCATAACAGCGCTCGGGCTTCATTCCTAAATGGGATTCGATCCATCGCTTGTGGGCCGTCACCACTTTGAGCAATTCATTGAAAATTTCCGACTGCAGGATCCACTTTTCCTGTTTGCTCCGCCCGCCCAATCGGTTGATCTTGTACTGCAGCGGAGAGTCCGATTCCCCGTAGAGCAAATTGACGACCTTGGCGGAGAATTTTTTTTCGGGACTTTCCCATGACACCTTCTCATAGAGATCCACGAGGTGAGATCGGTTGATCCGCGTGTGCGTGCTGTTGATGATGACGAACATCTCGGTGGCGAATTCCGCGGTTCTGCCGTCGAAGAGCACACAGGGAACCTCCACCTTGTCGATCTGATCCGGATGGCGTTGCTGGAAAAAGTGAAGCCCGGCAAGCCGATGCTGTCCGTCAATGATCAGATACTTCCCCCTCGGCTCGCTCAGATGGCCGATGGATTCATGTTCGCCGGCCCGCTGAAACCGGAGCGTTTCATCGGTGAAGAGCAGGACCGTTCCCGGAATCATCGGCTGCGCCACCACCGTTTCATAAAAATTCACGATCTGTTTGATCTTCTGTCGATTCAACAAGCGTTGGAAGCCTTTTTCGCTCCGCTCGATCCCGGCAATGAATTGCGCCACGTCGTCGTGTTCGGAAAGTCTTGCCTCCGAGAGTTCCTCGCCTTCGAAATAATAACGGCTGGTGAACTGCACCTTCGCAAGCAGATCGGCCGCGTTGTACCCGATGAAGTAAAACATGCCTTCCTTCTGACGAATCCGCGTAGCCAGCATGGTTCCTCCCTCAAGGTTGTCTGTCGTCCCGCATAGGTGACGCGTCCGATCCTTCACTCGAACGGACGCGGTGACCAGCACTCGCACCCGCCGCCCTGGAATGTGTTTCCGACGGCGAATGGCGGCACGGAGATGCGCCTGAGTGCGGATCCATGCGGCGCACCGTTGGGATTCAACGGGTGCCCGGGCGAGATTCTACGCAGAGTCGTCCGTAGCCGCAAGCTCGGAGGCTGTGCTACCATTCGCCGGGATGCACTCCTCTTACCGGTTGTTGAGTTACGCACTGATTCTGCTGTGGGCTTGGCCCGCTCCCCCTGCCGCGGCTCAAAGTCCCTCGGATTTTACCGCCACAACAGAGCAGTCCTGCAGCTTCGGGATGGCCAAGGGAGAAGCTTCCCAACATTGCCAAGTTCCGATACCGGCCGGCTGCCTCGTCGCCCGGATCCCCGGGACGACCAAGCCCTGGACGACGATTTCCAAGGGTGGGAAAATGACGTGTCAGTTCCAGGAGAAACAGACCGACTGGAAAACCAAGATCACCGGCACCTGCGGACGCTGCGGCACCGAACATTGTTCCGTCCAATTCATCGTTCGATTTGACTGCACACCACGTTAACCATGTCGCTCTCGGCGGTGATCCGGCAGGAAGCGATCGCTCTGGGCTTTGACGCGGTCGGAATCTCTTCGGTCGCTCAATCCCATTCGACAACCCTGCTCGATCGGCTGGAGGAGTGGCTGGCTCGCCGCTATCACGGGACAATGGCCTGGCTGGCGCGGGATCCATCTCGCCGGGCCGACCCCACCGTGGTCTTGCCCAACTGCCGCTCCATCGTGTCCGTGGGTCTGAATTACGACACGGGACATCGGGCGACCGAAGGACCAGGGTTCGGGCGCATCGCCCGCTACGCATGGGGACGAGATTATCATCGCACGCTCGGAGACCGCCTGACCCTGCTGGAGAACCGGATCAAAGCCTTGGCGCCCACGGCCGCGACCCGCACGTACGTCGATACCGGCCCGGTCATGGAAAAGGCCTGGGCTCAGCAGGCCGGCTTGGGATGGATCGGCAAACACTCCAATCTGGTGTCGGCACAATACGGCTCCTGGCTGCTGCTCGGGGAAGTACTGACCACGCTGGAACTCACGCCCGACGAACCCGCTACCGACCTCTGTGGCAACTGTCGTCTCTGCATCCAGGCCTGTCCGACCGGGGCGATCGTCGAGCCGTATGTCGTCGATGCGCGGCGCTGCATTTCTTACCTCACCATCGAATTCCGGGGAGCCGCAGACATGATCGAACACGAGATCCGGCAACAAATGGGGAACCATATTTTCGGGTGCGATGACTGCCTCGATGTCTGTCCGTACAATCTGCAAGCGGAAGAGAAAGCGGTTACGGCATTTTCACCCGCACCCCTTTCTCTGGCGCCTCGCCTGTCGGAATTGGCCGAACTGACCGATGAGACCTTCACGGAACGGTTTCGTGACAGCCCGATCCGCCGGACGAAGAGGGACGGATTGCTGCGTAACGTGACCATCGCGCAACACAACGAGACCCGCCATACGAAGAACTCCCCCCTTTTATCCCCCGCCGAATAGGAGTAGGCTGAAGAAAGGCGGCGCAACGGCTGTCGAACACAACAGCGGTGCTTCATGCCTCCTTTGCTTCTCGTCATTTCGAGCGATCCTTCGACGAAGACAACCCTCGAGAAGTCCGTTTCGGACCTGCCTCTGATCCTGCAGTTCGCTCCCACGCCAGAGGAAGGCCTTCGCGTACTCGGGGAACGGACTGATTTCGACTGCGTCATCTTCGACGAGCACCGACAGAGCCGGCCTTTGAACTCTATCCTTCCGCAGTTTCGAAGCCTCGCCCCCTCCATTCCGGTCGTGGTCGTGGGCGTCGAGGATTCGGCACGGGCCGCGGTGGACGCCTTGCGATCGGGAGCGGCCGACTATCTGGTCAACCCGTTGACGACATCCGATGTCCGGACAACCCTTCTTCGAATGCAGATCGCGGCCGGTGCCGACCAAGCGTCCGCGGCTGGCTCGTCGGGTTTCGATCGGATCATCAGCGTGTCTTCACAGATGCGCCTGGTCAAGCATCTGGCAGCGGAAGTCGCCGCGACCGACGCGACCGTTTTGATCACCGGCGAAAGCGGAACAGGCAAGGAACTGTTCGCTCATGCCATCCACGCCGCGAGCCCGCGAGCCAAGGGACCGTTCGTCGCATTGAATTGCGCGGGAATCCCCGAGCACCTTATGGAATCGGAACTGTTCGGATACCAGCGGGGAGCCTTCACCGATGCCAAACAACCCAAGCTCGGACGGTTTCAAGCCGCCGAGGGAGGGACGGTGTTTCTGGATGAAATCGGCGAAGTCAGCCCCATGGCTCAAGCCAAGCTCCTGCGGGTTCTCGAGGACCACGTGATCAGCCCGCTAGGTGATACGCGCGACATTCCGGTCGACATTCGAGTCGTCGCCGCGACCAACGAGGACCTTCCCGCACACATCAAAGCGGGAAAGTTTCGTCTGGATCTGTATTACCGGTTAAACGTGTATCAGTTGAGGATTCCGCCCTTGCGGGAACGGCCCGACGACATCGAACCGCTGGTGCGACACTTCCTGGACACGATTCGTCGCGACCGCGGTCGCCGCGTTCCGGATTTCAGTCCCGCAGCCATCGAGTGGCTGCGCCGGCACGATTGGCCCGGCAACGTTCGGGAACTGCACAACGTCGTGGAAGGACTGACGATCACGTGCAAGAGTCCGACGATCCTGCCCGAACATCTGCCGGCATCTTTTTCGAACTCCGGCGCCCCGACGCCCCCCGCCAAGGCAGATCTTCCGGACGGTCACGCCAGACCTTCGTTGCTCGCGTTCGGTCTTTCCCTGCAGGACATGGAAAAGAAAATGCTGATGGAGGCGCTGCACGAGGCGGGAGGGAACATTTCCGAAGCCAGCCGCCTTCTCAAGCTGACAAGAAATACCCTGCGTTATCGCATGGCCAAGTATCGTCTTTGTTGACCGCGTCGCCAATAGTAGCCGGTAAACATCCTCCTCCCCGATCATTCTCGCAGTCGTGCCACCGTGACGCCGTCTCCTCCTTCTGCTGGATCCCCGGATCGGAAGTCTTGGACGTAGGGCGATCGGCCGAGATAGTCTCTCACCGCCGCCTTGAGACGGCCGGTCCCGTGCCCGTGAATCACACGGACGAGAGGTGCACCCGCCAACGCCGCTCGATCCAAGACCGCCACGACTTCCTCCAGCGCCTCATCCGCCGTTTTGCCCCGCACGTCGACGACGCTCTGTTCAGCCGCATGATAGGCACGCGGCTGCGTCGAGACCCTCGGCGAAGCCGATCGAGCAGGTGATCCGTCCTTTGGATCTCCGGCCTCCTGCGCGATCCCGAACAACCCGGAACACAGAGCGGACACCTCCCCCTCTCCGACCTTCACGCGCACGCGCTTTTTGCCGAGCGGAACTTCGAGCAGCGTGCCGATCGTGTTGAGTCCTCCGATCTCGACCAGATCACCCACCTTCAGCCGTTCGACCGGGACTCGAACCCGCTCGGGCTCCAGAGCGTCCCGCGACTGTTCCTCCAGTTCGGCAAGCCGTCGTTTTGCCGCTTGCGCCGTTGTAAACTTCTGCTCTCGTTTCGCCTCGTCGACCGTCGCCTGTACCTCGGCTCTCGCGCGGCTGAACTGGTCTTGCAGCTTTTTCCTGATGCTCTTCTTCGCCTCCCGCTCGGCGGATTCCAATCGGGCCAGCTCTCCTTTGGCCAACCGGGCGGCCTCCTCCGCTTGAGCCCGTAACTCGGCGGCTCGAGCGAGATCATCCGCCAATTGTCGCTGCTTGCCGTGCAGATCGCTCAACAGCCGTTCGAGCGCCCGGTCTTCCAGTCCCAACTTTTGCCTGGCCTCGTCCAGCACGGCTTGGTCCATACCCAATCGGCCGGCGATCTCGAGGGCCGAGGATCCGCCAGGAACGCCGAGGAACAGCTGATAGGTCGGCGAGAGCGTGGCCAAGTCGAACCCCACACTGGCATTGGTAAATCCCGCCCTGGTCTGTGCCAAAGTCTTCAGAGACCGATAATGCGTCGTAGCCACAACTTTCATCCCCAGTGCCGCAAGGCGACACAGGAGCGCCTCTGCCAAGGCAGCCCCTTCGGCCGGATCCGTCGAAGTGACCGGTTCATCGAACAACACCAGCGCCGACCCGGTACGCCGCCCGGATCCTGAGTCACCGTCCCGTTCCGCCTCCCGCAACAAATCGATCATTTGCGTCATGTGGGCGGAAAAGCTCGATAGATCGCGTGCCAAGTCCTGCGCATCCCCGATGTCCGCGTAGACGGCTGAAAAGACCGCCATGTCGGACTCCGCCTCGCAAGGGAGCAGCAATCCCGCCTGGACCATCAAGGCAAATAGACCGAGAATCTTGAGCGTGACCGTTTTCCCGCCCGTGTTCGGACCCGAAATGATCAGCACGTTGACCGTGTCGTCCAACACAATGTCGTTGGCGATCACCTGATCCCTCGACAGAACCAGCAACGGATGCTTGGCCCCTTTGAGTCGAATCAACCCATTGGAATTCAATGAGACGGGCTGGGCCCCCAAGCGGCGGCCGAATAACGCGCGTGCGGCGATCTCATCCAATTCGGCCAGCACCTCGAGGCCGGCTCCGATTCGTTCCGCTTGCGCAGCAATCAGACCGGACAGTTCCCTGAGGATCCTTCTCGCCTCCCGATCGATTTCGAGTTCGGCAAGCTTGATGGCATTGTTCAATTCCACCAACTCGCGCGGCTCGAAAAATACCGTTGCCCCGCTGGACGAGACATCATGCACGATTCCCGAAACGCGCCCCTGCAGACCGGCTTTGACCGGCAACACATAGCGTCCCTCGCGTTGATCGAAATACGGCTCCTGCAGGATTTCCTCATAGGATCGAGAATGAAGGAGGTCGTCGAGCCGATGCCGGATCCGCTGTTTCAGATCGTTGGCCTGATGCGTCAGCCGAAGCAGGCCGGGTGACGCGGACTCCTTCATCGAGCCGTCGATATGAATCGCTTCCTCCAAAGCGGCAATGATGCTTGTCAATTCTGGAAAGCTCTCCAGCGCCGCGGCGGCGGAGGCCAATGCGGGCGCCTCCACTCCATGTCGCCGCACATACCGGAGCACCTCGGACCATAGTGAGAGAACCACCGCATGATCGCGCAGTTCATGCGTGTCCAACGCCGCGCCTTTGCTTGCGCGGGACAGTGGCTCACGGACGTCGGGGAAAGAGAGCGCGGGCATGGGATCGAGACTGTCCTGCAGCCTCGCCATCTCCCACGTTTCCTGTTGCCGCCTCCGGGCCGCGTGGATATCCGTCGTCAATACGAGAGCGCGACACCGGGCGATCCCCATTGCGGAACGGGCATGCGCGGCGAGGGCCTCCAGGAGAACCCTCCATTCGAGCGCTCGAGTCGTAAGCTCGGAAAAATTGGATCGCCCCGGCATGTTCGTCACGGGCGAACTCTACCTACGGCCAGGATACGGGCGCAAGTCATGCCGGGAACCGGCTCTGATATACACGTAAATTCCCCCGGTTTTTCCTCCGAAACGACCGTATCGACGCGGGTTTGCCCCTTTGGTATAACTTGACAAAATCGGGACGCCATCGATACTATCGGGCCCACCAGGCCGGTACTTTTCACCGGCCTATTTTTCTTGAAGGACCACCTCGCTATGGCTATCAGAGTCGGTATCAATGGATTCGGCAGAATAGGAAGAAACGTCCTGCGGGCCTCGCTCGGAGACCCTGAGTTGGAATTTGTGGCGATCAATGACCTGACGGACGCCAAGACCTTGGCGTACCTTCTGAAATACGATTCGGTGCACGGGACGCTGAAGGGGACCGTGGAGGCAAAAGACGACCAGATTCTCGTCGACGGAAAAGCGACGAAAGTCCTGGCGGTCAAGGATCCCAAGGAGCTTCCCTGGAAGGATTTGAATATCGACGTCGTCATCGAATCGACGGGACGGTTTACCGACCGGGAGAGCGCCGGGAAACATCTGTCCGCCGGAGCCAAACGCGTCATCATCTCGGCGCCGGCCAAGGATCCCGACGTGACGATCGTGCTCGGTGTCAATGACAATACCTTCGATCCGGCGTCGCACCTCATCGTATCGAACGCGTCCTGCACGACCAACTGCCTGGCTCCCGTGGCAAAAGTGCTTCTGGAGAACTTCGGCATCAAGCACGGCATCATGACCACGATCCACTCCTATACCAACGATCAACAACTGCTGGATCTGCCGCACAAGGACCTCCGCCGCGCGCGAGCCGCCGGCATGTCGATGATCCCGACGAGCACCGGTGCGGCCAAGGCGCTCCATTTGGTCATCCCGCAGCTCAAAGGGAAGATGGACGGACTCGCCATCCGCGTGCCGACTCCCAACGTCTCGCTGGTCGATTTGACCGTGGAAACCGAAAAGGATTGCGACGTCGCGTCGGTCAACGAAGCCTACCGCAAGGCCGCGAGCGGTCCGCTGAAAGGCATTCTCGAGTATTCCGAGGCTCCCATCGTCTCGATCGATCAGAAGGGTGACGATCACTCCGCAACCGTCGACGCCCCGCTGACCGCCGTCATCGACAAACGGCTGGTGAAAGTAACAGCCTGGTATGACAACGAATGGGGATATTCCTGCCGGGTCAGGGACTTGATCAAAGTGATTGTGGCAAAGACCAAGAGCCGATGATGTCCGTAGGTTGATTCCGTTCGGTCCCTGTTCTCCCGTATGGTTGCAGATCACCGTGGCGAACCGTCCATGAACCTGCACAAGCAAACGATTGACGACCTGACGCTGGCCGGCAAGCGAGTGATCATCCGTGCGGACTTCAACGTTCCGCTCGACGATTCGCTACAGATCACCGACGACACCCGTATCCGTTCGACGCTTCCCACCATTAATCGTGTCGTCGACGACGGCGGGAAAGTCATTTTGTGTTCGCATCTGGGTCGTCCCAAAAGCCGGTTCGACCCCAAATACAGCCTGGCGCCGATCGCCAAACGCCTGGGCCGGCTTCTGGGAAAGAACGTTATTTTTGCGCCGGACTGCGTCGGGCCCGCGGTCGAGGGACTCGTCGCGAAAATGAGCCCCGGCGACGTCATGCTCTTGGAGAATCTCCGCTTTCATGAGGGCGAAGAAAAGAACGACGAAAGTTTTTCCAAGGCGCTGGCGGCATTGGGCGACGTGTATATCAACGACGCGTTCGGCGCCGCCCACCGGGCCCATGCCTCCACGGTCGGCATTACGAAATTCATTCCCGCTTCTGCGGCCGGCTTCCTCCTGAAAAAGGAAATCGAGTACCTGGAAGGCGCCGTGGCCAATCCCGTCCGTCCGTTTGTCGCCATTCTCGGCGGCGCCAAAGTGTCTGGCAAAATCGGCGTCATCGAAAATCTCGGGAAGCGCGTGGACAAGGTCATCATCGGCGGCGGTATGGCCTTCACGTTCCTCAAGGCCAAAGGGCTGGAGATCGGAAACTCATTGGTCGAAAACGACATGCTGGACTTCGCCAAAGGCATCGAAGATCATGCCTTCTCGCGCGGCGTCAAGTTCTACCTGCCGGTGGATTGCGTCGTGGCGGCCAGCCGCGAGCCCGGCGCCGAAACGAAGATCGTACCGGTCCAGGAAATCCCCAAGGGGTGGTATGCCCTCGACATCGGTCCCGCGTCGGTCAAACTGTTCCGGGAGGCGGTTCAAAACGCCAAGACCATCCTTTGGAACGGACCGATGGGCGTATTCGAGATCGATGCCTATGCCAGGGGTACCCTCTCGGTCGCTCATGCCGTTGCCGACGCCTATGCGCTGACAATCGTAGGCGGAGGCGAGACGGCCATGGCCATACACCGCGCGGGCGAATCGGAAAATATCTCCTTTATTTCCACAGGTGGCGGCGCCGCGCTCGAATTGCTGGAAGGCAAACAGCTTCCCGGCCTGACCGCCCTTCCCGAACGGAAAGATTAACCGGCCGTTCCGCTCGAACCGTCCAAACTCAGGACACCCCGTGCGAACACCGCTGATCGTCGGCAATTGGAAGATGAACAAGACGGCTTCGGAAGGCCGTGCCTTTGTTCGTGACTTTCAGCAATTGGTCGAACCCTCAACCGACGTGGAAGTCGTGCTCGCCCCGCCGTTCACGGCGTTGGAATCGGTCCGGTCGTCGCTGGGCGCGACGTCCCGGATCATGCTCGGCGCGCAGAATCTCCACTGGGAACAGCAGGGGGCATTCACCGGCGAAATCTCGGGCTCCATGTTGCTCGACCTGGGATGCCGCTACGTAATCGTGGGACACTCCGAGCGGCGCACGCTGTTCTGGGAACGGAATGAGGACGTCCAAAAAAAAGTCCGCGCGGCGCTGGCATGCGGCCTTCGACCGATTCTTTGCGTCGGCGAATCCCTGACGGAGCGCGAGACGGGACAAACGGAGCGGATCATTGACGAGCAGCTCTCGGCCGGCCTGGATCAGCTTACGGATGCAAATTTGAAGACGGTCACGATCGCCTATGAACCGGTATGGGCCATTGGAACCGGACGAGCCGCCACAACCGTCCAAGCCGGCGACGTGCACCGGTCGATCCGAGCCTTCGTAGCCAATCGTTGGAAGGACGCCGCGGCGGCGACGATGAGGATCCTCTACGGCGGTAGCGTCACGGCTCAGAACGCCGCCTCATTCCTCGAGTCCCCTGACATCGACGGCGCACTCGTCGGCGGGGCTTGTCTCAATCCGGATTCGTTTGCTAAGATCATCGCCGCAGCGAACCGCAACCCTCACAGCTAGATTCCGGAGGCTCATGCACACGTTGACCATCATCATTCATGTCCTTGCCTGTTTCCTGATGATCGGAGCCATTTTGCTCCAATCCGGCAAGGGAGCGGAAATCGGTGCGGCCTTCGGGGGCTCGAGTCAGACGGTATTCGGCAGTCGCGGCCCGGCCAACTTCTTGAGCAAATTCACGGTGGTGGTGGCGGCCGTCTTCATGATCACGTCCCTGAGTCTTGCCATTCTGGCCAAGAATCAGACGTTTTCCTCCACGGTGATTGATCTGAAGAAAAAGGACGCTCCACCGGCTTCTCCGGCTCCGGCCGATAAACCTGCCGGAGATTCCCACTCGGACAGTTCCTCTTCGTCATCCGGCCACTGATCGGCGCATCGAACCCGGTTCGTCACGGCCTGAAGACGGGCTATACACCCGTCCCTTCGGCGGTCGGCTTCACGGCATCACTGAATCGGAAAGAGTCAGAGTCAAATGCGCGTCAACCAGGATGCGTGTGCCGCATCCTCGCCGCGCACGACGGAAAAGAAGGCTTTTTGCAGAGCGGCCGTGATCGGGCCGGGTTTCCCGTTTCCGATTCGGCGATTGTCGATCTCCCGCACGGGAGTCAGTTCGGCGGCCGTTCCCGTCACGAATACTTCATCAGCGATATACATCTCGTCGCGGGTGAATCGATCCTCCTGCACGACGATACCCTGTTCTCTCGCCAACTCGATGACGGAATTCCGAGTGATCCCCTCCAGGATGGAGGTCAAGGGGGTGGTCTTGATCCGCCCTTTACGCACGATGAAAATATTCTCGCCGGTGCCTTCGGACACATAGCCCTCGGGATCCAGCATGATGGCCTCATCATAGCCGTCAGCCTTGGCCTCCCGCTTCGCGAGGATCGAATTGACGTAATAGCCTGAAATCTTGCCGCGCGTCATCGACACATTGACGTGGTGCCGGGTGAATGACGACACCCGGGCTCGCATGCCGTTAGCCAACGCGTCGTCACCCAGATATGCTCCCCACTTCCACGCCGCCACGGCCAATTTGATCGGATTGTCGCCCGGATAGACCCCCATCGCGCCGTATCCGATGTACACCAGCGGACGGATGTAACAGGCGTCCAACTTGTTGATTCGAACGGTTTCGACAATAGCCTCGGCTACCTGCTTCTTGTCATAGGGAATCGTCATCATGGCGATGTGCGCCGACTCGAAGAGCCGATCGACGTGCTCGTGCAGCCGAAAAATAGCGGAACCGGACTTGCCTCGATAGCAGCGCAGTCCTTCAAATGCCGCCAAACCGTAATGGAGCGAGTGCGTGAGCACATGGACGTTGGCGTCAGCCCAATCGACAAACGCTCCATCCATCCAGATCTTGCCTTGAGGTTCCATGATGGAAACGGACTATAGCAGCGGGTCGGAAGAAGCGTCAAGAATCCGCAGGCGATGGCCGCCGATGCGATTACCAGCCATTGCGGCCGGTGCGGGCCTGTCGGTTCAGCATCTCTGCAATGCGCCCGGCTACCGCGGCGGTCAGATCGTCGATTTGCAGCCCGAATTCGCCTTGGCCCACCCACCGCACGGTGGCGCGGGCGATCTCGATGGGCGGCTGATCGTCATCAAGATGAAGTCGGACACAGAGGTCCGTCCCCGTTTTGGGCGCATGGTCCCCCAGCATCCTCATGCCGCAACGCGAGAGGTTCGTGACGATGCCCTTCCCGATGGCGGATCCGCTCAGATAATAAGAGGCACACCAAGTCGGAATCCGGCGGTAGGTTCTGAGGACAAATTTCGTTGGGATCAATCGGCTTGAGTTTTTCGCCTGGGAGTTGATGGCCATGGGAATCCTCCGTACGGATGGATCTTATCCGTCGCCGGACCGGCATTGAAAGCCCTCGAAAGGGGGAAGGAGCCGTCCCAACCCCGCAAGCGGTCGAGGTGGCCATGGACATGACCTTGACACTTTTCTCGGCCCTGTGATACATAGCCGTGTTTTGTCACGGAGGGTAGGGTTCATGTACGCTATTGTAGAAACAGGCGGCAAGCAGTACCGAGTAGAGCACGGCAGTCTCGTCCAAGTCGAAAGTCTTCCCGGAGACGTGGGCGGCACCGTGGAACTCGACCACGTTCGACTGGTTCATGGGGACAAGGGTGTGGTCATCGGCCAACCCCTGGTCGCAGGAGCCAAGGTCACCGCGGAAATCGTCAATCAGGGCCGGACTCGATCCATGATCGTGTTCAAGAAGCAACGGCGCAAGAACTACCGTCGCACCAAAGGCCACCGGCAGGGCTTTACCAAGCTTCGGATCACCGGTATCCACACGGCCTAATCGTAAAGGATGACGTTCCATGGCAACAAATAAAGGCGGCGGATCATCAAGAAACGGGCGGGACAGTAATCCGCAGTATTTGGGCGTGAAGGCGTACGGTGGCGAGACGGTAAAAGCTGGCGCCATTATTGTGCGTCAGCGCGGCACCAAGTTTTTCCCCGGCTTCAATGTGGGCCTCGGCAAGGACCACACCCTTTTCGCACGCATCACGGGCACCGTCAAATTCGAGGGCGGCCGCGCGCGGCAGAAGGTCAGTGTCTACCCCACGCCAACGACGTCATAGCCGGCGTCCCTCCTTTTCATCGCTACCGTCTCGCTCGTTCGACAACATCGACGGGGCTTCGTGCCCCGCATGATTGCTCCCGCACGGCTGACCGGACAGATTCCTACGGATACGCTCACATGTTTGTCGACGAAGTCAGTATCGTGGTCAAAGCCGGGCGAGGCGGCAACGGGGTCTGCAGCTTCCGGCGCGAAATGTTCGTGCCCCGCGGCGGACCGGATGGGGGAGACGGAGGGAATGGAGGGCACGTCATCTTCACGACGTCACAGCGCCTGACGACACTGCTGGATCTCCGCTATCAACGCCACTACGAGGCCGAGGACGGCCGCCCGGGCAGCGGGTCCAATTGCACCGGTCGGACCGGGCGTGACGTGGTGGTGACCGTTCCCGTGGGAACAGTCGTCTACGACGAGCTTAGCGGCGACATGCTTGCCGACCTGGCCGCCGATGGAGAGACGGTCACCGTTGCGCGCGGGGGCAAGGGCGGCCGCGGCAACAGTCATTTCGCCACCTCGACCAATCGAGTGCCCACGCGCTTTGAACCGGGCACCGACGGGGAAGAACGCGAACTCAGGCTGAAGTTAAAACTGCTGGCAGACGTCGGACTGGTCGGATATCCGAATGCCGGAAAGTCCACGCTCATCGCCGCCATTTCGGCAGCGCGTCCCAAGATCGCGGACTATCCCTTCACGACATTGGTTCCGAACCTGGGGGTCGTCCGCTGGGGATCCGATCGCAGTTTCGTCGTCGCGGACATTCCCGGTCTGATCGCGGGCGCCCACGAAGGCAAGGGACTCGGGTTCCAATTCTTGCGCCACATCGAACGGACGTCATTCCTGCTGCATCTTGTCGACGTATCGGAATGGTCGGCAGACGAGCCCGTGACGAGCTTTGAAATCATGCGCAAGGAGCTGAGTTCCTACGACGCGTCCCTGTCGGCGCGCCCGTTCGCCATCGTCCCTACGAAACTCGATGCCGCCGGCGATCGGGCCAAATTGAAGACCTTACAAATGTACTGCAAACGCCGAAAGTATCCGTGTCTCCCCATTTCTGCCGCCACGAGGGAGGGATTGACGGAACTCGTCTCCTTCGTCGGACAGCAGGTCGATCACCTTCGGACCGCCGGATGCGCGACGAAATCCTGACATCTGCCAAGCGGATCGTGGTGAAGATCGGCAGCAGTCTCGTCTCGTCAAAAGACGCGGGGCTCCGTCCCGATCGCATCGACCGGCTGGCCGACGAGATCTCGATGTTGCGCACTGACGGGCGAGAGGTTCTGCTCGTTTCCTCGGGCGCCATCGTCTCCGGCATCAAGAAACTGGGGCTGAAGGAATACCCGAAAAGCCTGCCGGTCAAACAGGCCGCTGCCGCCGTCGGGCAGAGCCGGCTGATGTGGGCCTATGAGAAATCTTTCGAGCGGCTCGGCGTCAAGGTCGCCCAGATTCTCCTGACGCATCAGGACCTCGCCGATCGACGGCGTTTCCTGAACGCCCGCCATACCCTGGCGGCCCTGATCGGTTTCGGAGTGGTCCCCGTCATCAACGAGAACGATACGGTCGCGGTGGACGAAATTCGAGTCGGCGACAACGATTCGCTGGCAGCGGACGTGGCGCACCTCGTGGACGCGGATCTGCTGGTCATCCTGTCGGACATCGACGGACTCTTTACCCAGGATCCGAGGAAAAATCCTTCTGCAACGCTGATCCCGCTGGTTTCCGAGATCACGGAAGAGATCGAGCAGCGAGCCGGCGTGTCCACCACGTTCGAAGGGACGGGTGGCATGGCCACGAAGGTCCGTGCGGCAAAAAAAGTTGGCGAATACGGCGTAGCCACGCTCATTCTCAACGGACAGCAAGCCGGCCTGCTGCCCACCGTCCTCGCGGGCGGCGACGGCGGCAGTTTGTTCCTGCCCAAAGGGCGTCGAATGACGAGCCGCAAACTCTGGATCGCCTTTACCCTTCGTCCCCAAGGGCAGCTCCTCCTTGACGCCGGGGCCGTCGTGGCGCTCGCGGAACGGGGAAAGAGCCTCCTGGCTTCCGGAATCATCGACGTCAAGGGGACGTTCGAAGCAGGCGACCCCGTCAGCTGTCTCAATCAAGACGGGAAGGAATTCGCCAAGGGCCTGGTCAATTTTTCCTCAGATGTGATCGCCCGCATGAAAGGCTTGAAGACCGTCGACGTTCAACAGCGTCTCGGTCCGCAGGAATACGACGAGATTATCCACCGGGACAATCTCGTCCTGCTTTAGGAACTCGCCCATGGGTTCCCAGGAATGCCTATCCCCGCCAGACACCTCTTCTCTCCGATCATTACGCCTGGGGCTCCTGGGAGGAACGTTCAATCCCGTTCACTGCGGACACCTGACCATGGCGCGGCAAATTCGGCGCGCGCTGGATTTGGACCGCATCCTCTTCATTCCGACCGGAGACCCGCCCCATAAATCCCGGCAGGACCTGGCATCGGCCGATGATCGCTACGCAATGGTCCGTTTGGCCATCGCCTCGGAAGCCGGCCTTGCGATCTCCGACGTCGAGCTTCGCCGTCCGGGGAAATCCTATACGATCGACACCGTTCGACTCCTCCGTCAAGAATACGGCTCACAGACAGAGCTGTTTTTCCTGATCGGACTCGATGCGTTCCTCGAATTTCCTACCTGGCGGGAACCGGACGCGCTGTTGGAGCTCTGCTCCTTCGTCGTGATGAATCGGCCCGGGACGTCGTTTCAGCATCTGACCCGGTTGAGCTGGTTTCAGACGTTTCCCGGTGACTCGCTCGCGGCCCTGGACGCAGGCACGATCTCACAGGTGGACATCCCCATCGGAAACCGACGGCTCATCTGCCTACGCCTCACCCCCAGTGATATTTCTGCATCGGATATTCGTGGAAGGGTGCGGACCGGACTCCCGGTGGCAAATCTGTTGCCGCCCACCGTTGAATCCTATATACTTCAGCATCACTTATACGAATAAGAGGAATCCGATCGCACGAACATCGAAGGCCACGGCCATTGCCATTGCGAAGGCCATGTACGACAAGAAGGCCACGGATGTCGTTGTCCTGCACGTTGCGACCCTGACCTCAGTCGCAGACTATTTGGTCTTGGCATCGGCGGATTCCGATCGACAAACCAGAGCGATCGCCGATCATGTCGACGGCGTACTCTCCCAGACCGGCTCCAATCCCCTCAGTATCGAAGGCAAGGCCTCATCACAATGGGTGCTGATGGATTATGGGGACGTCGTCGTTCACATCTTTCGGCATGACTCCCGCCAAAACTATGGGCTGGAGCGTCTTTGGGCCGACGCCAAGCGCATCCCGGTAAAGGAAGAACAGCCCGTTCCAGCCGCGGCAAAGCCGGCGCGCAGCAAGCGGGTGGCCAATTCCAGACGAGCCTAGATCATGCTCAGGCTGCTCACCAGCATCTTTCTCATCAGCGCCGGCATTTTCGTCTATAGCTATTTCCGTGAGTTGAATCCAGGCACGCTGACCGTTCATACCGGTCCGTCCACTCAGTTCGAATTGAGTCCGGTCACGCTGGTGGTCTTTTCCATGGCGGTCGGGGCCGTGCTGGTGGCCTTGGCGGTCGGCATGAGGCAAACCGCCCATGCCATTGGAACCTGGAGAAGCACGCGGTTACAGCGTCGGAAAGAGAAACTCGACGCGCTGCATCGCGAGGGCACGCACGCGTTCATGTCGAAGCGCATCAGCGAAGCCATCGGATTGTTCGAGAAGGCCCTGGCGATCGATCCCAACCGGGTGGACTCGCTGCTCTGGCTGGGAAACATCTATCGCTCGGAAAACAATTTCTCCGAGGCGATCCGGCTGCACCAGTATGCCAACCGCATCGACGACCGCAACATTGAGATTCTTCTCGAGTTGTCCAAGGATTTGGAGGCCGCCAAGCGATACGAGGATTCGCTTCAGACCCTGCAGAAGATCCTGCGCATCGAGCCGGACAACCTGACGGCCCTGATCCGCAAACGGGATTTGTCGATTCGTCTCGAGAAGTGGAGCGAAGCACTCGAAATTCAGCATCGCCTGTTGAAAGCCAGCCTGCCGGAATCCGAGCGACGCGCGGAGAATTTGCTACTGACCGGATGCATGTATGAAGTCGGCCGCCAACTGCTGGAGCGCGGGCACCCGGACAAGGCACGGCGGTATTTCCGCGGGGCGATCAAGAAAGACCGAACCTTTTTGCCCGCCTACATCGGCATCGGGGAAATCTTGATCCAGGAAGGCAAGACCAAACAAGCCGTGGAGATCCTGAAGAAAGTCTATGCGAAGACCCACAATGTCATCATCCTGCACCGCCTGGAGGAACTGTTTCTCGATCAGGGTGAGCCGAGTGAAATTATCCGGACGTATCAGGAGGCGCTCCAGCAGAACCCCAACGATCCGGTGCTGCAGTTCTACCTGGGCAAGTTGTACTACCGCCTCGAAATGGTCGACGAGGCATTCGACATTCTGTCGACGGTCGAGGGGCCTCAGGATCAACTGGTTGACTATCACAAGATCATGGCCAACCTCTTCTTACGCAAGCAGCATATGGAGCAGGCGGTCGTGGAATTGAAGAAAGCCCTGCAGTTCAAGAAACGCGTCGTCGTCCCGTATGTCTGTACCGCCTGTCAGCAGGAAACGGCCGAATGGGCGGGACGGTGCCGGCGTTGCGGAAACTGGAACAGCCTCGTGGCCCTTCCATGGCTCGAAGGCGGTGTGCCCTCTGCTGGAAAAGAATCTCCCCTTCCGGTCCGCGTCGTCCCCTATCCGGGCATTGCTTCTCCGTTTGAAACCGTGTAGCTTCCTTCCGTTCCGAGATTCTGACCCATTTGCGTCCCTGTTGTGATTGAAAGGTCTTTCGTATGACGGATTACTCGGCCCTGGCCGCCAAATCGCTTGATGATCAAGTCCTGACGAGACAGGAAGCCCTCTCCGTCCTCAATGCGCCGGACGACGAACTCCTTGTACTGCTTCATGCCGCCTTTCAGGTGCGAGCCCGGTACTTTGGGCGCACGGTTCGCCTGCAGATGCTTCAGAACGCCAAGAGCGGGGCCTGCCAGGAAGACTGCCATTATTGTTCCCAGTCCTCCATCTCAACCGCTCCGATCGAACGGTACAATCTGCTCCCGCAGAACCGCATGATCGAAGGCGCGCGACAGGCCGCAGCTTCCAAAGCCCAGCGATACTGCATCGTCATCAGCGGCCGAAGCCCGCTCGACCGCGAGATCGACGAGATCGCCGGCGCCGTACGCGCCATCAAACAGGAAACCCCGATCCAGATCTGCTGTTCCCTGGGGCTCATGAGCGAACAGCAGGCGAAGCGCCTCAAGGCGGCGGGTGTGGATCGCGTGAACCACAACTTGAACACGAGCGAAGCGTTTCATGCCTCGATCTGCACGACCCATACGTTCCAAGACCGTCTCGCGACGATCAGGAACGCCCGGGCGGCAGGACTGGAAATTTGCTCCGGCGGGATCGTCGGCATGGGCGAGAAGGACGAGGATCTCGTCGACCTTGCCATGGCCCTGCGCGAGGTCAAGCCCGATTCGATTCCACTCAATACCTTGCACCCGGTTGCAGGCACTCCCTTGGAGCATTGCGATAATCTCACGCCGCAACGCTGCCTGAAAGTCCTGTGCCTCTTCCGTTTTCTCCATCCGCGCACCGAAATCCGCATCGCCGGCGGCCGCGAACACAACCTCCGCAGCCTGCAGCCGCTCGCCCTCTATCCGGCCGATTCCGTCTTTGTGAACGGCTACCTCACGACTCCTGGCGCTCCTGCGCCGGAAGTCTGGGGCATGATCGAAGATCTCGGATTCAAGATCGAAGTGGACTACCAGCAACCAGTAGCGGGCTGATACAGACCCAGGTGAGTAGCAGACGCAGAACCGGTCGTCGTCCACTGTGCGTGTCGAATGAGCATTGCTACCCTTCTAACCTCTCTCGGTGAAGAGTATGGTGTGCGCCCTGCGACTTGCGATGGGTCGCATGACTGTCGGTGCGTGCGCCTTCGCGCTGGCGAAGCTTGTCTGAAGCTCCGTTCCGACACAGTCGTGGACGGAGCAAGTTGCTGAGCCAAGCACCGACAGGCCATGCGGTATTACCCATCGCCGTAGCAGGCTGCTTACCATACGCTCGCTATTCCTGTCTCAATCCCTCCACCGCCGATTGTCTCGCGGCCCATCGGGCCGGAAGGTAACCGGCAATCCATGCCGCCACCACGCCTATCGTCACGGCCTGCAGAAGCACGTCCATCGGCACGGTCATGCGAATCGTCCATCCGAAGGACTGTTTGTTGACGACGGTAATGAGAATCCAGGCGAGACCAAGCCCTCCGATCATACCCAACACCGCGCCAATCGAACCGAGATAGACCGCCTCCCATAGAACCAGACGTTCAACTTGCTTCCGGCTTGCCCCGATCGCCTGAAGGGTGGCCAATTCTCGACGCCGCTCCAGCACGGCGGTCACCAGCGTGTTGACGATGCCGAGCACCGCCACCAATACGGCGATCAGCTCCAGCACGTAGGTCAAGATGAAGGTCCGGTCAAAAATGTCGAGGATTTCCTTCCGCAGTTCCTTGTTCTTGATCACCATCGGCGGCAACACCCCGTCCTGTCGTTCGGCAAAGGCCCGAACCATCGCGGCCCGGACGGTCTCGCTATCGGCTCCCGCGGCAAGATAGACGGCGAATACCGTCACCGAGTGATCGTTCCATAATCTCTGATATCGGGCGCGATCCATCACCATCTTGCCGCCATCCGTCGCATAGTCGTAAAAAATTCCTTCGACCGGCACGGTTTGTGGGCCTTGAGGACTACGAATCGTCACGCGTCCCCCTTCCCGCACTCCCAGCCGGCTGGCCAGCACTTCCGAGATCAACACCCCTCCGGAGTCTGCAGCCCGATTCAACGCGGCCGTCGAGTCGCCTCGGAGGAGAAGATAGCGGCTCCGCTCCGCGTGCAACCGCATATCCCGCGACACCAGCATGGCGGTTCGATCCTCGACATCGACTTGCACATTCCGATAGGCATCCACGGCAGCCACACCATCGAAGGAGGACAGCACCAACGCCAATGAATCGGGGAGCGCACGGGCCGCGTGACCAGCCTGCTGCCGGTGCAGCCAACCGAACGGGGCGACAATCAAGTCAGCCATGACGGTTTCATTGACCCACGTTTCCACCGTCTCGCGGAAGCTTCGAACCATGACCACGACCCCGATCATGATGGCGAGTCCGACCATCAAAGCCGAGACCGTCACCGCATTGCGACCCGGATGTCTCGCGGCATGTTCGGCGGCCATACGACGCAGCCCGCCCTCGAGTGCGAGGGACCCATGGTTGCGGGACACCTCACGGCGCCCCAACGTCTGGATACAAACGGATGACAGCGCGACCAGCGATCCGAGGAGACAGAGGGTTGCAAGATATCCGAACAACGGAAGGCCGTTGATCGGTCCCGGCATGGACATCACGCCGGCACAGACAAACAACAGCAGGCTGACGGCCAAAAAGCGGGGGCCGCGGACTTGCTGAGTTTCTTCGTAATCCCCCGGCGCCAAGGCGCGGACCGCCACCGTACGCGAAGCCTCCAGGCTCGGAGCCAACGCGCCCACCATCGCCACTATTGTTCCAAACGCCGTGCCCTTCACCATCGCCATGATGGTTTGCGTATCAATCCACGACATCGGATCTCCGGTCATGAGCGGAACATACAAGTCCGAGATCGTGCGGCTGACCAACCCCATGAGCGCCCGCGACACCCATACCCCGGCGGCCCCACCCAGCATGCCCCCGATCAAACCCAGCAGCCCTCCTTCAACGAGAAACAACAACGCGATCCGGCGCTCCGCCATACCTATGGCGCGATAGATGCCGATCTCACGCCGCCGCTGGGTCACGGCAAAGGCCATCGTGTTGTAGATGAGAAAGGTTCCGACGAGCAGTCCGACCCAGCTCAACACCGTCAAATTAAGCTGGAAGGAGCGGACCATATTCTCGACCTGTTTCGACCGTTGCGCCGGACGTTGCACGGTCAGATGCGGCGGCAGGACGTCGCGGACCGAAGCCGCCACGTCATCCACGTTCCACCCCGCATCCGTGACGATATCGATTCGATCCAACCGTCCGATCGCGGAAAAGTTCACCTGCGCCGCCGCGATGTCCATGGCGGCCGCTCGGTCCCAAAGGGATCCGGAATTCTCCGTTCCGTGGATGACCCCGGCGACTCTCAGGCGCAGGTTCCGTCCGCCGCCTTGGACATCCACCAGACTGCCGACCCGGAGGTTCCACGAATCGGCCAACGATCGGCCCAGATAGATCGCATCCGCCGAAACGACATCCTCAAGGGTCCGCTCACGATCCTCACGGGTGACCAGAAATCGCCCGTTCGGTGAGCCGAGTTCGGCCAGGAGGTCCATGCCGAAGATCTGCAGAACCTCGCCCCGATGTCCTTCGGTTTGCACCACGACGCCCTGCTCCAGAAGCGGAGCGGCGTTCTCAACGCCCGGGAGGTTCCGCACCGATCTGATCACCGCCTCATCCACCCCCAGGTCGTGCCCGATGATTTCGAGGGTGGCAGTTCCGGAGACGGATCTCACCGCACGATCAAAGGAGTGAAGCACTTGCACGTTGGCCGTGCCGATCGACACGGACGCCAGTACGCCGAGTGCGACCCCGACAACGCTGAGTGCGTTTCGGAGCGGCCGCTCGCGGACATGCGCCCCGATCAGCATTCCGAACACTGACCACACGCCTCGCATTCCAACCGATCCTTGTCGTTGAGGTGGGCAACAGAACGAATGTCGATTATTTGCGGATCAAAATATAGGGGACGGGCCCGAGGCTGCAGGAATTAGTAGTTTCGTTTACAGGGTTTCCCGCCTTTGTTAGACTCGCGTCAACATATCACGAGATCGAATGGTGAGAGCCACATGAAAAGCGCATTGCGTCGCAAAGCCGAGCCTGTCGTGGAGGAAATCGAGCTCGGGCCGCTCACTCCGCGTCAGCGGGACATTCTTCGGTTGGTTTCCATCGGTCATACCAATCGTGAAATCGCCACCGTCCTGCAGATCAGCGTCCGCACCGTCGAAGTCCACCGGTTCAATCTGATGCGCCGCCTCAACGTCAGAAACGTCGCCCAACTCCTCCGCCGCGCACTCCAACTCGGCCTCCTGTCCAAATCGTTCGGCAAGTAACGTCACTCCTCGTCCCGCTGCCCACGTTGAACCGGTGAAGCAAGTGGATGAGGCTGAGCGCGAGAACGGGTGGCCGCCTAGAGCTCCTTGAGCCTGCCACGGCAATCCGCAATCGAGTGGTAACCCTTCTCCCGAAGACACGCGACGAACTCCGCCTCCAACCGACCGAACACGTCGACTCCCTCTTCAACCAGCAGTGTGCCGACTTGCACGGCCGAGGCGCCGCACAGCACATGTTCGAAGGCGTCAAGGCCGCTCATGACACCGCCGGTTCCGATGATCGGCATGCGTCCGTCGAAGTGCTTCCAGAAGGCCCGGACGTTGGCCAACGCCACCGGCTTGATGATGGTTCCCCCCAAGCCTCCGAATCCGCCTTTCGGCTTGATCACCACGGTTTCCGTCTTCGGATCGACGACAAGCCCGTTCCCTACTGAATTGATCAAATTCAGAAAATCCACGCCGCATCGTCCGATGACGTTTCCCATCAACGCGTGATGCGCCGGATCGAAATAGGGGGGCAGCTTGACGCCCATCGGAACCGTAATGATCTTTCGCACGCGCTTCATCAACCGCTCGGACGCCTCGGCGTCGTAGCCGATCTGCGGTTTTCCCGGGATGTTCGGGCAGGATAGATTCACTTCGATTAAATCCGGCCCGGCTGCGTTGACGGCCTCGGCGATGACCGGGAAGTCGTCCTCGACAAGACCCGCCACGCTGGCGATGATCGGTTTGCCGAACCGCTTCAATTCAGGAATCAACTCGGCATAGGCACGATAGCCCAGATTGGGCAGTCCCATTGAATTGATCGAGCCGCCGGAGAATCCGTAGTATCGAGGCGACGGATTGCCCTGACGCGGCTCCACCGTCATGGACTTGGTGACGATCGCCCCGGCGCGCGAGCGCCCCAGCGCCAGCAATTCCTCCCTCGTGACGCACAACGCACCGGAGGCATTCATGAAGCAACCGGTGAACTTGACCCCCGCAATCGTCGTCGACACATCCATCTATAACCCCAAGGAAAGAAGGTTCGATGCAACCCGTTCGATCAGACGGCCGTCCCTCATGGTCCACACGTAGTGCGCCGACCCCGCCGCCTCACCGCTGTGCGTCGCAAGAAGGACGGTCCGGCGATCCTGATCGGCCAGCGTCCTCAATAGGTCGACGACGGCCGCGCCCTGCTGGGAGTCCAAATTTCCCGTCGGTTCATCGGCCACGACCAATTTGGGACCGTGCACGACGGCCCGTGCAATGGCGACGCGTTGCTGCTCTCCTCCGGATAATTCACCGGGGCGATGACGGCGGCGATGGTTCATTCCGACGAGGTCCAGCACTTCCTCGACGCGCCGCAGCATCGTTCCGCCCCGCTCGCCTCTCAGCAGCAGCGGAAAGGCGACATTCTCTTCGGCGGAAAGTCCTGGAACCAGGTGAAACGATTGAAAGACAATTCCGATCTCTTCCCGCCTGATCCGCGTCCAATCATCGGACGAAAACCGTGCGGTCGGCCGCCCGTTCAAGACGATTTCTCCGCTCGTAGGAGAATCCAAGCCGGCAACCAAGTTCAGCAGCGTGCTCTTTCCGCATCCGCTCGGCCCCATGAACGCGCAGAATTCACCGGCCGCCACTTCCAAACTGACGCGATCCACCCCGATGATGGAAGCCGATCCCCGATGATAGATCTTCGAAACCTGTTCAAGTCTCAGCATTATGATTTGCAGACATCTTTCCGTATAACACAACCATTTGAGGGGCAACAACCTTGACAGGAGCCACGTTTTTTTCTAGAAGAAACTCGACTTCGGCTCCCACGTCCACCATGTTGACGTCCTTTCCATTCACCCGGACCGGCTTCCTCGGCCTCTGCCGCCAGGCACTGCGGTTCATCGTTCCGGTCGATTGCCTTGCCTGTGGAGTCGGCTTGCAGGGCGATCCGGTCCCGGGATTCTGTCGGCGCTGTTGGGAGCTGATCCTGCCCCTGAAGGGACCCTGCTGCGCGCTCTGCAGCCAACCCTTCGTCTCGGCTGCCGCGGTCTCCAATTCGCCGAATCACCACTGCCAAGACTGTCTGGAGCATCGCCCGGCCTTCAGCCGGGCTTGGACGCTTTATCCGTACCTTCCTCCGCTCCGGGAAGCTGTTTGCGCATTCAAGTATCGGGGAAAAATCGGACTGGCCAAACCGTTGGCGCAGCTCATGATCGATGCCCTGCCGCCGAATCTGGACGTCGATCTCGTCCTCCCCGTCCCGTTGCATCCCAGCAGATTGCGCGGCCGGGAATTCAATCAATCGTTGCTCCTTGCGGACCGTGTGGCACGACATCTCCATCTGCCGGTATCGATACGCGAACTCGCGCGGGTGCACGCCACCGACCCTCAAACGACGTTACCCCGGAATATGCGGTTGAAGAATGTGCGGCATGCCTTTGCGGTCCGCCGGCCTCGTCTCGTCACGGGCCGCCGAATCCTGCTGATCGACGACGTCTTTACGACCGGCGCGACCCTCCACGAATGTGCGGCAGCACTGTCGGAATCCGGTGCGAAATCCGTCGTTGCCCTGACGCTCGCGCGCACGATTGGTTCATTGGTCGTTCCGGATCATCTGTTCGTGGAAGAACCATTTCGATCTCCATCGGTTCTGGGACTGTAGCACATGCCATTGTACGAGTATCTGTGTCTCAGCTGTCGGCGTCGCACCACGGTGCTTCAGTTGAGCATCGCCAATCCCAAACCGGTCTCCTGCGCTTCCTGCGGAAGCGCAGAGCTCTCGCGCTTGATGTCCCGTTTTGCGTCGCCGAAATCCGAAGAAGCCCGCCTCGAATCGCTTGCGGACCCGGACACCCTGGGGGACCTTGACGAGAGCGACCCCGACAGCATGAAACAGTTCATGAAGAAGATGGGCGACGAGATGGGTGAGGGTTTTGGGGAGGATCCCTCGGAAGCCTTGGGCAACACCGAAGACGCCTCCGCAGACCTGGGTGACGATGGCGGCTTCTGACCTATGTTGTCATACATTTCACTTGACAGATCTGCAGGCCTCGCATACCCTGATGCCACACTAGAGGCGGTCCGCTCTATGGTTTCCCTCCCATCCTGGACGGTGAATGAGTCGGAGTTCCAAGAGCGAGTTGATGACGGCGGAAGAAACCTGCCGGTATCTCAAGATCACCCAGCGGACGCTCTACCGTTATCTCCGCAGCCGTCGAATTCCCGCCTTCAAGTTGGGCAGCCAGTGGCGGTTCGTGCGGTCCGATCTCGAACAGTGGATCCGGGAGCGAATGAGAACGCCGCTCAACGACTAAGTTCAAGGTGGCACTAATGTTTGCCGGCGAGTATCTTTGCAAAGTCGACGAGAAGGGTCGGTTCATCGTACCCTCGCCCATCCGCGAACAGGTGGAATCCGAAGGGCGTGCCGTCGTCTTTATGAAAGGCCCCGAGCAGTCGATCTTGATCTATTCCATCAAGGAATGGGAGAAGGTGCTCGAGCGGAGCAAGGCGACGCTCGACGAGGACCAAAGCCGACTCTTCATGCACTTCGTGGTTTCGGAAGCCGGAACCTCTGAAATCGATAAGACCGGTCGGATCCTGATCCCCGGCCGGCTGAGAAAACTCGTCCCGCTGGATGAAGACCAGGAGATTATCCTCGTCGGCCTGTACCACCGCATGGAGGTCTGGAACCCCAGTGAGTGGCGCAGATACATCAGCCGATCCGAAGACCGGTACGAACAGGACATGTCGAAGATTCTGAATCTCCTATAGTGCTCCGCATGCCCATTGCCCGCCGTTCCACGCCGCTTATCAATTCTCGACTTCCGGTTCGTGTCATTTCCAGACAGACAGCCTCAAGAATTTTGGCGATGACCGCCACCGCACCCTCCGCGAACCCGCGCCGCGCAGAAATCCCCGCGGCAACCTGCCCCGAGACCGCCGGCGTATCGCTCGTGCTGCCCGTTCCGCCCAGCGTGAATCACCAGTATGCCACGGTGCGAGGGCGCCGATTGCTCTCCGCGGCCGGCCGCACGTACAAAGCCCAGGTCGGAAATCTGGTCCTGCTCGCGCTCTCCAAGTCTTCCCACCGCGCGACCGTACTGGCTCGACTTCAATCGAATCCGCTGGTTCTTTCGATCCGGTTCTATTTCACCTCGCCGTTGCGGCGTGACGTCGACGGAGGGTTGAAAATCGCTCAAGACGCGCTCTGCGAGGGACTCGGCGTCAACGACAACCGTATCGTCGAAACCCATCTGTACAAGCACGTCGACAAGCTCAACCCTCGCATCGAGGTGTCGCTTACCGCCGCACCGAGCGTCGACTCGCTTCATCCCCCCGTGCCGACGGTTGCAGATTACTCGTAACGCAGCGCGTCGATCGGATTCAAACGCGCGGCCTTTGTGGCGGGATAGAGGCCGAAAAACAATCCGATGACGAGCGAAAACACGAATGCAGCCGCGATCACGGATCCGGACACGATGGTCGGCCATCCTGCGATCACCGTCGTCAATTTCGCCCCTATCACCCCGAAGATAATGCCCAACGCCCCGCCCAACACGCTCAACGTCATGGCTTCGATCAGGAACTGCACGACGATGTGACGCCGCGTGGCGCCGACCGCCATCCGAACGCCGATTTCCCTGGTCCGCTCGGTCACCGAGACCAGCAGGATGTTCATGATACCGATCCCTCCGACGAGCAGGGAAACGGACGCGATGGCAAATAACATCACGGTCAACGTTTGACTCGTCCCCTGTTGCACCTTTCCGATATCCACCTGCGTGCGGATCGTAAAATCGTCGGCCTGTTCCCCCTGTATCCGGTGACGCATGCGGATGACGTCGCGAATCTGCTCGACCGCCTCAGGGAGATCGTCGGCCCGCTCGGTTGACGCAAAGATCCCACCGACGGAGCCCAGGAACAAGGTGCCGAAGACCTTTCGTTCCGCGGTCGTGAACGGAATGAAGATGACGTCGTCTTGATCGGAACCCTGGGCGGATTGTCCCTTCGCCGCAAGCACGCCGATCACCCGAAACGGCACGTTGTTGATGCGTATGACAGCCCCGACCGGCTCTTCTCCCGGTTCAAAGAGATTCTCCGCCACCGTCTGTCCGATCAGCGCCACGCGAGCGGCGCTGTCGAGGTCCGCCTGCGTAAACGCCCCCCCGCTGGTAAACGACCAGTCTCTGATCGTCAGATAGCTCGGAGACACGCCATTGATGGAACCGTTCCAATTCCGGTTGCCGTTGACGATCTGCATCACGTCCCGTTTGGCCCATGCGGTGTCCGACAACAACGGAATTTTCTTCTTGATATCCAGCGCATCCGCGACCGTCAGGGTGACGGCCCCTCCTTGGCTTCCCCGCACGCCGCTGACCGTGGTGACGCCGGGCCAGACGATGATGACGTTCGTGCCCATCGTGGCGATCTGCCTCTGGACCGCGCGCCGGGCACCGTCGCCGATGCTGACCATGGCGATGACCGCCCCTACGCCGATCACGATTCCCAGCATGGTCAAGGCTGTCCGCATACGATTGCGCCCAAGGACCCGAAGCGCCGTGAGGATCGTCAACCACACGAACGCCGCCATGCTAGTGCCCCGCCTCTTGAGACGGCCGCACCGTTCGGTCGCTCACGATCCGGCCGTCCGTCACGACGATCTCCCGTGATGCGTAGACCGCGACGTCCGGCTCATGCGTGACCACGACGACCGTCATACCCTCGCGGTTGAGCCCCTGCAAGATTTCCATGATCTCCTCGCTGGACCTGCTGTCCAGATTACCCGTCGGCTCATCGGCCAGCAGAAGAGTCGGCGACGTCACCAACGCCCGAGCAATGGCGACGCGTTGCTGTTGGCCACCGGATAGTTGAGCGGGGAAATGGCTTTCCCGCCCGATCAAGCCGACACGCCGAAGCGCTTCCGCCGCCTGCCGGCGCTGCTCTTTGAGCGGGAGTCCTCGATAGAACAGCGGCAACTGAGCATTTTCCAGCGAACTGGTCCTGGGGATGAGATTGAAGCTTTGAAAGACGAATCCGATCTGGCGGTTGCGGATTTCGGCCAACCGATCCGAACGCATGCTTGCGACTTCGACACCGCCGAGTTGGTAGCTGCCTCTCGTCGGTTGGTCGAGGCAACCGAGAATGTTCATCAATGTGGACTTGCCGGATCCTGAGGAGCCCATGACCGCGACGAATTCGCCCCGCTCGATCGTGAGTTCCACGCCACAAAGCGCTTCGACCTGAACATCGCCGACCCGATACACCTTCCAGATGTCACGACAGGAGATCAGCGAAGCCATGACCGATGGAGGAACGCGTCCGGCCGCAAGGGACCATGACCGGATTTGGGGTAAGACTGACGATTCATCGCTCGATACCGGCGCGGACGGACGAGAACGTCACATGCCTCGCTCGCGGGACTGGCGACGCGGCGGAGCGCCGAACCCCGGCGGCAGATCGCTGCTCCGTCGTTCTCCTCGGAACTGCTCGATGCCGACGATCACGGCCTCGCCTTCGGCAACGTCTCCCGAAACCAATTCAGTCCAGAGGCCGTCCGATATGCCGCCCTGAACCGGAACCGAGACCAGTTCGCCATTTTCCCGTTCCTTCCAGACGAATCGGGACGGCAGGCCCCCTACATCGCCCGTCGCCACGGCTCGGACGCCGGCGCCGGACGGACTGCCGTTGACCAGTTCGGATTTCGGAGGCATGAACCGGAGCGCGGCATTGGGAATCTTGAGCACGTTCTCCCGCTGAGCCACGACGATCGACACGTTCGCGGTCATCCCAGGCTTGAGCCGCAAGTCCTTATTGTCCACACCGACCACCACGTTATACGTGACCACGTTCTGCACGTTGATCGGCGCGATGCGCACCTGTCTGATGGTGCCGGAAAACGGAACTCCCGGATACGCGTCGACGGTAAACATGGCGTCCTTCCCTTCCGTAATGCCCCCGATATCGGACTCGCTCACGTTGGTATCGACTTCCATCTTCGTCAGGTCGAGGGCGATCAAGAACAGGTTGGGCGTGGCGAAACTCGCGGCGACCGTCTGGCCCACTTCGACGTTTCTGGCCACGACGATGCCGTTCACCGGCGATCGGATGACGGTGTATTTCAGATCCAATTCCGCGGCATTGAGCGCGGCTTCCGCCTGCTTCCCCTGAGCAATCGCGACGCTCACCTGCGCTTCGGCTCCCTGAGCGTTGGTGAGGGCTACATCCACATCATTCTGCGACACGAATTGCTGGGACAGCAGCGACTTCGTCCGCTCCAGTTCGCGATGGCGCTGGGCCTGCTCGGTCCTTGCCCGGGCCAATGTCGCCCGTGCCATTTCAAGATTACTGGCGGCCTGATCTCGACGGGCTCGAAAAGGCTCAGGGTCGATCACCGCCACGATGTCCCCGGCCTTGACCACGGAATTGAAGTCGGCGTGCAAGCTCTTGATCATGCCGGAGACTTGCGTGCCGACCTGAACCGACACCACCGGCGCGATCGTACCGGTTGCGGTCACCAGTGACACGACCGTGCCCCGCTCCACCGACGCAGAGCGGTATCGAATCGGCGTCTTCCGTTCACCGTTGAAAAAGACGTAGCCGCCGATGACCAATCCGACGGCCAATACCGCGACAATCAGAACGAGGCGGCGCATGACGAGGGTCGTTTCTCCATGATGACAAGCCCTCTCATTCTAACAAGACGCACGAACCAGAATCATCCTCTCCACCCTAAAAGCACGACAGGCCATCCATATGCATGGATGGCCTGTCGTGCCACTGCCTAGCCCATATTTCGTCACGTTCCCGCCGAGGCATCCTCCGTAGGGTGACGCCGCTCAATCACACGTCCCCTCGGCATAGGCTTCCAGATACGCCACTATGGGCTGACGCTGATGCGCTCCCTGATCGTATCGAACGTTTCCTTCGGCACGACGTTTTTCGCAACCAATTCACCCTTGACCTTGTAGGGACGGTTCATCACGATCCGGTCAGCCATCTCCTTCGAGATACCCAGCACCAGCACCATATCGCCAGCGGAGGCCTTATTAACGTTCATCAGGCCTGCTCCGGCCGATGGGGGGGTGACGGTGGACGGTGGCATCGGAGCCGGAACCATGGCCGGCGGCGAGGCGGCGGAGGGAGCTAATGATCCGGTGACGCTCCGTTCCTTGAGTTCCTTCTGATAGCGAGCGACCAGGGACTTCAGTGTTTCATTGTGCCGCTTGGCGTCTTCATATTCCGATTTCATGGCCCGGTTTTGTACGGTCAACTGCCGAACGCGATCCTCGAGTTCCTTGGTCCGTGCTTCAATGCTTCCCCGTTCTTTGTCCCGGCTGTGCTGTATGCGCTCCAACTCGTCGTGGGCGGCCTGGGCTTCATTACCGAATTTGACGTTCAATTCCTTCAATGTCTTGACCTGCTGCTCCAATGCGCTCTTCTGCGTGCGCATCGTGGCCAATTCGGTCTTTGCGGCGTCGCCTTCGGCTATCGCCTCCTGGTACTTGCGGTCGCTGACGACACAACCCATGATCGAAAACGCCCCCGCTGCGACAATCGCCGTCATCCACACTGACCTCATGCGAACCTCCCCTTATCCTGATCGCCGTCCCTTCGCGTCACGGCTGTCTTAGGCTACGTGTGTCATCGCGTCTTTTCGCACCCCTCCACTGTGTATGCCAAGCCTCACTCTTTGTCAACAAGTTTGACGCCCAGCCGCGGCATCCGGAGTTCCGATCATCGGTTTTTCATGTCTGCTTGACGGGAGACGGTCACTTTGTGATTATGCAGAGACCTCTCGTCACACTCTCATCCAAAGGAACGCAGATGAATGAATGGGGCCCCGCCCTGGCGGTGATTCTCGGCATTGTCGAAGGACTGACCGAATTTCTCCCGGTCTCCTCGACCGGCCATCTCATTCTCGTGGGGCATGCACTGGGGTTTACCGGCGATCTGGCCGCCAATGCCGAGATCTCCATCCAGTTGGGGGCCATCCTCGCCGTCGTGGCATACGAGCGGGAAAAGCTGAGAACGCTCCTTTCACGCGCAATGGGCGAGCAAGCGGATTTTCGGCGTTCGATTGGCGGCGGCACCGAATCGTTGAGTCTCACGCTTCGCCGATCCCTGGTAGCACATCCGCATCTCTGGTTCCTCATCGGCTTGGGCGCGGCATTTCTCCCCGCCGGTCTGGTGGGACTGGCGACGCACGGTTGGATCAAAGCTCACCTCTTCAGCCCGCAGACCGTCGCCATCACCTCCATCGTGGGCGGATTGATCATTTTGGCGGTTGAAGCCCGCACGAGGAAACCAGATGTACAGCAACTTGAACAGGTCGGCCTGCGCCAGGCGATCATGATCGGCGTCGCCCAATGCGCGTCGCTCGTTCCCGGCATGTCACGCTCGGGTTCGACGATCATCGGCGGCTTGCTGGTGGGCTTGGATCGTAAGGTCGCCACGGAATACTCGTTTTTTCTGGCGCTCCCGACGTTGATCGTCGCAACCTGCTATCAAATCTGGAAATCACGCGGAGTGTTTCAGCAGGAGGACTACGTCGCGCTGGCGATCGGCCTTGCCGTCTCCTTTGTCGTCGCCTGGATCGTGATCGCGGCGTTCCTGTCCTTCGTCAAGCACCACACGCTGCGTCCATTCGCCTATTACAGAATCGTCATGGGACTCGCCGTCCTGTATATCTTTGGTCTGTGACGACCCACCTTATTCATGGCGGACACCGTCCACATATTCGACGCGAAAGTGCGTGGGAAGCAGGGGCCGCTCCATTTCGACGTCATAACGACCGACGAAGCGACGGCGCTCAAGCTGGCGAAGCGATACATGGAAGAACTGGGCGAGGGAGACGTCACGGTGACCGTGAATGAATGTCAATTCTGCCACAGCGAACCGCTGGTGATGTTTTCGACGGACCAGCAGCGCCAGTTTCACGAACAGGGAGGGTTCATCGTTCCCCTTCCCGGCTAGCCGCTCTACTCTAAGAAGATAGGGACGTCGGGGGAGGATCCGGTTCCGGCAGCGGCGTCTCTTTTCGTTCGAACGCAAAATGCACGATCAGGCACACGACCCCCACGCTGATGGCGGAGTCGGCCACGTTGAACGCCGGCCAATGATACATGTCGACATAGACGTCCAGAAAATCGATTACCTCGCCGAACCGTAACCGATCGATCAAATTTCCGATCGCTCCTCCGAGGATCGCGGCGATGCTCACCTGCCCGATCCAATCTTTCTCGGGCAGCCGGGCCAGAATCGTCCCCAGGAGGCCCAGCGCGAACAGAGACGTCACGCCGAAGAAGACCATGCGAAAGGCGTTGCTGCTGCCGGCCAGCAATCCGAACGCGGCCCCCGGATTCCGGATGTAGGTAATGCTGAAGAGGTTGGGAACGACCACGATGGACTCATGCAACCGCATGGACTGCATGACCCATTGTTTTGTTACCTGATCCACCAATACGATCAGGATTCCGAGCAGGGTCAGCCCTCCGTAACGGAGCGCGGTCGGGCTCACCGCACCGCCTCCACGCAACGGTCGCAGAGGGTGGGGTGACCCTCATCTTTTCCGACTGCCTCTCGATAATTCCAGCACCGCTCGCACTTTTTTCCTCCTGCTGGAACCACATCAACAGCAATTCCTGCAGCAAGATCTATCGAAAAGCAAGCATCGGTCGGTACCTGATCTACCCCAAGCAATTCGACCTGCGAAACGATAAAGAAGGCTGGCAAGAAGTCTTCGTACAACCTTAGAGAATCATACTGAGCAGGGTTCGCTCGCTGCGCATAGAGGATCACCTTTGCTTCAAGCGAAGATCCTATGATTCTGTTTCTCCGCTTTTCCTCCAGTTTACCAAGCACCAGACTTCGCACAGGCAATAAGAAATCACTCCAATTCTGTTCCAGTTCGGGATCGATCCATTTTGGATCTGATTCTGGGAATGCTACCAGATGCACACTTGAGTTCTGCTGTCCCGCATCTGAAGACTTAGGTAATGTGCGCCAAATTTCCTCCGTCGTAAAGCTTAGAATCGGAGCCATCAATTTCGTCATGGCGACTATGATCTCAAAGAGCACAGTCTGTGACCCGCGGCGCAAGGGAGCATCTGCGCGGAACGTGTAGAGACGATCCTTGAGAATGTCGAGATACACGGCGCTCATATACACGGCACAGAAATAATCGAGTTCATGGATGATTTGGCGAAAATCAAAATCTTCGTAACTCTTTTTCACAACCTCAATAAGGTTGTGAAGCTTGATTAACGCCCATCGGTCGAGTTCCGGCAACCGTTCATATGGCACTCGATCTTTCGAGGGGTCAAAGTCATAGAGATTGCTCAGCATAAACCTGCAGGTATTCCTAATTTTTCGGTATACCTCGACGAGCTGACTTAGAATATCTTTAGAAATCCGAACATCATCGCGATAATCCTGTGCTGCCACCCAAAACCTCAAAATTTCAGCTCCAAACTGCTTGATCACCTCCTGTGGTGCAACAACATTCCCAGCCGACTTCGACATCTTTTTACCTTGCCCATCGAGGACGAACCCGTGCGTCAGGACGGCTTTGTATGGCGCGCGCCCGTCGGTGATGACGCCGGCGAGCAACGAACTATGGAACCAGCCCCGATGCTGATCCGAACCTTCGAGATACAAATCAGCCGGCCACCACTTGTGCGGCTTGAGCACGGCGGCATAACTGACGCCGGATTCGAACCAGACGTCGAGAATGTCATGTTCCTTTTCGAATGTAGTTCCGCCGCACTGTCCGCACGTCGTGCCGGGAGGCAGCAACTCCGACGCCGGTCGTTCGAACCAAATATCCGATCCTCCCGATTCCATCAGGACGGCGAGGTGTTCGATCAGAACCGGCTCGGCCATCACCCTGCGGCAGCCGGCACAGGTGAATCCAGGAATCGGCACGCCCCATACACGTTGGCGCGACAAACACCAATCCGGCCGATTCGTGATCATGCCGGTGATCCGATCCTTGCCCCAGGGCGGAACCCATTGCACGCGATTGATTTCGGCCAGGGTCTCCCGGCGGAGTTCGTTCGTCTCCATGGAGACGAACCACTGTTCCGTAGCACGGAAGATGACCGGGCTCTTGCAACGCCAGCAGTGGGGATAGGAGTGGTTCAGCGTCCCGTGTCCCAATAGTTTTCCCGTCTCCTTGAGCCGCTCCACGATGCCAGGGTTGGCCTTGAAGACATGCTGCCCGGAAAAGCCTTCCACCGCGTCGGTGAACCGTCCCGCGTCATCGACCGGCGCCAGGATCTCCAGCCGCTCGCCGGGAGACGCTTTGGCGTTGTATTCCTGGACCAGGATGTAGTCTTCCATGCCGTGTCCCGGCGCGATGTGCACGCAGCCGGTGCCCTGATCGAGCGTGACGAAATCTCCCAGCAGAATCGGCGACAGTCCCGTGCTCATGGGGCGCTGAGTTTCGAGCCCCTCGAAGCCGTCTTGCCCCTTCTTCATCCCCAGCACGCGGGCCTCTTTCAACTCGCAGGCCTTGGCCACGCGCTCCACCAGCTTGTCGGCCATGACCAAGATCTCTTCTCCCACCTGCACGAACGCATAGTCGATGTCGGGATGGAGACAGACCGCCTGATTGGCCGGAAGAGTCCAGGGAGTCGTCGTCCAAATCACGACGGCATAGGACGTTCGATCCGCCGACACGCCGTCGTGGCGTCCGGGGAATGACCGGGGAGGATTGACGATGGGAAACTTGACGTAGATCGATGGTGAGGTGTGATCGTCATACTCCACTTCCGCCTCGGCCAGCGCGGTCTGATCCTGCGTACACCACAGCACCGGCTTGAGACCCTTGTAGACGCCCCCACGCTCCACGAACTTGCCGAACTCCCGCACGATCGTCGCTTCGTAGCCCGGATTCATGGTCAGATACGGGTGCTGCCAATCGCCGAGCGTGCCCAGACGTTGAAACTCTTCGCGCTGGATGTCGCGGAACTTCTCGGCATATTCCCGGCAGAGCCGGCGGATCGTCGTGGCATCGAGGGTCTTCTTCTTTTCGCCGAGATCCTTCAGCACCTGATGCTCGATCGGCAAACCATGGCAATCCCAACCCGGCACATACGGCACGTGAAAGCCCGCCATGGTTTTCGACTTGACGATGATGTCCTTGAGAATCTTGTTCAAGGCGTGGCCGATATGAATTCGGCCGTTGGCATAAGGAGGACCGTCGTGGAGGACGTAGCGGGGCCGCCCCTGCCCGGCCTGCTGGATCTCTTCGTACAGGCGTTCCTTTTCCCACCAAGCCAGCAGTTCGGGTTCCCGCTGCGGCAGGTTCGCCTTCATGGGAAAATCGGTTTTGGGCAGATTAAGCGTTGCTTTGTAGTCCATCGGTTCGGCCTGCTTTGCCTGATCCTGATACGGCGGTTGACGGTGGATGGGAATCTACAGGAGGAGGAAGTCGGAGGCAATCTCCATCTTGCATCGATTCGGCACGGCGGCACTTAGCTGATTGCCATCATCCGGTCGAGCGCCACCTTGGCCCACCGCTTCTCGTCTTCGGGAACCACGATATGGTTGACGACGTGCCTGTCGGCAAGATTCTCCATGGCCCAACAGAGATGCGCGCCGTCGATCCTGAACATGGTTGCGCATTGACAGACGGTGGACGAGAGAAAGAATACCTTCCTGTCGGTCATGTCACGCTTCAACCGGTTGACGAGATTGAGTTCCGTCCCCACCGCCCAGATCGATCCGGTGGGAGCCGCGGACACCGTCTTGATGATGAATTCCGTGGACCCGGACAAATCCGCCTTGTTGACCACGTCCTCATGGCACTCCGGATGAACGATCACCTTGCCGTCCGGATACTGCTTCCTGAAATTGTCGACGTGTACCGGCTGAAACATCTGATGGACGCTGCAATGGCCTTTCCAGAGAATCAGCTTCGCCCGCTTGATGGCTTCGCGGCTGTTACCGCCGTTCGGCTGATAGGGATCCCACACGATCATCTGCTCGCGCGGCAATCCCATCTTGTTGGCGGTATTGCGGCCCAGATGCTCGTCCGGGAAAAACAGAATCTTTTCGCGTCTGGCCCAGCACCATTCGATCACGGCCCTGGCGTTGGACGACGTACAGGTGATGCCGCCGTGCTCGCCGCAAAAGGCCTTCAGGACTGCCGCGGAATTCACATAGACGGCCGGCATGACGGTCTCCTCGACCGGGAGGATGCGCCCCAACGTTTCCCAACATTGATCCACCTGCTCGATCGCCGCCATATCCGCCATCGAACAGCCGGCCGCCATGTCCGGAAGAATGACGGTTTGATTCGACCGGCTGAGAATGTCCGCCGTCTCGGCCATGAAATGCACGCCGCAAAAGACGACGTAGGGCCGCTCGGACCGCTCCGCCGCGAGTTTGGACAGCAGAAGCGAATCACCCCGAAAATCGGCGTGTTCGATCACCTCGTCCCGCTGATAGTTGTGTCCGAGAATCATAACCCGATCGCCGAGGACGCGCTTCGCCTGCGCCGTCCGGCGGAACAGCTCGTCGCCCGCGAGCCCCTGATAATCGCTGATCGGCTTGGGTACCGTAGCTAACATGTCCAGACCGTGCCTCACCTAGCCTGCAAAGGAACGTTCATTGTACGACACGCGTTCTCCGACAATCAACGAAACCGCCGACCAAACGGCTCGGTCCGGCTCCCGGCAGGCAAGCGAATCGGACTGCCGGAGGATAGATGGACCTAGTCCTAATGGGTCTAATAGCACGTTGACTTCGGTCTCGCCGCAGACTACGATTTTAGATCACGAGCTAGGGGTGCCAAAAGGCTGAGAGTCCGCCGGAGTTCTTGGACGGACGACCCTCACAACCTGACCTGGGTAATACCAGCGTAGGGAAGCGGAACAGCAGAAGACGCTGACTCTGAGCCGCCCCTACCCCGTGGGTGCGGCTTTTTAGTTTGTACGGAACGAGGATCGACCAATCGATGGTGGTTCAGACGAAAGGAATCTCGCCATGAGCAAGAACGGCTCCGACAACGGTCACGGCCAGAAGGCGATCACGACCAGTCCCTTTCCCGCATCGCGGAAGGTCTTCGTCTCCGGAACCCAGCCTGGCGTGCGGGTTCCGATGCGGGAAATCGCCTTGTCACCGACCAAGTCGATGAAGGGTGAGGCGCCGACACCCAACGAACCCATCACGGTCTACGATACATCGGGTCCCTACACCGATCCGTCGATCACCATCGATATTCGAGCCGGGTTGGCCCCGTCCCGTCAGGAGTGGATTCGTTCGCGCGAGGACGCCGAGCAGCTCCCGGACGTCACCTCGGAGTACGGACGCGCACGGGCCGCCGACCCCAAGCTGGCGGATCTGCGCTTCGGGCACGTCCGCAAACCGCTGCGCGCCAAGCCGGGTAAGAATGTGACGCAACTCCACTACGCCCGCAAGGGCGTGGTCACACCCGAGATGGAATTCATCGCAATCAGGGAAAACCAATCGCGCGAGGTCGCACGCGAATTGGCCTCGCGGAACGGCCACGGGGGCGGAACGGTGCAGCATCCGGGGGAGGCTTGGGGCGCGAACATTCCCCGAACCATCACACCGGAGTTCGTACGGGACGAAGTCGCCAGGGGACGGGCGATCATTCCGGCCAACATCAACCACCCGGAGACGGAACCGATGATCATCGGCCGGAATTTTCTGGTCAAGATCAACTCGAACATCGGGAACTCCGCCGTCGCGTCCTCGATCGAAGAAGAAGTGGAAAAGATGATCTGGTCGATCCGCTGGGGAGCCGATACGGTCATGGATCTCTCCACGGGAAAGAACATCCACGAGACGCGGGAGTGGATCATCCGCAATTCGCCGGTTCCGATCGGCACCGTGCCGATCTACCAGGCGCTCGAAAAGGTGGGCGGGAAGGCCGAAGACCTGACCTGGGACATTTATCGGGATACGCTTATCGAGCAGGCCGAGCAGGGCGTCGACTATTTTACGATCCATGCCGGCGTCCGCCTGGCCTACGTGCCGTTGACCGCGCAGCGCATGACCGGAATCGTGTCGCGCGGCGGCTCGATTCACGCCAAGTGGTGTCTAGCCCACCACCAGGACAACTTTGCTTATACGCACTTCGAAGAAATCTGCGAGATCATGAAGGCCTACGACGTCTCCTTCAGTCTGGGAGACGGGCTGCGGCCGGGCTCCATCGCCGATGCCAATGACGAGGCGCAATTCGCGGAGCTTGAAACCCTGGGCGAGCTGACGAAGATCGCCTGGCAGCATGACGTGCAAGTGATGATCGAGGGACCGGGTCACGTGCCGATGCACCTGATCAAAGTCAACATGGAGAAGCAGCTGCAGGCCTGTCACGAAGCGCCGTTCTATACGCTCGGCCCGCTCACCACCGACATCGCCCCCGGCTACGACCACATCACGTCGGGAATCGGCGCAGCCATGATCGGCTGGTACGGATGCGCCATGCTCTGCTATGTCACGCCCAAGGAGCACTTGGGCCTGCCCGACCGCGAAGACGTGAAAGTCGGCGTCGTGACCTACAAGATCGCCGCTCATGCGGCCGACCTGGCCAAGGGCCATCCGGGCGCTCAGATCAGGGACAATGCCCTGTCGAAGGCGCGGTTCGAGTTTCGGTGGGAGGACCAATTCAACCTGTCCCTCGACCCGGACACCGCCGTGCAATTCCACGACGAGACGCTTCCGGACAACGCGGCCAAGGTCTCCCACTTCTGCAGCATGTGCGGGCCGCATTTCTGCTCGATGAAGATCACTCAGGATGTGCGGGACTATGCCGCCAGCAAACAGGTGTCCGAGCAGCAAGCCATCCAAATTGGAATGAAGGAAAAGTCTGAGGAATTCCGAAAAGCAGGCTCTGAAATTTACCGTTAGGATCAGTCCGAAGACGGATGCTCAAACCAGCCTCCCAACAAGGCCGCAGGGAGCGAGGACCCCGAGGCGTACTGTCGTTTGGTACGTTGAGGGGAACGAGCGACTGAGAACGAAGTTGGAGGCCGGTTCAGCATTCGCAGAAGGAACACAAGGATGGGAAAGCCAAAACCCGCTCCATTGAGAGAACGAGACATCACCAGACAGATCGCCCGCGAGTACTACAAAGAATTCGATCAACTCATCGAAAGCGACGTCATCATCGTCGGCGCGGGACCCTCCGGACTGATCTGTGCACACGATCTGGCCGACATGGGATTCAAGACGGTCATTGTCGAGCAGAACCTCGCGCTTGGCGGCGGGTTCTGGCACGGCGGCTACTTGATGAACAAGGCCACGATCTGCGCTCCGGCCCATAAGATCCTCGACGAGATTGATGTCCCCTGCAAGAGAATCAAGGACTGCGAGGGGATGTACATCGTGGATCCGCCGCATGCCACCGGCGCGCTGATCGCCGCGGCTTATCGGGCAGGGGCAAAAGTCCTGAATCTCACGAGGGTGGTCGACCTGATTCTCCGCCGTGACGGATCCCTGGACGGAGTGGTCGTCAATAATACGACCGCCGAAATGGCCGGCCACGATCTCATCCACGTCGATCCGATCGCCTTGGAAAGCAAGATTGTCGTCGATGCCACCGGTCATGACGCAGTCGTCGTCAGCCTGCTGCATAAACGAAGCCTTTACACCGAGGTGCCGGGCAACGGCGCCATGTGGGTCTCCCGTTCGGAAGAAGACGTCATGGATCATACGGGTGAGGTCTATCCCAATTGTTTCGTGATAGGCTTGGCCGTCTCGGCCGTCCACGGCACCCCCCGCATGGGACCGGCTTTCGGGTCTATGCTACTATCCGGTCGATACGGAGCGGAGTTGATCAAGAAAAAGCTGAAGCAGGAGTAGGAGCGTATAGCAAAGAGCATATGGCCAAAGCCGGACTGAAGGATTGCGCTTACCTTATTTCGCGCCTACGCTATATGCCATACGCCATCTGCTCGTAGACTGGCCATGGATGTCCAAGACTTCTTAACACAAGGCGACGGTCGGGAAGAGGACAAACGAGAAGCCTGGTGCCTCTTCCAACAGGCGTACGAGCGGCAGATGAAAAATGAGTTGGAGGAAGCCGTGTCGCTCTATCGCCAATCCTTGTCGGTTCATCCGACAGCGGAAGCCCATACGTTCTTGGGTTGGACCTACAGTTTTATGGGCCGCCTCGACGACGCCATCGACGAGTGTCGCATGGCCATTGCCCGGGATCCTGACTTCGGCAACCCGTACAACGACATCGGCGCCTATCTCATCGAGAAGGGCCAGTTCGACGAGGCGATTCCCTGGTTTCAAAAGGCGATGCAGGCGAGACGCTATGAAAGCCCCGCGTTTCCTCACCTGAACCTCGGAAGGGTCTACGAGAAGAAAGGTCAGTGGACCGATGCGATCGAAGCCTATAAGCAGGCTCTTTTGCTGAATCCGGACTACGTCCTGGCCAAAAAGTCGCTCGGCCGTTTGATCAGTTCGTTGAATTAAGACGGTCCGGAGTTCGCAATAATTTTGGACGACGAGTGTTTCCAGATGACTCAACCCGATCAGCCAACCGGACACACCATCCTCGTCGGCGTGACCGACATCTTCTTTTATACGAAGGTCCGCGATGCCCTGCGCCCCAGAGGCTTCAGGCTTGAACGAGCCCGCTCGCAACAGGACATCGCGGGCATCTCATCCACCGGGTCGCCGGCCGCGGTCATTCTCAACATGAACGATGACGTTCTGAACGCCTTTCAAGCCTTGGAGACGTTGAAGGCCGACGCTCGGACGAAGAAAGTCCCCGTTCTGGCCTTTGCGAATCACGAAGAAGTGGATACGTGGAACCGGGCCAAATCCTTGGGCGTCACGAAGATCGTCTCGCGAAACGAATTCTCGGCACGTACGAGAGAATTGGTCGAGGAAGTTCTGTCGACGCTCAACGCTGAATGACTTCAATTCAACATTAAACATTCACGATTGAACATTTCATGCCAAAGCAATCCCGCTTGCACGATCACCATATCCGCCTCGGAGCAGCCTTCGAGGACGTGACCGGTTGGAGCATGCCCGCCCATTACGGCGACGTCGCCGCCGAGCACCGGGCGGCGCGTGAATCCGTGGGGCTGGCCGACCTGTCGCACCGGGGTAAATTGCGCGTGACCGGCGAGGATCGGGTGAAATGGCTTCAGAGCGTCATCAGCAACGACCTCCTGCCTCTTCAGCCTGGCCAAGGCCGGTATTCGAGCTTCCTGACGCACAAAGGGAAAATGCTCACGTATTTCCGGGTGTATATGCTGGCCGACGCGGTCATGCTGGAAGACGTCGGCGAAATCGGTGAGACGACCTACAGCGCATTGCGCAAATTCCTCCTCTACGGCACCAAGGCCAAGATGGACAATGGCGCGGAGACCTGGGGGCTGTTGCTCGTCAGCGGTCCGAAAGCCGCGATGTCGGTGAAGGCGGCCTTCGGCGCGGACGTAACGGATCTCAAGCCCGTCAATTTTGTTCCCGCGACGATCGGCGGGCAGGCCGCCCTGATCGTGCGCACGGAGGAAACGGGTGAAGAGGATTATGAGATTCTACTCCCGGCGGACGGATTGATCACGGCCTGGGAACGGTTGATCGAGGCCGGCAAGGCTTATGGGATACGACCGATGGGTAGCCAGGCTCGTGAAGCCCTTCGCATCGAAGCGGGCATCCCGAAAGCCGGACCGGACCTAAACGAGGACATCGTCCCGCCCGAGGCCAATCTCGAAAGCAAGGCCTTCAGTCTGAGCAAAGGGTGCTACCCCGGGCAGGAAGTCGTCACCCGCATGGACACCTACGGCAACGTCCGCCGCCACCTTGTGGGTCTCGTCGTCAAAGACTCCACGGTTCCTCCGAAAGGAGCCAAGCTCTTCAGTGGCGACCGGGAGATCGGCTGGATCAGCAGCGCGACACGTTCACCGCAGATGAACGCCGTCATCGCCTTGGGCTTCCCGCTACGGGACTTCAGCACCGCCGGCAGCGCCCTATCGATTGATATCGACGGGACGCGCCACGACGCCACCGTCCATACCCTGCCGTTCTATCAGAAGAAATAGTTGGCTCCGTCGCCGTGATTCATCAGTCGCATATCCGAGCAGGCCGATCACCGCATTAGCCAACTCTGCCTACATGATTATGGAAGGAATGGTACGAGACGGTCGTGAATCAGTTTGCCATCTGAGGTACTGCAGTTTGTCATTCCCATGAGCAGAAATCCAGGCGAAGCCTCTCCTCGGCGTTGAGTCTCGAGAGTGCTGAATGCCTGCTTTCCCGGGCAGGACGAAAGAGGAAACTGACCCGCCACCTACGAGACGGAAGCATTGCCAGGCAAGCGGCTTTGCACTAGACTTGCCCTTCTCCGCTTGCCGAAAACATTTTTCGATACTGCACGAGCAGCCTGCAGCATACCTAATAGTTGGATTCCACAGGCGGACGCCTGGAGACTTATGAAGTATAGAGTCAACATCGACGTCGCAAATAAGACGAAGGCAGGATTCGGGAAGCTGCTCGACAATCGGGACCCACGCCTTTTGAACAAGGTCGGAGCCTTTTCATCGTTGTTCTTGTTCGACGTCAAACGATTCACGGAGCCAGTGCTTGTCCTAAAAACCGAGGAGCCAGGATCGAAACAAGTTCTCGCGTTTGCACACGATCGCATCGAGTCCGTGTGCCAGGACATGATCAATCACCTGATCAATGATTGTATTGTGATGGGCGCTGAACCTCTCGCCGTGCAGGATCTTATTGTCTGCGGACAATTGGAGAAGACGATCGCGACGCGAATCGTGGCTGCTTGCGCCGCTGCATGCGAGGCTCAGAACTGTGTACTCACAGGTGGAGAAACGACGGAACAGCCGGACATCGTTCCAGCAGGCACGTATATTCTAGGATCGAGTATTGTTGGTGTTGTTGAACGCAGCCGAATAATTGACGGTTCGCTCATTGCACCCGGAGACGTTGTGATTGCATTGTCATCGTCCGGTCCTCACACGAACGGCTACACCCTGATTCGCGACCTTCTCAATCGTGATCCTGCTTTGGCAAAACAAGATGTGGCAGGCACATCCTTCCTCGACGCCGTTCTTGAGCCTCACCGCTGCTACTACGGCTCCCTCAAGGATTTGTTTCCTCTCAAGCTCATCTCTGGACTCGCGCACATTACTGGAGGAGGAATACGAGAGAATCTTGATCGTATTCTTCCGCACACCGTTGATGCCAGCATTAACCTTGCGCTGTACCGACCAGCGCCGATCTTTGGCGCGATACGTGCTGCGAGCCAGGTCTCGGACCATGAAATGCTCCGTGCCTTTAACCTGGGCGTCGGAATGGCGCTCGTATGCGGTCGAGCGCATGAGGCCGAAGTCCTTCGCCATCTTAGGGCCCAAGGGCAAGAGGCCTATGCCATAGGGGAAATCGTGCCTGGGACAGGAAAGGTCGAGTGTCGTGGATTGGTCGCGTATGGTGCCTAGCAAGACGCCCCAGTCGACGCATTGGCGTGAGCTATGCTAGGCAATCCACGGCTGAGCTTGGTCGTTGAGCCATCTGATCTCAAGTTTCGCAATGACTGACGACGATCTTATTCAGGCCGCGACGCAGTTAGTCGGCGAATTCCGTACCGGTCCTGATTGCGTTGCTGGTCGCGTTGCGGCGGCACTCGTGACTGCGAAGGGCAATGTATATACCGGTATCTGCATCGACCTGGTCTGCAGCCTTGGTTCATGCGCAGAGTATTCAGCCATTGCGGAGATGTTAAAGGCCAGAGAGTCCGAGATTCACACTATCGTTTCGGTGTGCGGCTCACGGATAGTTCCACCGTGTGGACGGTGTCGTGAGTTGATGCGCCAAGTCAGCGATGCGAACGCTAGAACCCGCATCATTGTCGCACGCGGTCGCATGGCGACTCTGTCTGAGCTGCTGCCCTTCGAGTGGAAAAGGATCTAGCACCGTACACAGACTAATAAGCGGTTGCAGCTGACCGTCACCACTGATGCGACAACGTGATTTTTCCGGTCTTCGACCCATTGCGTGCGGTCAACAAGCACCTCCTCGATTTACTCCGAGGCTTGAGCACCAAGGACTGGATGCCAGTTCCGACTAAGTTTCGCCGGATTCGCGAACGTATTTCCTGGACACCACACTAAGAGGCGTCGGTACAGACCGGCTCGGGAATGCAATAGGACACGCCCTCGCTGTAGCGGACGCAGAGGTAGCCGACAGGACAGGGATGATCTGGGCTGCATTGGCCGCTGACGCAATGGCTATAGTCCACTTGCTTGCCGTTCGGGCAGGACACGGAGCGAAGACAAAAACTGCCCATCCGGCAATCGTGCCTCGCGGTGAAGCCGGAATCCCGCCAGGTACAGGGTTCTTCAGGATTTCTCCCGCTGCAGGACACCGCCATTAGCGCGCCCAAGAGGCACAACCCGACCCATGGCGGAACTACCCGCATGACGTGCTACCGTTCCACCAGCTCAACCCGCCGGTTCTTGGCGCGCTCTCCGTCGGAGCGGTTCGCCGCCACCGGCACCAGCGAAGCCACGCCATGGGGTTCCAGCCGGATCGACGCAATGCCGTGTTCCTTCACGAGCGCATCGACAATCGCGCGGCTGCGGTCTTGCGAAAGTTTGAGATTGTGACTGAAAGCGCCGGTCGAGTCGGTGTGGCCGACGACGTATACATTCAGCTTCGGACGGACTTTCAACAATTTTGCGATTTCCGCGAGCGCAGGCTTGGATTCCTGTTTCAATACTGCCTGGTCGTGGTCGAAATACAGGCCGTACAACGCCACCTTGCCGTACTGATCGATGTCCTTTCCCATCGCGTCCGCATCGATCGTGACCAGACCTGTCTCGGCCTCACCTGCCTCGATGACGTCGATCAGATAGGTCACCCGGTCGGCACGCTGTTGCGTGATGGCGATCGCCACATAGACTGTGGTCCCCGCCTGCGTCTTCTGCCCTGCGAGAAACGCACTGCCGCCGGATGTGGCTGTCCCGTGCAACAACTCCACCCCTGCTCCTGGAGGCAGCGTGTTTGCGGCATAATAAATCGTGAGCCAATTTCTTGAACCGATCTCCGGAGAAACGCTCTGGCCCGCCTGAAACCCGTCGGCCATCAATTTGAATCCGGCATCGTTCAGCGCCTTCTTATAATTCGAGTACACGTCGGCATGCGTGCGTTCACCGGACAATTCATAGTAAATCCGCGTCACCTTGCCTGCGGTTTCCACCCAGTCATTGATCTTCCGGTATCCGCCGACCTTTGCGACGCCGATTTTATAGGGCATGAACGACTGGGTGTCGTACCATTTAATGACGGATTGGGGATAGCGCGTCAGCATTGGGTGATCCTGTGAGCCTGTGACGTCTCGAGCCGACGCCGGCTGACCGAGACCGACCGCCAGCAGTACGATCGCACATGCAACTCGCTTCATCATGTCTCCTTTTCCTCAGCGAACATCGTCCGACATGACCAGATCAGTCTTTCCCACGCGTATATCGATCGTCGAATGCCGCACACGTTCACCCCTCCAGACGCCGTGACCTGCACTCTTTCTTATCTTCAGTCCTGCGTGAAAGCAATCCGCTCCATCTCAATTGATCCATATGCGACTTTGCACTAGACTTGCCTCCCTCAGCTTGATGAAACCACGCACTGCGCGAGTGAGTACATCTTTCATGACGTTGACCATTCACATCTTGCCCGCCCGCAATCCGACCGAAGTAGACGCGATGAACATCAGGCTTACATCGTTCGCGTGTGCTATGTTGCTGATTCCCCTGTGGATGTGCCCCGCGCTAGCAAAGGCGCAAACGCCGCGCCAGCAAGCCGAGCAGGAGCTGACGCGCAAGGCGCCGAACGCCGGTCTGCAGGCTTGCTCGTTGATTACGAGAGCCGACGTCAAGAATGCCGCCGGTCGAGATCCGTTTGTCGACGCCGAGCCCGCCGGTCAAGGGGGCTGGATGTGCAACATTGGCATAAGTGAACTGAAGGTCTATGCGGGCCCCAAATCGTGGGAGGCGTGGGAGTCCACGCTGAAGAGCTTCAAGATGGACAAGGAGCCGCAGACGCCAGCCCCAGGATTCGGCGAGCGTGCGTACTTCCTCTACCCAAAGCCGGCCAACAAGTACCAAAGCAACATCGCAGTTTTGGTCACGAAGTCGGGAAACCACACGCTCGTGCTGTCGCTCGATGCGCCGCAGGGCAAACCGGCCGAGTCGATGCGCCCGGCGCTCGAATCGCTGATGAAGACGATCCTCGCACGGCTGCCGTGAGGTCCAATCTCGTGGCAGACAGGTAGTCCCGACGATTCAGCGTTCCGGGTTCCTTGCCGCCGACACGGCCTTGGCGAATGCCAGCAGGCTCTTGCGCTCGTCTTCATCCAGCGCCAGCAGGAGATGCGTTTCTTCGGCATGCATGAGGCGCAGACTGAGGAACGGCTCTTCGCGGCGCTTTTCGCGATTATCCCACATCGCGTCGATGACCTGAACCTTATCGAGCTGTCCGACGGACAGGACGTCGTAACGGAAATAGGAATCGCCGATGACGATGTCGAACACGACGTTGCCGGCCGTGAGCAGGACGAGATTGAACCGTCCTTGGTCCTCGTATCCTTCCGGCAGAAATCTGTTGATGTGGCACAGCGCGACTTTGCGGTCGCCCAATGCGGCGTGGATTTTTTCCTTGAGCGCCGGATAATCGATCTGCAACGCCTTCTCATCGGGGTTCGTCGCCCCTACCGCCGCCGCCTGTGCTTTCTCGAAAACTTCGTCTGCCGACATCAGCCCTGCCATGATTGTTCTCCTTGGCGAGCCTTCGTACGGCCCGCGCCTATGGTGTTCAAACCTTCTTGTCCAAACCTCTTCTACGGATGGTGCTGCCGCGCACGGAACGCCCGAATGACGCCGAGAATCCCCAGAGCGGCCCAGGCAAACTCCAAGAGGATGAAACCGGCCCGGCCATCGGCGATGGCGACGATTCCCAACAACAACGACCCCACGATGTTCAGTGTCAGATAGCCGGAATGGAGTTCCCGCCACACTCCGCTTTGATTGAGCCCGTAAGCCGCCAATACCATCAGCGCCCCGGCCACCGAAATGAGCTGTAATAGCATGAATACGCGATAGGGCATTCACCGGTCCGCAAAGGTGGCTACCGTACCCGGTTGCCGACCGGGAATGCAAGAGTCCCCGGTTAGTGAGCCTGCAGACGGTGGGAGAAGCGGGTCTTACCGGTATCGTCGACAAACGCGACCTCGAACGACTCGGCGGTGACTCGAACGAGTCCGAAGTTGGAGTACCCGCCGTCGTTGAGCAGGACGGTCGGATGCAGGCTTGGAGTCGGCGGCGTCATGCGACCGAATCGTGCAGAGAGTGGCCCCGACACGAACTCATGAAAATCAATCCGGCCGTCATTATCCGGATCATAGCCGTTGGCTTGCACATAGTGGACGTCGCCGGCCAGGAATACGACGTTCTTGATCCGGTCAGCAAGGATGTGATCGACGATGACTTGCCGTTCCCGTTCAAAACCGGTCCCGTCCGACCCGCCGGCCGGTCCGCCAGACCACCCGTCATACCCCGGGGCCGCCCCCCCACCGCCTTTGGGAATCGAAAGAGGAACGCTCGTGACCACGGCTTTCCACGTCGCCGTAGACTTCCGCAGCCCATCGAGCAACCAGGCCAACTGAGCGGGCCCAAGCATGGTCTTCTCCGGCCCGTCGGGATCGGCATTCTTGCTGCGATATTGCCGCGTATCGAGGATGAAGAGTTCGAGGTTCGCGCCATAGCGCACGCTGCGATACAGGCGATCGGGATCGCCGGCCTGCATCGCGATCGGCCAATATTCCCGGAGCGCCTGACGGCCCGCGGCCATCCGGGGTTCGTACGGGCCGGAAAAATTGTCTCTGACTTCATGATCATCCCAGATCACATACACAGGGACACCGCTCAACAGTCTTCGTAACGCCGAGGCCCCGCGTTGGTACCGATGTCGCAGCCGATATTCCTGAAGATTCGTGGCGACGAAGCCGGCTCCCGGTTCGTTGGGAGGAGCCGAGCAGACGCCATCCGCATAGATGGTGTCGCCGAGAAAGACGAAGAAATCGGGATGCTGCGCGGCCATCCCGTCGAAGATCGGATAGCCTGCCTCCCCTTGCCGGCACCGATCCTGACCTCCCAGATCGCCGCTCCATGCAAAGGAGAGCGGCACGGATTGCTCCGGTTCCGGCAACGTGGTGAATTCGCCGGTTGCCGCCAGAGTACCCCGCAGCGACCCGGACGCCTGTTCGACGGAATCGACGAGAACACGGTATCGATAGCGCGTGGCGGGCGCCAGATGTTCCAGCGGTACCGAGAGGGTGAAATCGGTTTCCGGCCTCGTGACCAGCACCGGAGTTTCGGGCACCGCCGGTCGCACCGACGCCATGGCGCCCATCTTCTTCCAATCGTCGAGCGGGGCCCATAAGACCTGCACGGCTTTCGAGCCATCCGTACGCAGCCACAGCACCGCCGACCGGCTTGTCATATCGCCTACCGCCAACCCTTCAGGCAGCAGCGTCTCCGTAGGCGCCGTGGTCTGGGAAATGGGACGATCCGAATGGAATACCTCGGAGGAGGCCGACGTGCAGGACGTCAGAGCCGCAACGGCCACGAGACACAGCGCCAGAAGCTTCACAGGCTTGGGGCCGGATACAGAGCCGTATCGGAACGCCGGCATCATGACACCTGCACGGTGGTTGAAAAGTCGGCCACCGGTCGTGCATACTGCCGGCTCGCAAGAGGAACGACGTGATCCAACTTCATTGCATCATCGAAGGCTGCCAAGGGAAGGTGTACGCGCCCGCCGGCACACAGAACGTCTGCAAGGAACATTTTCTTCATTATCTCACCTGGCGCCGGCGCAAAGGGCCTCAGATGTTCTTGACCTATGCCGGCATGACCATGGAGCAGCGGGACGCGATCGTCGCGGAATGGCGGCAGACCGTCCGTGCCGTCGAACCGCCCGCCGCAAGCCAAAAGTCCTAGTTCGCCCTTTGACCGACACACGCGCGATTACTCGACCACCGCGCTCCCGTGGTGATGCGTCATCAACCATTCGTCGCCGATGCGCTCGAACAGGTTGGTGGCAAGTACACGCATATGCCGCGGCTCGTCCGACTGCTGACTGGTGATATTCTCGACGCAGATGACCCAGGCAATATCACCGGCCACCTGCACGGTCACGTCGGTGAGATCAAACTGCATGGAGAATGTGTTGTTGAAAATGAGCACCCACGAATCGCGGACAGCCCGCCATTCAGTGCGCAGCGTCCACCCCGGATGGATGCACGTCACATACTCCAGATGGGCCCATACCTCGTCCATCTTCGCGATGTCCAACGAGCCGAAGGCTTCGTAAAATCGTTCGTTGGCCTTGGTGACTTCTTCGATTCGCTGCTGGATCACGATGTCCTCTTAGATCTGCGCTCGATTACAATATTGGCATAATACTGGAAACCACTACTGAGGGCGAATCAGCTCTCCACGGTATGGCTCTCCATTCGGCGGTGGACCATCCAGACGCCGGTCAGAATCAGGGTGATCCCCACCACCTCGATCATCCCGACCGATTCGCCGAGGATCAACGCGGATAACGCCACCGCCGCGACCGGCGTCAGATTCCCCAGCACGGACGCGCGGGACGGTCCGATGCCCTTCACTCCATACAACCACGCCTGCTGCGCGACCGCGGTTGCAAACACGATCAGATAGCCGAGCGCCACCCAATCGTGGACACCTACGGAGGTCCAGCCAGCCTGGGTGACTTTGCGGTCCGTCCACAAGAGCGGAATCTGAAGTGCCGTCGCAACCGAGAGCGTCGTCCAATTCACAGTCAGGGCCGATACCCTGTCCATGATGGCCCGACTCCCGATGCTATACAGCGCCCAGCTGATCACGCCGAGAAAGACCAGGACGCTGCCGAGCAGCGGCCGTTCGCCCGCCGCCCGAAAACCCGACACGGAGACCAGCGCGACCCCCATACATGACACCAGGCTTCCGCCCAAGACGAGGCGCAAGGGCACGTCTTGAATCAACACCGCCGACAAAAGCGCCGTCACGACCGGGGCGGAGCCGATGATGACGCCGGCTACGGCGCCGCTCACATAATTGAGCCCCATCAGGATCAACAGATGATTGCCGAGGACGCCGAGTCCGAGCCCCAAAAGGATGCGGACATCCGCCGTCGTCAGGCCGGCCAATGAGCGTTCCTGCCACCACCACGTAGCCAGCAGAATGACCAGTCCACCGATATCGCGCAGCACCGAGGCTTCAACCGCGGAAAACCCGCTCAAGGCAAGCTTTTGCGCCACGATCGAGCCGCCCCAAAGCACCGCGGCGGATACGATCGCGCCATAGGCCAGTCCGACGGATGAATTCGACATGGATAAGGGGATACAACCCTTCTCATCGGTCGTCAAGGACTTTCCCTGCGATCGAGACGAGTGAGTCGGCGTCTATCTTGATCACCCGAGCGGGAACGGCTCATACTCTGGCCACTGCGAGGTGACGATTCATGATGCCTTCTTGGAGCGATCTGTGATCAACGAATGGTGGCGAATCGGTGCCATCCTGTTGCTGATTGCAGGACTGTTCGTTCTGGACATTCTCACCCCGCTCGGATTCGCCGACCATTTTCTCTATGCGCTGGTCGTCGTGATCGCGATCGGATCGCGCATCCGATGGCTCATGTCGGCTACCGCCGTCCTGAGCACCGCTCTGACCGTCTTGGCCGTATTCCTCAGTTCCAGCACGCCGGAACTGCCTCTCTGGATTCCCATCGGCAATTGCGCCTTCACGATCATCATCATCTGGGTCGTGGTGTGGTTCGCCCTGAAGCGCCGGCAGGCGGAGGCCGCGCTGCAGAAAGCCAATGAGCGACTCGAGGAGAAGGTGGTCGAACGGACCAGGCAACTCGCCGGTGTCAATGAGGCGTTGGTGTCGGAGGTGACCGAACGCATGCAGACCGAACAGGCTTTTCGGCTCTCGGAGGGGCGTCTGGCCGGGATTCTGGATATCGCCCAAGATGCGATCATTTTGATCGAGGAGGACCGATCCATCTCGCTCTTCAATCAAGGAGCATCGCGGTTGTTCGGGTACAGCCCGGAGGAAGTCCTTGGGCGGCCGGTCGAACTGCTGCTGCCCGCCCGCTACCGGATCCATCATCCGTCGAACGTCCAGGCTTTCGCGTTTGGTCCCGAGTCCGCGCGTCCGATGGCCGAACGGCGGGAGGTGTTTGGCTTGAGGAAAGACGGACGGGAATTTCCCGCCGAGGCCAGCATTTCCAAGCTGACCATCGCCGAAAAGACGACCTTTACGGTGATTCTGCGGGATATCACGGACCGCCAGCAGACCGAACAACAGCTGCAGTCGCTGACGGCGCAATTGATGACCGCGCAGGAAGAGGAGCGCCGGCGAATCTCGCGCGAACTGCATGACGATATCAATCAACGGCTGGCCATTCTGGCCATCGAACTGGGCAACATGGAAACGGAGCCGGCACTGTCCGGCGAGCAGTCCCGACAGGCCATTCAGTCGTTGGCCCAGCGTCTGGCGACCATCTCCGACGACGTCCGGCGCATCGCGTACCAGTTCCACTCGTCGATTTTGGACGATTTGGGTCTTCCGGCCGCCCTCACACAGCTGACGGATGAGTTTTCTGCAAGGACCGGCGTCAAGACCATCGTGGTCCAGGAGGAACTGACACAACCCTTCCCTCGTGATGTCGCCTCCTGCCTGTACCGGATCACTCAAGAAAGCCTCGCAAACGTCTCCCGACACGCCACGGCTTCGCGCGTCGAGCTTGAATTGACCTGCGACGGCTCTGCGGTTACGCTATCCATCCAGGACAATGGGAAAGGGTTCGACCCCGCCCAACATCGTCATCGACGCGGGTTGGGGTTGATCAACATGCGCGAGCGGGTCCGCGCCATACAGGGTCGAATGGAGATTCACTCGCAAACCGGTCAGGGCACACGGATTTCCGTGCTCGTCCCCCTTCCAGGAGTTACCGCCGATGAAGAAACCTCGAATCCTGCTGGCTGACGACCATACCCTCGTTCTCGAGGGGTTCAAGAAGCTGTTGGAAGATCATTGCGATCTTGCCGGCACCGTCGAGGACGGACGCGCCCTCGTCGAAGCCGCGGAACAGATCCGCCCCGATCTGATTCTGCTCGATATTGCGATGCCGCGTCTGAACGGCATCGACGCGGCCAAGAAACTGAAGCGGCTGCTTCCGGAGGTGAAACTCATCTTCGTCACCATGCATGCGGATACCGCGTACATCAGCGAGGCATTCAAGGCCGGCGCCTCCGGTTACCTCCTCAAGCGATCCGCGGGAAAGGAATTGGTCCAGGCCATTCAATGCGTGATGGGAGGCAATTATTACGTGACCCCCCTGGTCACCAAAGACGTGATCAGCTCATTCCTGACTCCCGGCCAGCCCCGTATCGCGGTAGCGGACGACCTCACCATGAGGCAGCGCGAAATCCTTCAACTCGTAGCGGAAGGATTCTCGGCCAAGGAGATCGCCGCACAGCTCAAGGTGTCCCATCGAACCGTCGAATTTCACAAAGCCAAGATCATGGAACTGCTGGATTTGCACACGACCGCCGACTTGGTGAAATACGCCGTCGCGCACGGTCTGGTCGCCAGCTCATGAGTCGAATGTCACGGGCTTTCCCGTAGTTCTTCCCGCTGAAACCGGTAGTTTCTCCCACATGCGCCCGTAACGTTCCTCTCCGGGTCCTTGCGTACCACCTGCTAGACTCTCGTTCGGTGCGATGCGATCGGTCACTCCGCTTCGTGATACAGCACGTCTGACGTCCTCGGACAGCACGTTCCCCGAATGCCATGCGGCATCGTACCCGATGCAATGGGAACCTGAGGCTGCGCGACATCCGTCAAGTCATGGTCGAGACCCCGCGTGTACGCCTTGCATCCGGAATGGTGAGTGGTGGTGAACATTGATGCGTTATCTTTGCAGGCCTGCCGAGTGACACCGACATCGCTTTCGCGACGCATCCTGGTGATCGACGGCGACGATGACGTTCGAGGCATCCTGCACGATCGATTGAGCGCCCTCGGCTTTCAGGTCACCGTTGAATCCGACGGGAACGCCGGACTCTCGCGCCTCACGGTCGATCAGCATACCAACCCGTTTCACGGGCTCCTCGTCGAGCTGTTTCTGCCGGGCCTCAATGGGTCCGCGGTGCTTCGAGAGGTACGCGCCCGATTCCCAACCATTCCAGTCATCGTCATGGCCGATTCTCTGCACGTGGCCGATCTGCGACAGGCCATGAATGCCGGAGCAAAGGAGTATATCGTCAAACCCTTTGATTCCGAGTTGTTTCGACGCAAGTGTTTAAGTGTATTCCAGGAGTGAACGGAACGTGCGCAGGCAGCGCCTGAATTTCTCCGGATCAGATTACGAACGCGCGTGGCGGACAGCTTGCCTCGTCGGGCCGAACTCGAATAGCCCCGAGACGACCACCCGATCGAAAAGGACGATTTATGACGCACCAACGGCTTTCCTCGCTCATCTTCCTCACCGCGGCGCTTCAGATCGGCGCCGTGACCACTCGCTCCCAGGCGGTGGAACCGGCAGGAACTTCGACCTATCAGCTCGGCACCATCATCGAGATGGCGCTTGCCAGAAATCCCGTCGTGTCTTCCGCCGAGGGGGACATCGAGCACCAACGCGGCCAGCAGACGGCGGCGGGTGCCTATCCCAATCCGACCGTCATGGGGAACGCGGGATACGGTGAAATTCGTGACACCGGACGCGCCGATATTCGCGACTCCCTGAACCGTGAATCCATCTTCGAATACAACTTCATTCTCGGACAGCCGGTGGAGTGGCCGGCCATGCGTTCCGCCCGCAAACGAGTCGCCGATGCCGGGCTGGCGACGGCGAACGCGGGCATGTCCGAGACCCGGTTGAACCTGGCCGCGCAGGTGAAAGTGGCATTTTATGATCTCCTGCTCGCTCAACAGGACGCCGCGCTGGCCCAGCAGAACCTTGAAATCGTCGAAGGGGTCGGCAGGATCGTCAAGGCCAGGGTCAAATCGGGGGAAGCGCCCCAATTTGAATTGATCAAAGCCGAAGTGGAAATCCTGAAGGCCAAGCAGCTCCTCGTCCGCGCCGAAAATGTCGTGAGGGTCAATCGGGTGATCGTGGACACCTTCACGGGCGGCGGGCTCGGGACCTCGTATGTCGTTCAAGGCGATTTTCTCAACATGCCCAGAGAATTGCGTATCGATGCGCTGATGGCCAAAATGGTTCAGGAGCATCCGACGATTCGGCGCCTGCTGCAATCCGTCGAGCAATCGGACTGGCGGATTGAATTCGAACGCCAGTCGAGAGTACCCAATGTGACCGTCAACGGAAGCTACTGGCGCGAAATCGGCCGCGAGGCCGTCCAGGGCGGCCTGTCTATCCCGGTCCCCGTATGGTATCGACGCCAAGGAGAAATTGCCGCCTCACTGGGCACCAAACGCCGGGAAGAGGCTGAATTGTTGCGCGCCCGCAACGAACTGGCCCGGGCGGTGCACCAGCACTATCAGGACGCCAGAACGACGGCTGAGCTGATTGACGTATTCGACAAAGGCTTGCTGAAGCAAGCGCAGGAAGCGCTCCGGCTCGCTCAGTTCAGCTTTCAACAGGGAGCGTCCAGTCTCTTGGAAGTCTTCGATGCCCAGCGTGTCCAACGCCAAATCCAGATGGACTATGCCCAAGTCCGATATGAGCTCTCCGTTTCCCTAGCCCGGCTTGAGCGGGCCGTCGGCGGAGCGCTATGATAGCGATGAGATCGAGGCAACGGGCTGACATGTGCATTCAACCCAGGCATGGCCGTTTTCTTCTGCTTGGCTGGGTCCTCGCCAGCCTGGCCGCTGCATCCACCGGTTGCGACAGCACGCCCAGCGACGCGGTGAGGTTGAAACCGGTCGTCGCCCCGGCCGCCGGAGTCGTCGTTCTGTCCCCGGAGGATTCGTCGCGGGTCGGTCTCATCGTCCAACAGGTCTCCCGCAGCGAATTTCGAACTCATCGCGATTTCCCGGCCATCGTGCAGCCCAATCAGCGGGCCGTGGCCGACATCACCACACTCGTTCGAGGTCGCGTCGTCGACGTCTACGCCGACTTGGGCCAGCAAGTCGAAGCCAATGCGCTGCTCGCCATCCTGTACAGCAGCGAACTGGGGCTGGCTCAATCCGCTTATCTGAAATCACAAGCCAAGCTCCACGTGGCCGAGCAGGCCTATGCCCGGGCGAAGTTCCTCTTACAGGAGAAAGTGATCGGCGAAGCCGAGGCCCAGCGCCGCAAGGCCGAACTGCTCAGCATGCAGGCGGAAGCCAACGAAGCCCGCGACCACCTCAAACTGCTGGGCATGAACGACGGAGAATTTCGCCGTCTCGACCAGACGAGAACCATTCGCTCCCATGTTCCGATCGTCGCTCCGTTCGCGGGTCGGATCATCGGGCGGAATCTGACGCGGGGGGAAGTCGTCGAAACGACCGAGAAGTTGTTTGTGGTCGCCGACCTCTCGGAAGTATGGGTCCGTGCGAACATTCCGGAGAAGGATATTCCCTTCGTGCATGTGGTGCATGCATCGGGTGGCACACATGCAGACGTGCGCGTCAACGCGTATCCGAATGAGGTCTTCAAAGGCACGATCACCTACGTCGGTGACGTGCTGGATCCCGCCACCCGCACCATGCAGCTTCGGCTCGAATTGCCCAATCCCGAAGGGCGGTTGAAGCCCGAGATGTTTGCGACGATTCGCCTGTATTCGGAACCGCAACCGGACAGATTGGCATTGCCCGAATCCGCCTTGCAGCGGGACCATGATCGGACGTTCGTCTTCGTGCGGCGCAGCGAGAACGAGTACGAAGCGCGGGACGTCCAGATCGGCGAATCCAACGGCGCGCTGACCACCATTCTCAGCGGCCTGAGCGAGGGCGACCCGGTCGTCACGCAAGGCGCGTTCGTCCTGAAGTCCGAGCTCCTCAAGAAGCAGGTCTGATGGTCGCTCGGCTTCTCGACATTTCCCTCCGCCAACGCCTCCTCATCGTGATCTTCTCGATCGTGACGGGAATCGCGGGCATCTATGCGTTCAGGACCATCCCCATCGATGCGTTTCCGGACGTCACCAGCGTCCTCGTGCAGGTGGTCACCAAAGCTCCGGGACTTTCCCCCGCCGAAGTCGAACGGTTGGTCACCTATCCCATCGAGCTGCAATTGACGGGTCTCCCGTCTCTGACTGAAATGCGGTCGTTGACGAAGGTGGGATTGTCTCTCATCACCATCGTGTTCGACGACAGTCTGGACATCAACCTCGCCAGACAGCTCGTTCTCGAACGGCTGATCGAAGTCGAAGAGATGTTGCCGCTCGGCACTGAACCCATGCTGGTGCCGAACAGTACGGGTCTGGGCGAGGTCTTTCAGTATTACATCGAAGAGCCTCCTCATAGGCATATCCAGAGTGAAGAGGAGCGCCATCAGAATCTGATCGATCAGCGAACCATGCAGGACTGGATCATCCGGCCGTTGCTGAAAAGCACGCCGGAGGTCATCGACGTCAACTCGATGGGCGGGTACGTCAAGCAGTACCAGGTCCTCGTCGAGCCGGCCATGCTGCGGAAATACAACCTCACGCTACGCGAGGTCTTCGACGCGATCGCCAGCAACAATGCGAACGCGGGCGGCAATATCCTGGAAAAACACGCGGAAAAATATATCGTCCGAGGCGTAGGACTCATTCGCTCCATCGAGGATATCGAGCGGATCGTCGTGAAAGAGAAAGGCGGCACGCCGGTTTTCATCGGAGACGTCGCGCAAGTGCTCGTCGATCATGCGGTGCGGCACGGCGCGACGGTGTTGAACGGAGAGCGGGAGGTGGTGAGCGGCATCGTCCTGATGCTCCGGGGCGGAAATGCCCGAGACGTGGTCGAAGGCATCAAGGCGCGCATCGACGACATCCACGCGCGCAATCTCCTGCCGGATGGGCTGCGGATCGTTCCTTTTTACGACCGGATCGAACTGATCACGGCCGCGTTGAGCACGGTCTACAAATCCCTCGCGGAAGGCGTCGTGCTCGTCGTCATTATTCTGTTTCTTTTTCTGGGCAACATCCGGAGCGCGTTCATTGTCGTCAGCACGCTCGTCTTGGCGCCCTTGGCCACATTCATCGTCATGGGCCAGGTCGGCCTGACGGCTAACCTCATGTCCCTGGGGGGATTGGCTATCGCCATCGGCATGATCGTGGACGGATCCGTCGTCGTGGTGGAAAACGTCTATCGCCATCTTTCGGACCATTCCTCCGCCGCGATACCCAGACGGGAACTGCTGACGATGGCGGTGAAAGAAGTCGGCCAGCCGGTGGTGTTCGGTATTCTCATCATTATTCTGGTCTTCCTTCCCGTACTTTCGCTCCACGGGATGGAAGGGAAGATGTTCAAGCCGTTGGCCTACACCATCATGATCGCCCTGTTGATTTCGCTCTTGTTGTCTCTGACGCTCTCACCGGCCTTGTGTTCGCTGATGTTGAAAAGCGGCAGCGAAGAGGATCCGTGGATCGTCAGGCAGATCAAACGTCTGTACGCCCCCGCGCTCCGATGGGCGCTGGGACGCAGTAAAACCGTCATGATCGCAGCCGTCGGATCCTTGGTCTGCGGCCTGGCATTATTCCCGTTCCTCGGCAGCGAGTTCATCCCGATCATGAATGAGGGCAGCGTCGCGCCCCAGACGATTCGTCTGCCAAGCGTGTCGCTGCCGGCCTCCATCGAGATCGAGAAACGCATGCAGCAAGCCTTGATGGAGTTTCCGGAAGTCGAGAAGGTGGTCTCGAAGATCGGCCGGACCGAATTGGGCAATGATCCTCAAGAGCCCAATGAGAGCGATCCGGTGGTCAGATTGCGTCCGCTGGATCAATGGACCACGGCTCGGACGATGCCCGAATTGATGCAGAAGTTCCGGGAGCGGTTGACACGGATCCCCGGCGCAACGTTCCTGATCAGCCAACCCATCCAACAGCGGGTGGATGAATTGATTTCGGGGGTGCGGACGGAAGCGACCGTCAAGCTGTTTGGCGACGATTTGGAGGTCCTGCGGAGCAAAGCGGACGAAATCGCCGGCGTATTGGGGACGGTCCGCGGCGTCAGTGACATCAAAGTGGAACAATTGTTCGGGCAGCCGTACCTCACGATCGACATCGACCGGAGCAAGATCGCCCGGCACGGCATCAACGTCTCGGACGTACGGGAGATCATCACGACGGCCATCGGCGGGCGTGCGGCGACCAAGGTGTACGAAGGCCAACAATGGTTTGATCTGTTCGTGCGGTTTCCGGAGCAGTATCGGGACAGCGTGGAACGGATCAGTAATATTCTATTGACCGACGGAGCGGGTGCATTGATCCCGCTGGTCGACCTCGGCACCGTGAGGCTGGAAGAAGGGCCAGGGCGTATCAGCCGCGAACGCCTGCAACGCTATGTGTCGATCGGCTTCAATACACTGGGCCGGGACATCGGCAGCCTGGTTTCGGAGGCCCAACAGAAGATTGCCGCGGGTGTGTCGCTCCCCCCCGGTTATCTGGTGGCCTGGGGCGGTTCGTTCGAGAACATGGAGCGCGCCATGGCCAAACTGCGCGTCATCGTTCCGATGACGATCGGGCTGATTTTTCTGCTGCTGTATTCCACCTTCAATTCGCTGCGCCAAGCAACCCTGATTATTCTGAATCTGCCGTTTGCCCTGATTGGCGGCGTGGTCGCACTCTGGCTGACGGGTGAGTATCTCAGCGTGCCGGCCTCCGTCGGATTCATCAATCTGTTCGGCGTGGCCGTCCTGAACGGCATCGTCCTCGTGTCCTGCATGAACAAGCTTCGTGACGAGGGCCATAGTTTGGATGACGCCGTTTTCACGGGAAGCGTGCTCCGCCTTCGACCGGTGCTGATGACCGCGCTGGTCGCCTTGCTCGGCTTGGCCCCTTTGGCATTCGCGCGGGGAATCGGCTCGGAAGTTCAACGGCCCTTGGCGATCGTCGTGATCGGTGGATTGGTCAGTTCAACCTTGTTGACCCTGATCGTGCTTCCCGTTCTGTATCGGTGGGTCGAAGGGCGTGCCGGAGGAGATGCCGGCCACGCGCCGCGGCCCGGCGAAGCCGTCACGTCTCAAGAAGTCGTGGACGGCCAAACATCTTCCTTGCACGCCGGTGCACTCCCGCGTTACGGCGTAGAAGGACAGGGCAACGGCGCATGAGTCCACGTCGAGTTCACGCCTCGTAGGCCCCGCCTGCATTGATGGAGGAAAACTGTCATGGCATGGGTCTATCTCATCATTGCCGGGTGCTTTGAAATCACGTGGGCCGTCGGCATGAAGTATACGGAGGGCTTCACCAGGCTATGGCCGAGCATCTGGACGGCGCTGGCCATGATTGTCAGCCTATGGTGTCTTGCCATTGCCCTGAGAACCATTCCTATTGGAACCGGCTATGCGGTTTGGACTGGAATAGGGGCTGCAGGCACGGCCATCATGGGGATGGTGCTGTTCGACGAATCCAGCGATCTGATGCGGTTGCTCAGCATCGCGTTCATCGTGGCGGGGATTGTCGGCCTCAAGCTGAGTTCTTAGCCGAGGTACATCGAATTGGCAAGCACCTGGCCAGGCGGATGACGTAAGAGCAAGTCAGGAGGGAGTTGCGAGTTCCGATCCTCATTTCGGCCGGATGACGAACACACCGTCACGAATAGGCAAAAGGACCCCCGACACACTGGGATCAGCCGCGACGATTCGATTCAACTCCTGGATGGCGGCCGTTTTCTCATCGGGTGCGGGCTGCGTCAACACATCGCCGTTCCAAAGAACATTGTCCACCAAAATCACCCCTCCGGGCGCGATCAGTTCAAATGCACGCTGGTAGTACCGGACGTAGTTTGTCTTGTCCGCGTCGATAAAAATCAGGTCGAATGGTCCGGTAAGATCACGCATCGTGTCGATCGCCGGCCCCATCCGCACGGAGATCTTTCCTCCGTCCGGCGACCTCGAAAAATACCGGCGCGCGAGTTTGGCCGGCCCTTCATCAATTTCGCATGTCAGCACGGTGCCATCCGGTGGAAGCGCCTCGGCAAGACAGAGGGCGCTATAGCCGGTGAACATGCCAATTTCCAGTACGCGCGTTGCTCCGACGAGACGAATCATCATCTTCAGAAATGCACCTTCAAGGGGCCCCACCAGCATCTGTGGATGCTCCATCGTGCGCTGCGTCTCTTCTCTGAGGGCCCGGCAGACCGCCGACTCGGGGATGGAATGGGCTTCGGAATATGTTTCGATCTCAGCGGCAACAAGTTGGTTCATGACGACAACCCTTGGCGGTTTTAAAATAGTACGATCGAGCGTACACTATACGCGGCCTCGCAGGGAGGATCTTATCATGCTGCATCACGAGGGAGATACATGACGTGAAGACACTGGCAACCCTGGAGAACCTCATCGATCGATTGCGAGAGATTCAGCGCATCAACAGCGCCGCGTCCGTGCTGTCCTGGGATCAGGAAACCAACATGCCCGCAGGCGGGGGCACCGCCCGTGCCGAACAGATCGCGACGCTCCAGGGGATCGCTCACAAGGAGTTCGTCGAGGATGAGACCGAGAAACTCCTGGGCGCCGCCGTCGACCTCACAACGGGCTACCCTCTTGATCAAGACGGCGAACTATGGGACGAGTCCGCGCAATCTCTTCTCCGTGAGGTGTGGAGAGACTTCAACCGGGCCCGAAAACTCCCTTCGGATTTCGTCGTCAAGCTCAGTAGAGAATGTTCTCTCGCTCAACAAGTTTGGGCGGAAGCACGGGAAGGAAATGCCTTCGTCGATTTCCTCCCCAACCTTGAAACGGTCCTGAACCTGAAGCGTGAAGAGGCTCAATACTTGGGCTATGCGGGCTCTCCGTACGATGCGTTGCTGGATTACTATGAGCCGGGGACAACGATTGCCGGATTGCGACCGTTGTTCGCGCAACTGAAAGCGAGACTTGTTCCCCTTCTTCGAAAAATCCAGAACAGTCCGGTGCAAATCGACGACAGTATCCTGTTTCACGCCTATGATACGGCGAGACAGCTCGAATTCGGTCGCTTGGTCCTCATCGCCATGGGATACGATTTCGAGAAAGGTCGGCTTGATCTGTCGGCTCATCCGTTCACCACATCGTTTCACCCCACCGATGTGCGTGTCACTACCAGAGTCCATGAACATGACGTCACCTCATGCTTGTTCAGCTGCATCCATGAGGGCGGGCACGGACTGTACGATCAGGGTCTCGACCCGACCCACTATGGAACCCCGCTGGGAGACTCCGTTTCGCTCGGGATTCATGAAAGCCAGTCCCGCATGTGGGAAAACTGCGTCGGGCGCTCCAAGGCATTCTGGCGGTTCTTCTATCCGGTCCTGCAACAGACGTTTCATCACCAATTACGGTCCATCGACCTGGATCATTTCTACGCTGCCGTCAATCGGGTTAAGCCCTCTTACATCCGAGTGGAGGCCGACGAATTGACGTACAACCTTCACATCATGGTGCGCTTCGAAATCGAGCAAGAGTTGATCGAAGGCCGCGTCAAAGCCCAGGAACTCCCTGAACTCTGGAACCAGAAGATGAAGGAATACCTGGGTATCGTTCCGCCAACCGATTCCCAAGGCGTGCTCCAAGACGTCCATTGGTCCTTGGGCGCATTCGGCTATTTCCCCACCTACACCCTCGGCAATCTCTATGCCGTGCAGTTTTATGACCAGGCACGCATGGAAATTCCCCACCTGGAAGACGAAATTGCAGCGGGACAATTGCTGATCCTGCGGCAGTGGCTGGGCCAAAAAATCCACCGGTGGGGACGCATGTTCACCCCTGAGCGACTGGCGCAACGGGTTACAGGCGTGAGCCTGACACCGGAGCCCTATCTTCAATACATCGAACGAAAATACGGCGAGCTCTACCGAATTTGAGGAGTGAAGCTAACCCATTGAACGCGGCGCGCTCTCTACGAGACAGGCAGAAGCCCCTTGCCAAGATTTTCCACCTGCCAGTCGGGCTAATATCCCATCGCATGATTGATTTTGGGCAGGAGGGCCGGCGGAAGCTGAAACTCGTTCTTCACCTCAATCCTAGACGGCACAAGCAGCGTCGTATGGAATACGATGTCCCGAATCGGGATCTTGAACTCGGGATCCTGCGGAGTACTCAACTCCACGGACTCGACCGAATTAGTAATGGCTCCACTGTCATGACCGCCATAGGTGGCAACCACCGCCTTGAGGATTTCAACGATCTTTTCGTTCGTTTCCACACCTGCAACGGACTTTTCCAATAGTGAGAGCACTTCCTGGGCTTGTTCCGTGAGCGTAAAGTTTTCCACCCGTTCCCGCCTTCGGAGTGACGTCAGATCGTTGTCCAAATCCTTGCTGAACGCCCCATACGCAAAGCGGAAAAACTCAAAATGAAATCCCTTAAACCCCTTCCCGAACATTTGCAGTTCACACAGGAAGCAGAGTTGCTGAAGCTTCACATCGCTGAGGAGGCCATGGGGCTCCGCGCATTGCAATACGAGCAGCAACAGAGCACGGTCTACTGTAATCTGATGGGGCTGACGCATGACATCTATTCCTTGTCCGCTGCAAAACCGGCCACGACTATAGACAGCGGCCGTCGAGTCGTCAATTGCAACCCCCTTGACCAAGCTCATGATTTCGTTTTTAATACTCGGTCCGTGGAGGTATGTCCGTTATGGCATCAGGAAAGAGCCCGAAAGAAATGGATGCGCTCAAGGAACACTTGGCGAGACATCAATTGAAGTTTACACGCCAGCGAGAGCTCATTCTGAGCGCATTCCTACGGCAGGAGCACATTACAGCCGAGGCCATGTACCACCAACTGGCAAAGACCGATCCCCACCTCGGATTGGCGACTATCTACCGAACCCTAAACCTCTTTTGCGACGCCGGTCTTGCACAGGCCCGGCATTTCGGCTCACAAACTCAATACGACAATATCTCGCACAAGGGGCATCACGATCATCTGATTTGCACGGGGTGCGGAAAGATCATTGAATTCGAAAATTGTGAAATTGAACGACTTCAGGAAGAGGTCGCGGCGAAAAACGGCTTTACGATCCAAACACATCGACTCGAGCTCTACGGACTCTGCTCCCACTGTCGCCACTGACGCCATGGAATTCAGTACCTGTCTGGTGTTTGACCGGGACGCCTGCAAGTACACGCAAGTCCAGGGGAAAGTTAAGCCTATGATGGCTGATCAGGTTGGTTGACACAGGATTCTGAACTTTGTTAGCTTACGCCTCGACAAGTTGATAACTATTTTCAAGTTCAACTCCCTGGAAGGCGCAACTGATGGACTTTCTAAAGCATGCGGTGGACTACGGAGTGATTGGCCTCCTCTTTCTGCTGAGTATCTGGTGCGTCGCGGTAGCCGTTGAGCGCTGGCTTTTCTATCGCCGAGTCGATCTCAAGCAATATCCCAATCAACAGGTATTCGAGATTGCGCTGACGAGGCGGCTCGTCATCATTGGTACAGTAGCTTCCAATGCCCCCTACATCGGTTTACTCGGAACCGTTCTTGGGATCATGCTGACGTTTCATACGATGGGAACGACCGGTCAGATGGCGGTCAATACCATTATGATCGGCTTGAGCCTGGCGCTCAAAGCCACAGCCGTGGGACTGCTGGTGGCTATCCCCTGCGTAGTCATGAATAACCTGTTGCGCCGGCGGGTCTCTGAACTCGTCACGCTGTACAAGGTGCAGCATGGAACGTGAAATTGATCAGATTAACGTCATCCCCCTCGTGGATGTGATGCTGGTCCTGCTCGTCATCGTCATGACGACCGCCACATTCATCACAACGGGACATATTCCGGTCGACCTGGCAAAAGCGAAAGAATCGGGAGAGCGGAAGGATGTCCCGCTTGTCATTACGCTCTCCTCCGACGGTAGTTTGTTCCTTAATGACCAGCCGGTATCGCAGGAAGGTCTGAAGGTCCAATTGATCAGCCATTCTCGGGAATCTCTCGTCCTCGTTCGGGCGGACAGGATTACAGTGCTAGAGCGCTTCGTCAACGTCGTCGATGACGTACGCGGGTTGGGTTTTCACCAAGTCAGCCTTGAAGTGCTGCGATCCTAACGCCGTCGTAGCACCGTATCCTGTTGCCACGGTTGTTCTTCCTCTCCCAGATGCAGGCGGACCCGCTTTCGAAGTTCAGCGGACATATGCACTTTCCCCTCCCGATCGACGATGATAGCCTGCACGTCGCCGAGTCTTTCGATCAGGCGCATCCCGCGTTCAGGGCCAAGCACAAATATTCCCGTATCGAGACCGTCAGCCCAGACGCCTTCCTTCGCGATAATTGAGACACTTTGGCATTCCTTGGCAGGCTGAAGTGTTGCGGGATCAAGGATATGATGATATCGGACTCCATCCCGTTCAAAATACCGCTCATAATCTCCTGCTGTCGAAATCGCTTCATCATCCAAATCTATTACAAGAAGCAGCTCTTCGGGCATTCGTGGGTGTTGAATACCGACCGTGGCCCTTTTCTCCTTGGGCAATCGACCGAACGCCTTAATATCTCCTGAGAGCGCAACAATTCCACCGGTCGCCCCAGCCTTTTTCATTCGCATCACAGCCCGATCCGCGGCGTATCCCTTCGCTATCCCTCCGACATCAATCCTCATCCCGGCCCGTTCCAGAAAAATGGTCCGTTCGGCATTATCTATCCGCACCCCGCTGAGCACTATTTGATCTCTCACGTGCTCCAACTCCTCCACCGTGGGAACGTCCTGCCTTTCCATCACATTCCACAAGTCGACAGCCGGACCTATCGCAATGTTGAATGCGCCGTCCGTCAATTCGGCTACCCGCAAGGCCAGTTTGACGATCTGCAACGTATCCGAACTAACTCGTACAGGTGCTTTTCCGGCAGCAGCATTTACAGCGGAGAGTTCGCTCGAACTTATCCAAGTGCTCAATAACACATCTAGTCTGTGTATCTCGGAAAATCCTTCCGTAGACGCGGCCAATGCCACCGATTCGGTGGGCGCCGCGGCTGTAATGGTCACCAATGTACCCATATGCATTTGAGTACGTGTGACTGTTATGGACTGGTTGTCCTTAGGAAAGGCGCTGCAACCAGATATTAAGACTGCCGAAGCCATTGCGATAGCCAGCATGGAGTTCCGGACGGTGCCTCGTGCCATGTCTACCATTGATGATTCTGGAAATACGGAGGAACCCGGGGATAGGACATGACTTCGTACAGCCGTGCTTTGCTTTCAGCGAGGCTTGGAAAAGTCGTTACCATCGAATGAACTTCCATCGCAGCAGATTGCTGCTTCGCGGTTTCTGCTAATTGGTTCTTATCGCTTTCGTTTAGCACTATGGATAATAGCACCATCCGCCCGTAGCGTGGCGAGTCGACTCCGAACCGCCAAGTACCCAGATACGTGAGCTCATGCTCATTTATGGAAAACATGACAGACCCATTTGCCATGGACTGAAAGGTCCTTCACTTATTTGCACGCGGACAAGTTCGTAGTCACCCGGCGCCAGAGCCACCATGAATTACTGGAGATCGGATTCTACTCCACACGAACCCGTTCAAACGTTCGTTTGCTGAGCAATTCGAATGATCGCAAGGCCGACGGATAGATTCGTTGAGTTTCTCCGGTGATAACCGCAGTGACTTGACCGACGGCTAGGGATTTTCCTACTAAACTTTCTTCGCCTTCAGTCCACAAGGTCCGTGGCACACCCCTGCGCCAAAACAGCATGAGCCAATGACATTCGTAAAATAATCATAAAACATTATACAAATCGAATATATACAACATACATCTAAGGAATCCGTAGTCGAAATGATCTTTGCCCTTTCGAGAACTGCCGGCTGAAATTGCCGGTCTTGACTATAGATGCACAAATAGAATATCAATAATCGTTCTCAATTTCACATATTGGTTCCTGCAACGCTATGAATAATGTCTCTTCCTCAGCTTGCTCTGTTCAAGAAGCACGCTGCGAGTGCGGTCAGCTAATCGCAAAAGTTTTGGAGAAGGGATTGGAGTTGAAGTGCAAGAGATGCAAACGGATTGTCATTATCCCCTTCACAGCCATCGTAGGATGGTCCGACCTTTCTCCTAAGCCCATCTCTTGAAAGGAGGGACATGTCTCAGCCTAGACAATACACCTGAAGAATAATTACACGACCAGAGACCATCGAGTCCCGAGTCAGACAATTCGGTTAACCCTCAAATTCTGGAGGCGTCCCATGTGGACTCGGGCAATACTCGGGGTTCTGGTCATAGCAAGTCTGCCAGTATTTCAGGCGTCGGCAGAGAACATGACCCCAGAGGATATCAAAAAGCTCGTTGACGAAGCAGTGGAAAAGCGCATGCGTGAGATCGAAAAACACGAACGTTCGACATTGCCTGAAGGTGTCGAAAGACCGGAGGTCATCCGAAGCGAAGGACCGCGAGATCAACCTGGCATCGGCCCGTTGCCTGAAGTCGGACGTGAACGACGCACGGAATCACAGCCTGCTCTTTCATTCGGTTCAACCGGTTCAGGGCGGTTGGTCTATGCAAAGCCGTTCGTCGCAGCACCAAAAGCCATCGTTGGCGGCTATATGGACATTCAATTCCGATCTCAGCAAAAAGCCAGCATAGAAGCTGGTGATGGACGTCCTGGGATTACCAATAATTTCGATCAGCAACGATTTGTTCCCTTTTTCTATGCCGACGTAACAGAACACGTGAAGTTTGCGGCAGAACTTGAAATCGAGCACGGCATTCGCGAAAGTTCCGAGAATGAAATCGAAACCGGCCTTGAGTTCGCGCACATCGACTATCTCGTGAAGGAATCCTTCAACCTTCGAGCCGGCATCCTATTGCTTCCAGTCGGAAAATTTAACCTCTTGCACGATTCGCCTTTGAACGACTTAACCGATCGTCCGCTGGTGGCCCAATTTATTGTTCCGACCACCATGTCGGAAACAGGCGCCGGTTTCTATGGCACCTTCTATCCCGGACGAACCGGGAAGATAGACTATGAGTTTTATTTTACAACCGGCCCTTGCGGATATGGCGCCGACGGAACCCCTCTGGTTAGCGAACAGGAAGGCACGCGAGACGGTCGCCAACGGACTTGTTCCGGCCATGATGGTGCCGATATCAACAACGGCAAAGCGGTGGTTGGACGTCTGGCCTACAGCCCGATGTTGGGTATGGAGGTCGCCGGATCGACCTACTTTGGAAATGCGAACAACAACTCAAGCAATTACAATCCACTGAATATCACGGCTATCGACTGGACATTTCAACGCGGTCCGTTCGAGTTGATTGGAGAGGCAGCCTGGTCTTATGCGAGAGGAAATTCTCGGGCCGTTCAGGGCAACACGATCGGCTTTGCACCGGGCACAGTGCTCACGGGGATCCCAGGCAACAGTGGACAGGGCACCCCCACTCAGCGAGGGATGGGCTACTACATACAGGGCAATTATCATTTTATGCCCTCTTTCTTGACCAAGCTGTCCCCCAAACGATTCGGCGAGGGATCAACTTTTACTGCCGTGATCAGATATGACAGGGTGAACACCAATTTGGACAATACCAATGGAACTGGCGGATGGGGCAATTTGGAGCAGATCTCTTTTGGGTTGAACTATCGACCCATAGAGGATGCAGTATTCAAGATGAGCTACCAATACCAGCCGATGGCTTTCAATCCCGTCACGCAACAACGAATCCATGACAACGCATTTGTCATCTCGGCCGCAACGTATTTCTAAGACAGGAGGTTGTGAGCCTTTCTTCTGGGAAAGGCTCACAACCTCCGGGGAGCATCCGTGCAAAGAGCCGCTCTCGTGATCATCGGTTTACTCATGTGTTCCGGCTGTGCATCGATGAGCGGGGCCAAAGACCAATACTTCGTATGCTCATACGATATCGCCTGGGATGCGGTTCTAGAATCGGTAAAAGATCGACCGATACAAGTCCAAAGCAAGGAGAAAGGCTTGATCGAGACCAACTGGGTCGAAATGGAAGGTGCGGAACGCGCCTATGGCATGTTTCAACGGGAAGGATTTGGAAATCGAGAACGGGCACGCATGACCGTCGCGCTTAAGCCGCTGAATGACGTGGTGTCGGTCAGTGTGTTGGAAACACGCCAACGGTGGCACCTCAAGGGGGGGATAACGCAGGAGGCTACAAAATGGTGGCCGATTGACCCGTCGGAAGAATCCGAGACCATGGTCATGGATCGAATCAAAACCACATTGAATCAGAAAGGCTGCGCCACGACATGACCGTACGCACCTGGCCGTTTGTCATATTGTTGGCTGCACTTCTGGCTCCTTCGACCGCATGGGCCGAGCGGATCTGGGATGCCGAGTTGAAGCGTTACCTCACCGAACAGGAGATGAGCCATGCAGAGGTGTTCCTCACGGAAGACGATGCATTGAAGCTTATGTTTCCCACATCGGAGAGGATTCGGAAAGACTCTATACATCTGACCCCAGAGAAGAAGAACCAGATAGAAGAACGCATCGGCTGGAAATTTCCAGAGGAAGGGTTTGAGGTATTCATCGGCGAAACAGGTACAAAGATTGATGGGTATGCGATGATCCAGAACACCATCGGCAAACACAAACCCATGACATACATGGTTGGTGTCGATCCTACCGGTGCATGCACCAATGTGGAATTGTTGGTGTTTCGAGAGGCCAGAGGTAGTGAAGTCCGAACCAAGCGCTTTAACGCCCAGTACGAAGGCAAGACGGTCAGTGACCCTATTCGTATCAATAGAGACATCATTAATATCAGCGGCGCCACGATGTCAGTTCGTTCATTTAGCGCCGGAGTCAAACGCGTCCTTGTACTGATCGATGAATACTATCTCAAACCGATTGGATTGGGCAGTGACAGTGTAGCTGCTCGGAAGGCCGAGAAGGGATTTTTTGGCATGCTTTTCGGCAACTGAGGAAGGTGCGCTGTATCGAATGCGTAATTTTAATACCCGGTTTCGACTTCGCGATTCCGACAAACAGATACGGCTCCTGTATACGCTGTTCTTATTTTTAATCTTGGCCGGATTCACCTTTTCATTCCTCTGGGCACACAGTATGACCGGCCTATCTCCGCAAGGCATCGCCGACCATTATCGAGGGTCCGACTCCACGTTTGGAGAGCCGATGTCATTTCGGGAGTTGGCGGAAGTTACTCACTTTCACCTTTTTACAATGCCGGTTGTCTTCATCATCCTTGCCCATGTTCTTTATCTCACGGCCACAACCTCAGCGATCAAGATAGGGACCACCTGGATGGCGTTCGGCGGAGTGATGTTGGATTTGCTGTCACCTTGGCTGATCAGCTACGTCTCGCCTCTGTTCTTCCTAACCATGCTGATGGGGGATGTATTCATGACCGTCGGGTTTCTTATCATGATGGCCATTCCTCTCTACGAGATGTGGGTATTAGAGCAGCCGCTGATGTCGGGAAAAACGAACGAGGATCGATGAGATAGCGCTATCCGTCCTTTTACCATGCCGAGCGGCCAGAGGTTATCACCCAGAGCCCGAGATCACAGTTGCTGATCTTAGGCTATTTTTTTGTGGGCATCTTGATGCAGCGCCTACTCACCATCAGCGGCGGTGGCTAGTGGAATCTCCATGACGATGTCAGAAATCAATGGACGCAACTGCTGAATCGGATGAATGGAGCATATCTGCATGGTTCTCCGGTCGATAATGGACATGACATTGTTTTTCGCATCGTTTTTCGCATCGTCTCTCGGCGTCGTCGTATATCAGAAAGATAAAGACCCGATGCATGCAGGCCGAGATAGTGTTTTCACAAAGATTTGCAACATTCCATCAGAAAGAGGAATGCCTATGAGCCGTCAATGGCCTACGCGAATTCTTTCCGTTTTATTTCTATGGCTGTTTGTGTATCTCGGTGCTACGGGGTGCTCGGGAGGAGGAGATTCCGGAAGCGGGACGGCCAATGTACAAACCACAGGTACTCCGGGAGCCCAAGAAGCTGTCGGCGAGCGGTTGTTCATGGACACAAGGTTGGCACAAGCCTTCAGCGTATATGTGGACAATGGAGGGAACATCAACAATCCCAATATTGGTGATCCCGTCGTTGCAGACGTGGAGACCATGACTCCGGGCGTTCCCATCAGTCCCGGCCCTTTCAATGGTCTATCGATGAACTGTCGCTCCTGCCACTTTGTCGACGACGTCCTGACCGCACCCGGCGGCGGGATGCGAACCTATGCAGACTTCGCACGCCGAAGTCCCATCCCCGCAAGAGCGGATGGGAAGACACATACGCCCAGAAATTCTCCCCCGCTCGTCAATTCGACCTTGGATCGACCAGGAGGCGTCCTTTTCCATCTTGATACGGAATTCAATTCGATGGAAGATCTTGTCGCGGCAACTTTTACCGGAAGAAACTTCGGATGGTTGCCGGGAGAGCGTGCACAAGCCGTCGCACACGTCGCCCGCGTCATTCGAGGGGACGACGGATCGTTCGATCCAACCGGTGAATTCGACGGATTATCCTATCGGATCTTGTTCACAGGGAACAATCCTGCGATCCCCGATGAGTCTCGTCTCCCACCAGAATTCCGTGTCTTAGTCGGCTCAGGAACGGATCAGGAGATTTTCGATGCTGTGGTGAAGGTCGTGGCCGCCTATGTAAACGGGCTCCTGTTCTCACAAACGGACGACAACGGTGCCTTGATCCGTTCCCCCTTTGACGTCTTCCTCACGATCAATGCTCTGGCCCAGCAGCCGGATCCGAACGAAACTCCTATGGATTACAGCCGGCGGTTACTGCAGTTAATTCAAACCCGTGAGCTGGCCGGCACATTGCAATTTGTCACCTCCAATCCGAACAGAACTGATGGCCAGTTTCAGTTCCATTCCCAGCCGTTTGTCTTTGGGGCAGTGGAGTTACAAGGCTTGAAAATGTTTCTTTCAGAGCCGGCTGCGATTCCAGCGTCACCTGCTGAGTTGACAGCAGGCAAGATCGGTAACTGTCTGGCCTGTCACCCCGCTCCCAACTTTACGGATTTCACACTGCACAATACTGGGACTACTCAGAGAGAGTACGATCTCATTCATGGATCCGGCCAATTCTCTGGACTTGTCATACCTAACCTTGCCACACGTGACGCGAACTACAACGCGTACCTTCCTGCAACAGAAAATCATCCGAACGCATCGGAGCCCTTCCGAGAAATCCCCGTCTTGGCCAACCCGGCACTGACGGATCTCGGGGCATGGAACGTATTTGCCAATCCCGACATGCCGGCTCCCCAGGCTAAGATCACAGCCATCCTCTGCGATGATCAGCAACCTTGTCCGCTCTCAAACGCCGTGCTTTTGGATCGGGCAATAGCACGGTTCAAGACCCCGGGATTGCGCGACCTTGGCCATTCTGCCCCATACATGCATACCGGACAGTTCGATGGATTAGGTAATGTCCTGCAGTTCTATCGGGGCACATCCGATCAAGCGCGAGCTGGGACTTTGCGAAACGGGGATATTCAGATTCAAGGCATCGCCCTGACGGCCGGCGACCTTCCGGCTTTAACCTCCTTCTTGAACTCGTTGAATGAGGACTACCAATAGATGGGCGCGAACAACTGGACAGAAACGTATAAATGTAAGCCGTGATGCACATATGGGGGGCCGATGTCACCGCCCCCCATACGATGCGTTCTGATTCGCTACTTGGAGACTTGCTCGGACAGATATCGCTCCAGCCCCACCTGTCCAATCGTCTTGAGCTGAATCTCAAACCAATCGATATGTTCTTCTGAATCTATCACCATGTGCTCCAGCAGGTGACGGCTGGTATAGTCGCCAACGTGAGCACAATGTGCGACGGCTTTACAAAGTAATCCGACATCTTCTCGTTCGAATGCCAGATCGCTCTCGAACAATGACTTGGCATCATCTCCCGCGGCCACCGCATCGAGCTTCGCCACATCCGGGGTTCCCTGGAGGTATAAAATGTGGTCGATCAACAATGAAGAATGTCCTACTTCTTCGTGCGCCAGATGTTCGAAATGACCATGGAGACGATGGTATCCCCAGTGTTTGCACAGCGCGGCGTGCAAAAGATATTGATGCACCGCCGTCAATTCCGCCCGCAGTACATCATTGAGATACTGGACGACCCCTTCCTTTGCTTTCATGGCTTCTCCTAACTTTCCTTCTTGATCTGTTCAGCCAGATAATTCTCAACACCGATCTGCTCAATCGTTTCCATCTGTGTCTCAATCCAATCGATATGGGCATCGACGTCTTTGGCCATATCCTCCAGCATGTGCCGAGTGGTGAAATCAGCAACCTTCGTGCAATGAACGACCCCCTCGCTCAGCAACGATAACATTTCCTGTTCTGCCTTGAGATCGAGCTTGAGTTGTTCCGGAACGGTTTCGCCAACGCGCACAGTGTTCATGCGTTGCACATTCGGCACTCCTTCGAGGTACAAGATGTGTCCGATGAGCTCGTCCGCATCCTTCATTTCGTCGATGCTCCGTTCACGAACTTTGTGATGCAACCGCTCATATCCCCAGTTCGAACACATCTTGGCGTGAACGAAGTACTGATTGATCGCGGTCAGATCAGCGGTGAGGATTTTATTCAACAGATTAATCACCCCGTCTTTTGCTTTCATCTTGCGTCCCTCCTTCATCGGAAAATCAGAAACGTGAACGATAACGAAATATTTCTGCAGATATTATCTCGGCTCGGACACACCTCGTCAACACATGATTTACGTAATTCTGATTAGGCTTCTCATCTTCGATGACTTCGCATCTCAATTTCACGGCACGAGCATGCGCGATGGCGAAGAAGAAAAGAATGGAACGGCTCAACTAGAGCGAAGATTGGAACTGGATTGATGCGGGAGAGGAATGCTGATGAGGCCCTGTTACCCGGCTTCGCGATAGCCGCAATCTTCATTGCGGCACTGGACGCTCCTCCCGTCCTGTTTGCTGACCTTCTCGATCAGGAACGGGGCGCTGCAGGTTGGGCAGGCTTTATTGACGGGACGATCCCAGAGAGCGAATTCACATTGAGGATAGCGACTGCATGCGTAGAACGAACGCCCCTTGCGGGTGCGTTTCTGGACAAGGTCTCCGCCACATTCAGGCTGAGGACATTTCACGCCGAGTGCGAGCGGCTTGGTCGTCTTGCAGGCGGGATAGGCCGAGCATGCGATGAACTTACCGAACCGTCCCGTTTTCACGACCATCGGGCTTCCGCACTTGTCGCAAATCTGATCGGTCGTGAGCTCTTGTTTAGGAACAATCTTGATGGTTCCGTCAGGGAGTTTCTCAAAGTTCTGCGTATTCTTGCAGGGCGGATCGTCTTTGTAGCCAGGGCACGCGAGAAACTTCCCGTTTCGCCCCCACTTGATCTCCATCATCCTTCCGCACTTTTCGCAGGGGATATTCGTGGGAGGTTCAACGGTGTCCTTTGGACCGGGAATCGACTTCGCTTTTTCCAAGTCCGCCGTGAAGGGATTGTAGAAATCCCGCACCGCATCGATCCATGGCTTGTTCCCCTCCTCGACCTCGTCGAGTTCCTCTTCGAGTTGGGAGGTGAAATCAACATTGACGATGTCGGGAAACCCCTTCATCAAAAAATCGTTTACCGTACGACCGGTTTCCGTAGGAATGAACCTGCCCTCGATTTTTTCGACGTACTTCCGGTCCTGGATGGTGGAAATGATGGCCGCATACGTGGACGGCCTTCCAATGCCTTTTTCTTCCAGTTCTTTGATGAGAAGAGCCTCGTTGTAACGAGGGGGCGGCTGAGTAAAGTGTTGTTTGGACGTAATGCCCGCGATCGTCTGCTCCGGCTGTTCGACCAACCGAAGGCGCTCACCTTCGGCAAGAACCGGCAACTGTCGCTCGGCTCCGTCCTCGGTTTCTTCGTCTTGCTTGGGCTTTTGGGAGAACAGTTCTTTATCGACTCCCTCCATGTAGACAATCGTGTGGCCCGGAAACTTGACGACCGTTCCACTCGAGCGGAACAGATAGCGATCCGGTGTATTGAGCGGAGAGGACTCCACTCGCGTTACATCCAGGATAGCCGGCACCATCTGGGAAGCAATGAACCGGTTCCAGATCAATTTGTAGAGATGGTACTGGTCTTCTTCAAGGTATTGCTTGATCGATTCGGGATCTCGGGATGCGGATGTCGGCCTGATGGCTTCATGCGCCTCCTGTGCGGCCTTTTGTGTCTTATATACGTTTGGAGTTCCAGGAAGATATTCCTGGCCGAATCGCTCCATGATGACCTGTCGCACGTCAGCCATGGCCTCTTGGGATATTCTCGGTGAATCCGTTCTCATATACGTGATGAGGCCGGTTGCCCCTTCCGTTCCGATCTCAATCCCTTCGTATAGCTGCTGCGCGAGTGTCATCGTCTTTTTTGAGGTAAATCGCAGTTTTCTGGCCGCTTCCTGCTGCAAGCGACTCGTAATGAACGGCGCCACTGGGTTCCGCTTCTTTTCCTTCCGCTCGACGGACGTGACCGTAAACGTCTTCCCCTCAAGCGCCGATACCATCCGCTGCGCCTGCTCGGCCGTGCCAATCGACGCTTCTTCTCCGTTGATGCTGTGCAGTCGGGCTTCAAACGGCGGGGGTATCGTTCCGGCCAACAACGCCGTGATCGACCAATACTCCTCCGTGCGAAACGCTTCGCGCTCAGCCTCGCGCTCACATATCAGCCGAACGGCAACCGACTGTACCCGTCCCATGGACAGCCCGCGCCGCACTTTGTTCCATAACAACTGACTTCCCTGATATCCGACGATTCGATCCAGGACCCTTCGCGCCTGCTGCGCATTGACCAACTTCATATCAATCTGTCCGGGAGATTGCAGCGCCCGCTTGATGGCTGATTCCGTAATCTCATTGAAGAGGACACGAAAGACTTTCCCGTCCTTCTTCTTTTTCGATTTGCCGTTCAACTCCTCCGCCAGGTGCCAGGCGATCGCCTCTCCCTCGCGATCAGGGTCAGGAGCGAGAAACACTTTATCGGCCTCTTCGGCTTTCTTCTTGATCTCAGCAAGCACCTTCGACTTCCCTTTGATTGTGACATACTGCGGAGCAAAATCGCGCTCAAGGTCTACGCCAAGCTTGCTGGTGGGAAGATCCTTGACATGGCCGACGGAAGCGATGACGGTATATCCTCGCCCCAAATACTTCGTGATCGTCTTGGCCTTCGTCGGAGACTCGACGATGATGAGAGACTTTGCCATGGATGCTCCGCTGGATGAGTGCCTTGCCTACCGTACCATCCGTACCAAAATTCTTCTCGCGATGCAACTCATCTCGGGAATAGGGTCCTGTTTACGCGCGAACGAAGCGCTGCCCCCCTAGTTGCCGAGCCTGCCGATTGAGTTCCAAAGACAAGAGTGTCGCTGTCACGATAGCAACCGGCTCATGAATGAGTTCCGCCACTTCGTCCACGGTTCTGGGTTCGTGTGACAGCGCTTCATATACCAGTCTTTCCTGTCCGTCCAGAGGCCCATGCCCCGCAGGGTCGAATCGAGACCTCTGCAGGTTCTTGCGCATCGGTTTATCGATCTGCGGAGTCAACACTCGAACCACATCATCCGCGCACTCGACCAAGGCGGCACCCTGTTTGATCAGTGCATTTGTTCCGCGGCCCGTATCTGCCTTGATCGAACCGGGAACGGCAAAGACTTCTCTGCCCTGCTCACACGCCAGCTGAGCGGTAATCAATGATCCGCTGTCCAAGGCAGCCTCCGTCACCACGACCCCGAGCGACAACCCGCTGATGATGCGATTGCGTCTGGGGAAATTGTGCGGCTCGGGAGCCGTTCCGATCGGCACCTCGGTCACGACCGCTCCCTGCTCCTCAATCTGGCAGCGAAGCCTTGCGTGCTCCGACGGATAGGTCCGATCGATACCGCACCCGAGCACGGCGATGGTTCGGCCGCCGCCAGAGAGCGCGCCTCGATGCGCTGCCGCATCAATCCCCCTGGCCAATCCGCTGACGACGGAGACGCCGGCCGCCGCCAGATCTCTAGCCAATTCTTCAGTGAACAGACATCCGCCGGCAGTCGCTCGGCGAGCACCCACCACTGCTACTGCAACCGCATCCTCTTCCAGCAACGCGCCGGAGACGTACAACAGAGGTGGAGGATCGGGAATCATCCGCAATCGTGCAGGATATGATGGATCAAGGACGGTCCAAACAGTATACAGGGTCTTCCGCAGTTCGGAGAGTTCTGTGTCGATCAGTCGGCAAGCACTCTTGGAAGGACCCTTCTTGATCGCGTCGGCCAACCGCCGGCTGCAGCCCCGTTCGATCAGTTCGTCGAATCCCGCCTTCAGCACCACTTCGGGTGTCGGAAAAACCTGTAGCAATGAGAGGATGGTCGCATCTCCCAACCCATTGATCGCCCGCAGCCGTAACCAGGGTTCAAGGAGGGACCAGTTGGTCGCGTTGGCCGATTGCATAAGGACTGGGCGTCCGCCAGATGGGAATGGAACTCACTGGCCCTGTCGAAATACCGCCGAGATTCAGATTACGGCCAGATCATACTGCTCCAGATGCAGTTGTTCGTCGGGCATGACCAGGATCTTGGCCATACATTCCCGCTCCAGCGCTTCGAGGCCTTGCCGTTCCTCGTCTTGAAGCAACCCGGCAACGGAAGGATGGGCTCCAACCACAATGCGCTGCTGCTCCGCCCCGGTCCCGATCCGCCTGATCTCACGGAAAATTTCATAGGCGATGGTCGTCGGCGACTTCGTATAGCCGCGGCCGTCGCAGTAGCGGCAGGGCTCCGAGAGCGACCGCAGCAGATCTTCACGAACTCGTTCGCGTGAAATCTCGATCAACCCTAGGTCGGAGATTCGTGAAATCCTCGTTCGCGCCTTATCCGATGCCATGGCATCAACCAGAGCATGATAGACCTTGTCACGGTTTTTCTCTCGCTCCATGTCGATGAAGTCGACGATGATGATGCCTCCGATCCCGCGCAGCTTGATCTGATAGGCGACTTCTTTGGCCGCCTCCAGATTGTTGCGCAAAATGGTTTCCTCCTGATCCCGTTTCCCCACGAACCGACCGGTATTCACATCGATGACGGTCATCGCCTCGGTATGGTCAATGACGAGATATCCCCCCGATTTGAGCCAGACTTTACGGCTGAGTGCGCGGGCCATCTCCTGCTCGACTCCGAGATGATCGAACAAGCTCTCGTCCTTGTCATAGAAATGGATGCGTGAGGTCTGTTCCGGAGAGAACCGCTGAACAAAGTCGCGCACCGCTTCATATTCTTCGCGCGAATCGATCCACAATCTGTCCACCTTCTTCCCGAACAGATCGCGCACGACGCGGAAACTCAGGCTAAGGTCCGTGTGCAACAGCGCAGGCGCGGGCTGCTGATCGTGCTTTTCACGAATGTCCTGCCAGAGCACGTGCAGGAAGTCGACATCGGACCGCAGTTCTTCCTCTTTCACGCCTTCACTCACGGTCCTGACAATGTACCCGCAACCGGGATGGCGGAGGCGCTTCATGATCTCCTTCAATCGTGCGCGCTCCTCGTCCCGCGGGATACGGCGCGAGACGCCGATATGCTCGACGTTCGGCATGAACACAAGATAGCGGCCCGGCAACGATACATAGCTCGTGACGCGCGGGCCCTTGGTGCCGATCGGCCCTTTGGAGATCTGCACCGTCAGATCTTGACCTTCGCTTAGAAGCTGCTCGATCGGTTTGGAGCTTTCCCGACGAGGCCTGAGATCATCTCCGTCTTTTTCGTCCTCGTCCGTATCGACAAGCGTATCTCCCGGTTCGGCGTCCATGGACAGATCCGAGACGTGCATGAATGCGGCCTTTTCGAGTCCGATGTCGACGAACGCCGCCTGCATGCCCGGCAGCACCTTGGCGACCTTTCCTTTATAAATGTTTCCCACGAAATCTTTATGCTTGGCGCGGTCTCCAAAGAGATCCGTCACCACGCCGTTGTCCAACACCGCCACACGAGTTTCCTCACGGGCGACGCTGATTGCAATTTCCAATCCCATACCAAACTCCTTCCATTCGATGCATCCATCGACCAGGCACGAGGAGCGGACGCGAGGCACCCCAGGTCCGCCCCTTCATCGGGTGATTATCGAGTCGATGGACGATACATGATCAACAATTCCTGAGCGGCGGCACGCCGCTCGCTCAATAAAACAAACTCAATCGACGCCGCTTCACATTCAACAGAAGTCCCAGCGACGCCATCGTCATGACGGTCGCACTGCCTCCATAGCTCATGAGGGGGAGAGGAATCCCGACGATCGGAAACATGCCGGCGGTCATGCCGATGTTCACCACGACGCAAAAACACAGCATGCACACCACACCGACCGCCAGCAGCGCCCCAAGTTCATCCTTCGCCCTTGCGGCAATTTCCAGCGACAGCCAGATCAGCGCCACGAACAAGAGCAGCAAGACAAGGACCCCCACAAAACCCCATTCTTCCGCAAACACCGAAAACACGAAATCCGTGTGCCCTTCAGGCAGAAATTTCAGCTGGCTCTGCGTTCCCCCGTACAGCCCCTTTCCCGTCAGTTCACCTGCTCCGATCGCAATCCGCGATTGCAGCGCGTGATAGCCCTTGCCGGCCGGATCATAGTCCGGGTCAACGAATGCCATAATGCGCTGACGCTGGTAATCATGCAAGGACCCCCACATCATTTCCCACGCGAATGGAAACAACATCAGCGAAAATAGCAGGATTAATCCCATGGCTTGGGAGCGCATCCCCACCATCAACAGCATGGCCGCATACACGGCGAGAAAGCTCAACCCGCTACCGAGGTCCGGCTGTTTCAAGATCAGCAACAGGCCGGGCAGCATCAGCAGGCCAGGCACCACCACACGTTGCAGCCAACCGACGCGTGGAGCCTTCGAATAGTAGTGCGCGAGCACCAGGATCAGGACCAGCTTGGCAAATTCCGAAGGTTGAAATGCGAAGGGGCCGACGGGAATCCATCGTTGAGCGCCCCGGCTGGTCTTGCCTTCAAATAGGACGAACGCCAGCAACAAGAGAATCACCGCATACGCTGGATATGCCCACCGGGCTATGCGGTGATAGTCCCATATCTGCATGATGAAAAACGCCACGCTGCCAAGGAGGATCCATACCAGTTGCTTCGCGAAAAACGGCATGGACCCGCCCTGGTCATGCGTGACGCTGTAAATGGACAGCACGCCGATGCCCAGGATCAAAAAGACCAGCCCGAGAAATCTCAAGTCAAAATTGTCGAACTGGCGGCTTTCTATGACCCGGTCGATCATCACAACCCCGATCCGCCGGAATGAGCCTTGGGAGCCGTCGCATGTCCGGCCTCGGGCGCATGTTGCGTGAGCTTGACAAAAGATTCAATGACTTCTTTGGCCAGCGGGGCCGCGGCAGACCCTCCGTGCCCCATGTTTTCGGCCAATACGGCAACGGCGATCTTCGGCGCATCCACGGGAGCAAATGCGACAAACCATGCATGATCGCGGAGCTTTTTGGGAATATCTTTTTCCGGACCGGTTCGCAGCGCCGATGTCTGCGCCGTGCCGGTCTTCCCCGCAATGGACACGATGGAAGACTTGGCCCTTGTCGCCGTCCCCTCCGTCACGACATCGGCCAATGCCGCCCGAATCAATTTCAAGTTCTCCTGTCTGACCTTCAATCGATGTTTCTCGACGGAAGGCAGTTCCTGAAGATGACCGGTATCCCGACTCATGATCGCTTGAACCAACCGTGGGCGATAGGCCACTCCACCGTTGGCGACCGTACCGATCAAACTGGCCATCTGAAGCGGCGTCACCGTCACATAGCCTTGCCCGATCGAGGCGGAAATGGTCTCGCCTGGCAGCCACGCCTCGTTCTTCGCCTTTTGCTTCCACGCCGTCGACGGCATGATCCCCACCCGTTCGGAGGGCAAATCCACGCCTGTTTCTTCGCCCAGACCGAACTGGTGCCCGTAGGCGGCGATCGTGTCGATCCCCATGCGCTGGCCGATGGTGTAGAAGTATACGTCGCAGGAATGGACGAGCGCCTGATGCAGGTCGACTGAGCCATGTCCCCCGGCTTTCCAGTCACGATACAGGCGCCGGCCGAACTGGTATCCGCCGTTACAATGAACGGTGCTGGACGGAGTGACCGTATTGGTTTCCAGAGCCGCCGCGGCCATCATGACCTTGAACGTGGATCCGGGAGGATACTGGCCTTGAGACGCCCGGTTGTTCAGAGGCCTGCCTTCGTCTTGGACGATCTCCACCCATTGCTTGGGTGTCAGTTCCCGAGACAGTACGTTGGGATCGAATGCCGGGCGGCTGGCCATGGCAAGAATGTCTCCGCTGGTCGGATCGAGCGCGACGATGGCGCCGGATTCTTGTCCCAGCAGATCTTCGGCGACTTTCTGCAATCTGGCATCAATGGTCAGATAGAGATCATCGCCGGCCTTCGGTTGATCGACCACTACCGTTCGTTTCTCGTGCCCCAGCGCATCCACCTCCACGCTTTTCTGACCTGCCATTCCCCGCATGATACGATCGAAGTATTTTTCCACGCCGTATTGGCCGACGATACTCCCTTGATGAAGCTCGGCAAATTCAGGCTTCTCCAACTGCTCCGCCGACACCTCGCCGACATAGCCCAAGACATGTGCGGCCGTCATGCCGCTGGGATAGTTGCGCTGCGACTCCACTTGAATCATGACTCCCGGGAGATCCAGCCGGTGGGATTCGATGAGCGTCGCCTCTTTCAAAGTCAAACGATCTTTGACCTTTCTCGGCAGCTGTTTGGCACCACGCACGGCGAGCTTTTTTTTGACGAGGGCAGGATCAAGGCCGATGAGTTGCGTCAATTGATTGATCAGGGCCTCGCGATCTTTGACGTCCTCCAAGGACACATACAGACTAAAACTCGGAACGTTATTGGCCAACAGCACGCCGTTTCGATCGTAGATCAGACCGCGAGCCGGTTCCAGGATCACCGAACGTGTCCGGTTGTTCTCGGAAAGATCGCGGTAATAGGGGCCTTCGCGGATCTGCAGATGCCACAGTCGCAATGCCAGCAGAGCCACGACGAGCAGCAACCCGATGCGGAGAAGCACCAGGCGCCGCTGCAACTCGCCCAAATCAGAATCGAATCCTCCGGAGATCGCCATGGCCTGTCGAGTCATCCGCCATCTACAATCGGTCAGACATCAGCACGCGGTCAGCGGCCAGCCGCTGGCTTGCTAAGTAGAAGAGACCAGCGCCAGCCACCGCGTCCAAACAGGCTTGCGGAAGCACCATGGACTGGACCATCCACCACGTATCAATCCCGGCGGCGTTCTTCATGGTCAAGACCACCATCGTTCCACTGAGAACGGAAACGATGAGAAGCCCGACGGACACCACCGTAGGAGTGACGTGCGCGACATGTTGCCCGAACAAACCCGCCAATAATCCAACGCCGCCCTTGGTGATGAGACTGATCCAGAGGTCGCCGGCAGAATACATGTTCAGGATCCACCCGATGGCCAACCCGACGACGAACCCCTCCAGTTCACCGGCGAACAGTCCTATCAGAGCCGCCACGGCCAACCCGACATCCGGCGTGAGTCCCCAAATGCTCACGTGTGGCAACAGCGTGGTCTGGAGCGGAACGAGCAATACGATCACCATACTATATATGAGGATCTTCACGGCTTGCCCATCGAGACATTCTTGTCGTCCCCTTGCACGGATACACCGTACGGGGCCTGGATGACCAATACTTCTTCAAGTCTGCTGACATCCACTTCCGGAGTCAGTTCGGCCGACTGAAACAGAGCGCCTTCTTCCTTGTCGATCCGGCTGATGGTTCCAAGGGCCAGGCCTCTCGGGAACCCGCCGACAAGACCCGACGTCACCACTCGATCACCGCTGCGCACGCTCGACAGCATCGGGATGTACTTGAGCTTGGCCAATCCCTGCTGGGTTCCTTCGACGATCCCTTCATCGCGCGTCCGTTGAATCAAGCCGGCGATGGCATTATTGGGATCCGTCACCAGCAACACGACGGACGTCGCGCTGTTGGTTTTGACAATCCGGCCGACGACGCCTGCGGGGGTAATCACTCCCATATCGGGTTTGATCCCGTCACTTTCCCCTTTATTCAGGATTACCGATCGATACCAACTCGTTGCGTCTCTGCCAATCACTTGCGCGGCCACCAGGGTGGGCAACGCTTGTTCCTTGAAGTGCAGCAGGGCCGTCAGTCTCTCCGTCGCTGCCGCGGCTTCCCGCAGCTGATTGTTCTGTCCCTTCAACCACTCGATATCCTGCCGGAGTTGCTCGTTCTCCTCCTGAATTCCCTGAAGAGCGATGTACCGGTGCCACACCCCTGAAATGCCCTCATCGATGGATACGACCACTTCCAGCGGGATCCGGACGACCTGGCCGACGGGACCGTCCAGATATTGGAGCACGCTCTGACTCTGTGCGGGAAAAAGGAATAGCACGAGGAGGAGAAGGGCAAAGCCTCCTAGCGCAAGACGTCGGGCATTATAGGGAACGCGTAACGTGGCCATCCACATGAGGGATGGAACCTTTATCGGAAGGTATTCGCTTGGGACATCACCGCAACCTTTGCCAGCAGATCAAGCTCATCGAGAATCTTCCCCACACCCAGCACGACGGAAGTCAGGGGATCGTCCACCGTAATGATCGGCAGATTCGTCTCTTCGCGGAACCGCGTATCCATGCCCTTCAACAACGAGCCGCCGCCGGTCAGCACGATACCGCGGTCAATGATGTCTCCAGCCAGTTCGGGCGGCGTGTTTTCCAAAGCGACCTTGATCGCATTGACGATCGTTCCAATTGGTTCCTGCAGAGCTTCCCTGATTTCGGCATCGTCCACCACCAGCGTGCGCGGAATGCCGGAGATCAGGTCACGCCCCTTGATCATCATGGTTTTTCGTTCTTCAAACGGATAGGCGGATCCGATCTCGAACTTGATGCGTTCCGCCATGTGTTCACCGATCAGGAGATTATATTTCTTCTTGATGTAGTTCATGATCGCGTCATCCATGCGATCACCGGCGACCTTGACCGATTCACTGTAGACGATTCCCCCCAAGGAAATCACCGCGATGTCCGTCGTCCCGCCGCCGATGTCGACGACCATGTTCCCCGACGGCTCGGTGATCGGAAGCCCGGCGCCGATCGCGGCCGCGACCGGCTCTTCGATCAGATAGACTTCCCGCGCGCCCGCCAATTCCGCGGAGTCCCGTACCGCGCGTTGCTCCACTTGGGTGATTCTGGACGGCACACCGATGATGATACGCGGACGAACGAAGGCGCTGCGGTTATGCGCCTTTTGAATGAACCGTTTCAGCATCTGCTCCGCCATCTCAAAATCGGCGATGACGCCTTCCTTCATCGGGCGCACCGCCACGATATTGCCGGGGGTGCGGCCGAGCATCTTCTTGGCGTCTGCACCGACCGCCAGCACTTTTTCCGTTTTCTTCTCGACGGCCACGACCGACGGCTCGTTCAACACGATCCCTTTGCCGTGCACGTAAACAAGGGTCGTCGCCGTCCCGAGATCGATCGCCAGATCGTTCGAGAACCATCCGAATATGTCGCTCGCTAGGCCCACGAGGATTCTCCCTTTTCAAACTGCGCGCCGACCGACGGAACGCCGCTTCAATCCGGCAACGCGAACCGTCCGACGTCCAATACTTGAGTACCAGCCAATTCGTCGCCGATGCGTCGGCCCTGTTCATTCCCGATAATGAGGACGGCTTCAAACGCGATGATCACGGCCGACAGGATCCAACCGACGTACGGAACGATGAACGCCATTTGCGCGACTGCAAACGGGACATTGCGAATGATCGATTCCCTGAATCCTGCCGTCACACGTGTATCGGGGAGGATCGTCTGGAGACCGATGAGCCGCTTTCCGATGCTGCGACCGCCCGCGAACCCGTCTCCCACCAGGACATAGGCCAGTCCTCCGAGAAACCCGACGGGATCGATCAGGCTTGCCGCGCCCGCCACGATGAATAGGTCGATCAACTTGGCAATGAATCGATTGAGGACCTGAGCTTTCGGATACATCCCGGTACTGAAACCGAAGAGATGAACCTCGCCAGATTCGGCAGCCAAAGAATCTCCCTACAATTCGGCAAAGTATAACAAATCCGACTACCTAGCACAAACGAAAGCACAAACCTCACTTTCCGGAATCCACGGACTCCTGCGTCGTCACGTCGCCGGTTTTCCGATGGGAACCGCAGCCTCCGCACTTGCCATCGGAGAAACGGGTCTGTACAATTCATTTCCGTAGAATTACAGGAGCCGACATGATCAAATTGATGAGAGAGGCTTCCCACAGCTATCCCTGGTTGCTCAAGTCCATCATGGGAATTCTGGCCATCGCCTTCGTCATCACGATGGGATGGTGGGGATTCGGGGAGCAGCGCGGCTCGGTCGTGGCGGCCGTCGGAGACCTCACCGTCTCGCATGACGAGTTCAGGCGTGCCTATGAGAACTCGTATCGATTTTACAAAGACAAGCTGCCCGGGGAGTTCAAGGATGAAACCATCAAACAGGTCGTAGTCGAACAATTGATCGACAACCGCGTGTGGCTCGTGGCAGCCAAGAATATGGGATTGACCGTGAGCAATGAGGATCTCCGTGATGCGATCATGCAAATCCCGGAGTTTCAGAAGAACGGGGCCTTCGATCCCGACCTCTATCAACGCCTTCTAGCGGCCAACCACTTGACGCCTTCGCTGTTCGAGTCCATCGAGGCCAAGGAACTGCTTGGCAATCGGGCAAGGATGATGATCAGTGAAGCGGTCACCCTGACACCGGCCGAATTGGCCGAAGCCCAAGCACTCGTGATCAGACAACCCGAGTCCGATCCCTCCAAAGCAGCCGCGGCGAAGGATCGCGCGATGCAGGACGTCTTGTTTCAAAAGCAGCAGCGTGCGCTCATGGCCTACACGCAATCCTTGAAGGCCATCATTCCCATCACGATTCATCGCGAATTGCTGTAACGCTCACCCAATACTCTGCCTCGTCACAGCACGGTCTTCCTCGTCCAAACGAATGACCTGGACCGACGCGAACCGTCTTTGGCAAGGCCCACACCGGAAGCTGTCGGACGAAACTTGTCACGATTTCAGTATCAGCATGGCGTCGCCGTAACTGTAGAACCGGTATCGTTCCCGTACAGCCTCCTCGTACGCTTGACGCAGCAATGACGTCCCGGCAAAGGCCGACACCAACATGAGCAGCGTCGTCTTGGGAAGATGAAAGTTGGTCATCAACGCATCGACGACTTGGAAGGAAAATCCGGGAGTGATGAAAAGGCTTGTTTCTCCACGTTGCGGCCCCAACGCGCCTTGACGAGCGGCCGCCGTTTCCAGTGCGCGCACGACGGTCGTACCGACCGCCACGATCCTCCCGCCTTTCTCCTTGGTATGCGCGATGGCCTGAACGGTCTCCGCTCCTACCTCGAACCATTCGGAACCCATCCGATGGTCTTCGACATGATCCGTCGTGATAGGTTTAAATGTCCCGATGCCCACGTGCAGAGTCACCCTCGCCACTCCTATTCCCGCTTGGTTGAGTCGAGTCAATAGTTCCGGTGTAAAGTGAAGACCGGCCGTCGGCGCCGCAATCGCTCCTTCCTCTTGAGCGAACACCGTTTGATACCATTCACGGTCCATGTCGCCGGGTGCCCGGTCGATGTACGGAGGGAGCGGCATCATGCCCCACCGAGCAAAGAACTCTCGCGGTGACATGGCGCAATCGAGACGGACCACCGTCCGAACCCGGTCGCGAGATTGAACTTCGAGAACGCCGTCGACCCCGAGATCGATTCTCTGACCAGGCCGGAGCCGGCCTTTGATCAACACTTCCCATAATCCTTCTGCCACTTCACGGACGAACAAGATGTCGACGGCGTTTCCGGTTGGTTGCTTTCGGCCGGTGAGACGAACCGGCATCACTTTGGTGTCATTGACGACGATCAAATCACCCGGAGCCAGGAGGTGCGGGAGATCCGCGACTCGATGATGCATCATCGAATGGGACGAGCGGTGGCTCGCCGGCAAGACCAATAGCTTGGCCTGATCCCGCGGAAGGACGGGTTCCGACGCGACGAGCCTTGGATCAAAGGGAAAATCGAACTCTGCGACCTGCATCAGGAAGAGGGAGGGATCGGCGCCTTCGTCAGCGCCATATCCTGCAATTGCGTATCGGGGTAGTAATAGCTCAGGATGGTAGAGAAAGGATAGCCCAATTCGGCCAACTCTTTGGCACCCCACTGACACATGCCGACGGCGTGACCCGCTCCGTAACCAGACAGCACAATCTCAGATCCCACGGATTCGACGGTAAACTGCGTGCTCGGCACCACCATGTACCCGACCGCTTTCCGCAGCTCTTCGCCACGTAATATGAGCTCTCCTTCCGTATGGGCAACGCGCAATGTGGCCACCCGCCCACCTCGACTAAACGACGAAGGAGTCAGCGCGGTGATCATCCCGATCGGAAATCCCTGTTGGCGAAGGTTGTGCTCAAGCAATTCCTTCCGAAACGAAGCCGTCCATTGGTAGTAGGGAGATGCCAGGTCAAACGGGCATTCGACCCCCTTGAGATAGGGATAGTCCTTCGACCACACATTGACCGCGTCTTCCGTCAAACCGGCGGCGGTCGAGGAAAAGGCCGCGTAGATCGGCGCCCCCTGGTATGTGAGTACGAGCCCTCGCGTTTCTTCGACAGCCTTCAATACGGCCCCATCGACACCCTGTTTGCCACGATACACCTGGTCCTGCACGCTGGCCACAACATCGTAGTCCCGGTTCGCGCTGAGCATCTGCTGGTAAAGCGCATAGGTCCTGGCGGCCACCGCCTGGGCTTTCAACATTTCCGGGTGCCAGGACGAGTTCACCTCCGCTGGAACGACGCCTTTGACATATTCTTCCAAGTCGACCTGATTGATCACCAATGCGCCCACGCCTCGACGAACGACATGGACAAGGCCGCTGACCGGGACCGTTACACGCTGGATCGTTGCCGCCTTGATCGCTCCCCGGCCATTCGTACCCGCAGTTCCATCAGCCTTGACAAAGGTGAGAGTCAATCCCTGCTCCCCTTGCAGGGTCAGTTGCTCGTGCATCATCCGAACGCCATTGACCATAAACCCTTTTCCGGCCGGCACGATTCGAACGGCTGGCCGGACCGCCTTTCCGTGGCGGCTGGAATCGGATACCCAAACCGAGCTATTCGACTGGACATCGAGTTTCACCACGTCCGCGGCAAGGAGAACCCGCAAGGATTGCGCAGCCTGCAGCGGTGCCGTCCCGAGGGTCACGAGCACCCCCACGACAACCGCCATGCCCCATCGGCAAATCGAGATCACCGTCGAAACATCCATGACAGGAAATAGAATACCAAACTCAACAGGATACTGAGCACAAGACTGGTACCGAGGGGAATATAGAGGCTGAAATTATCGCGCTTGAAGGAAATGTCCCCTGGCAGGCGGCCGAACAGGCTAAGAAGACCACCGAGGCCGGGGACGCGGTCTGAGAGCAACAACAGCAACCCCACCAAAGCAATGACGGCCCCAATCCCGAGGAGGACCTTCCCGAGGCTTGCCCATTCGGCCATCAGTGTTCCGTCAAACACTCGGCAATCTGCACGGCATTGAGAGCGGCCCCTTTTCGGAGATTGTCGGACACCACCCAGAGATTCAATCCATTGGCGGTCGACTCGTCTTCCCTGATACGTCCGACGAACACATCATCCTTCCCGGTGGCATCCAGTGGCATAGGGTAAAGCTTCTTGGACGGATCGTCATATACCAATACCCCGGGCATCTCGGCCAACGCGGCCCGCGCGTCGTGCGGCTTGAGAGGACGTTCCAGTTCCACATTGATGGCCTCTGAGTGGCACCGCAAGACCGGCACACGCACGGTGGTGGCAGTGAGACGGAGCGCGGGCGCTTCCAAAATTTTTCTCGTCTCCCGCATGATCTTGATCTCCTCGGAGCAATCACCACCCTCGTTGAACGATCCGATATGCGGCAACAGATTGAAGGCGATCTGATACGGATACACCTCCGCCTTGGCCTCACGAAAGGCCATGAGATTTCTGGTCTGATTCATCAGTTCATCCATTGCCGCCGCCCCGGTCCCGGAAACGGACTGGAACGTCGTGACCACAACCCGCTTGATTCCGGCCGCCTCCTGCAGCGGCTTCAACGCCATGACCAACGGAGTCGTCGTACAGTTCGGAATCGACACGATTCGTCGGGGCATTGACCGTAACGCCTGCCGATTCACTTCCGGAACCACCAGCGGGACATCATCCTCCATGCGGAAGACTCCGCTGTCGTCGATGACCAGAATGCCGGCCGCGCTCAATCGGGCTCCATATTCTCGACTGATGGCATCCGTGGCGGAAATCAGGGCGAAATCGATTCCGGCGAAAGATGTTTCCGGGGTCAATTCCTCCACTTTCCATTCCCGCCCCTGGCAAGACAGGACCTCCCCGGCGGATCGTTTGGACGCGAACAGCCGCAAGGATTCCAGCGGAAATTTTCGCTCGTCGAGAATGTCCAGCGTTTCCTTCCCCACAGCCCCCGTTGCGCCGAGAATGCCCAGGACGTACTTCGATTTCTTCTTCACATGCCCCCCGCCGGTTACAAGACGATTTCACGGATCCGATGATTAAAGGTGTCAGCGATGAACAGCCCTCCGTCCGCCGCCATGGCAATCCCAAACGGATAATTCAGGCTCGCATCCAAGGCCAATCCCCCGTCGCCGCCATAGGCCGACACGCCCACCCCTGCCAACCGATCCAGACGGCCCGTCGCGGGATTCCATCTCCGGATAAGATGGTTGTCCGAATCCGAAATGAAGAGCTGGCCATCGGCACTGAGCGCGATCCCGTACGGTCTAGCCAGGCTGCTGGAGGCAGGTTCCGCCGGTCCCTGGTAGCGATAGGCCCCTCCGTCTCCGACGACCGTCTGAATCATGCCGGTATCCGGATCGACGGAACGAATTCTCCCGTTGAACGTATCGGCGATGAACAGGGTCCCGTCCGCGCCAACGGCGAGACCGCTGGGACCTGCCAGCGCGGCCTCGATGGCAGGGATCCCGTCGCCATTGTATGTCGCGGCCCCGGTTCCCGCGACCGTGCGGATCAGGCCGGTATGCAGGTCGATGGCTCTGACTCGATTGTTGTTCTGATCCGCCACGTAGAGTATCGACGAAGCGGTGATGGCCAGGGCGCTCGGTTCATTCAAGCCCGCCGCCTCGGCCGGTCCTCCATCCCCGTTGAATCGAGGCTGCCCCACACCCGCGATCGTGGTGATTCGACCGGATGCTGCGTCGACCCGCCGGATTCGATGATTCATGGTATCCGCGATATACAGATGCCCGTCCGCATCCACCGCGGCCGCCGTGGGAAAATTTAACAAGGCCTTGATGGCCGGCCCACCGTCTCCGCCGAATCGCATGGAGGGGCCGCCGCCGTTGATGACATAGCGCACGGTTCCGCTCAAATCGGTTTGATGCGCAAAAGCTTGCGCACCCGAGGTCTGCTCCGCCAACGGATCCTCCTCCATTGGGATACTTCCGCCCTCGGGCTGAACTGGGTCCTCTCGGCGCTGGAACGGCTCGGTGTAACCCGCGACCGTCACGATGACTCCGCTCAACCGGTCGACTTTGCGGATAACATGGTTCTCGGAATCAACAATGATAAGATTGCCGCGGGTGTCGAACGCCACCGACTTGGGTTCGTTCAGACAAGCCGACACCGCGGAACCGCCGTCGCCCGACATCGCTCCATCCCCCGTTCCGGCAACCGTATTAATCGCGCCGGCCTTTCGTGTCAGTTCTCTCGGCATCATAGGTCCCGATTACTTGAGGTTCCGGACGACGGCTTCACCCATGTCGGTTGTTCCAACCAGCCGACTACCGGCGCTATGGATGTCCTTCGTGCGATACCCCAGATCCAGGGTCTTCACGATGGCTTCCTCAATTGCGTGCGCCTCTCGGTCCAACTTGAATGCGTACGACAGCAACATGGCGGCCGAGGCGATGGTCGCGATCGGATTGGCGATGTTTTTTCCGGCAATGTCGGGGGCGCTGCCGTGAATGGGTTCGAATAGGCCGACCTGTGCTCCGATGCTTGCCGACGGCAGCATGCCGATGGATCCTGTCAGCATGGCGGCTTCGTCGCTGAGAATGTCGCCGAATATGTTGTTGCAGAGCATGACGTCGAATTGCCTAGGATTTCTGACCAGCTGCATCGCGGCATTGTCGACATAGATGTGATTGAGCTCCACGTCGGGAAAATCCTTCTGCACCGCGATCACCACCCGTCTCCACAGTTCCGATGATTCCAGAACGTTGGCTTTGTCCACGGAGGTCACCTTCTTGCGCCGCCTGCGTGCCGCCTCGAATGCCACCTTCGCGATACGACGGATCTCCTCCGTTGTATAGACCTCCGTGTTCACCCCGCGTTCGCCGCCGTTGGGCAGCGCCTCGATCCCTTTCGGTTTGCCGAAGTAAATCCCGCCGGTCAATTCACGGATCACCAAGATGTCGATGCCCTCGATCACTTCCTTCTTGAGGGTGGACGCATCGGCCAGGACTTCATACAGTTTGGCGGGCCGAAGATTGGCAAACAGCCCGAGCTGTTCACGAAGCCCCAGCAGCGCGCGTTCGGGTCGCAAGCTGTACTCGAGCCCCTCCCACTTAGGACCGCCGACGGCGCCCAACAGCACCGCGTCACTTTGTTTGGCCAAAGCCAACGTGTCTTGCGGTAGCGGCACTCCGACCTTGTCGATGGCCTGCCCACCGACGTCGCCATAGGCGAAGTCGAACGTGTGGCCGAATTTCTCCGCCACCACCTTCAGCACTTTGACCGCTTCGGGAACAATTTCCCGGCCGACACCGTCACCGGCGAGCACTGCAATCTTGGCTTTCACGTCACTCGACTCCTTTGGCTGACAGGCGTTACTCCAACACCTGCTCGTCTTCCATTTTCCAAGCCGGATCCACCAGGCACAGAAATTCGATCACTTGACTGCCCGTGTTCTCCAGCGACTGCTCGCCGCCAGGCGGGACATACAGCGTCGTGCCTGCCTCGATCGGAATCTCTCGATTATTGAGGAGAAACCGCCCTCTTCCGGCGATAAAGTAGTACACCTCGGACGACTTCAGGACGTGCCGCTTGGAACGCTGACCCGGGTCCAGTGTCCCGTGCGCGAGGCTGTACCCCAATTGCAGATGGTGTTTGGCCGGGTGAAAGATTTCACGAAGTCGGGTATGGTCTCCGGCCAAAAATTCCGGACGCTCCGAAAGCGTGACCTTCAGCACGGACCACTCCCCTTCCCGCGGCAAGGCTCAGCGAGTCGATCACTCTACCGTGCGTCCCAGTTCAAATCAAGTTCACTTTCTCCTCACCCTGCACCTGTTTGGCCGTCAGACAGGCCAGTTTATTCAAGGCACTCAGGTATGCACGGGCTGAGGCGGTAATAATGTCGGTATCGGCTCCATGTCCCGATACGGTCCGGCCGTCCTCCTGAACGCGCACGGATACTTCGCCTTGAGCATCGGTCCCGCCCGTAATGGCTTTCACTACGTACATCAATAGCGTGCTCTTCGTCGATGTAATGGCGGCAATAGTCCGATAGACCGCATCGACCGGCCCGTCACCCGTACCGGTCCGGATGATCGCCTTCCCATCGATTTCCAGCTCAACCGTCGCGGTCGGCACCTGATTGGTGCCACTTTCGACGCGAAACGATTTCAGCGTGATTCGATCGGCCATCTTGGCCAGTTCTTCGGAGACGATGACCTCGAGGTCTTCTTCGTAAATCTCCTTTTTCTGGTCCGCCAGCTTCTTGAACCGCTCGAAGGCATGGTTGACCTCCTCATCCGTCAACTTATACCCTAATTCCTCGATTCGTTGACGAAACGCGTGACGTCCCGATAGTTTCCCCATGACCATCTTGCTTTCGACCAAGCCGACCGATTCCGGCCTCATGATTTCATATGTGGTCTTGTCTTTCAGCAGGCCGTCCTGATGAATGCCGGACGTGTGCGCGAAGGCGTTTGCGCCGACAATGGCCTTGTTGGGTTGCACGACCATGCTGGTGGTTTTGCTCACCAAACGACTGGTCTTCGAGATTTCCTCCGTTCGGATTTGCGTATCCGCCTGATACCAATCCCTCCTCGTCCGCAATCCCATCACAACTTCTTCCAATGAGGTATTGCCGGCACGCTCACCGATGCCATTGACCGTACACTCCACCTGACCGGCCCCTTCCACGATGGCCGCCAAACTGTTGGCTACCGCCAATCCGAGGTCATTATGGCAATGGACCGAGATCACGGCCCGGCTGCTGTTGGGCACAGCTTCGCGGATTCCCCGGATGAGCCTGCCGAACTCTTGCGGCACAGCATATCCTACGGTGTCGGGAATGTTGATCGTGCCCGCCCCCGCGGCAATGACGGCTTCAATAACCTCGTACAGGTAAGAAGGATCAGAACGGCTGGCGTCCATCGGGGAGAATTCGACGTCCTCCACGTAGCTCCTTGCCAGTTGGACCATCGCCACCGCCCGTTTCTTCGCTTCTTCCCGCGTCATTCTGAATTGATGCTTCAAATGGATGTCCGAAGCCGAGAGAAACGTGTGAATGCGCACCTTCGGCGCACCCTTGAGCGCTTCCCAGGCTCGCTCAATGTCTTCGGGACGCGCACGGGCAAGACTGCAGATCGTCGGACCTTCCACCTCCTGGGCGATCCGATGCACGGCTTCGAAATCCCCCGGAGAGCTGTAGGCAAACCCCGCCTCAATGATGTCGACGCCAAGACGGGCCAACTGCTTTGCCACCATGATCTTTTCTTCCACGTTCATGCTTGCACCGGGAGATTGCTCTCCGTCGCGTAAGGTCGTGTCAAAAATTCTGATCATACGAGTCATCGCATCACCTCCACCTGACAAGCTGTTCACACATTCCTTCTGCACTGCCGCAGGAGCACGAACCCGACACATACGCCTTCGGTACGTTGAGGGTCGGGACGACTAAGAATACGCAGGAAGGCTTTTCAGCAGCTTAAAAAGACAAAAGCCTTCGCCCCTAGAACCCAGGGACGAAGGCTTTGAGGCGCTTCGTGGTACCACCCTGATTCGACCCGGATACTGTTTATCCAGATCCTTCATTCAGCCCTTACGGGGCCAGGCGGAATCCACTACTCGTGTTTCATGGACTCTGGCTCGGAGGCGAGTTCGGCGTCGTCGAAACTGGTTTGCACCACCCACCAGCTCTCTTGATTCGACGAATGACCTACTACTCCTCGTCGTCGCCCTAGAACTTTGATTCGACCGCCGGCTGTTCCTTTTTCGGCTGTATCTGCTTTCCCGTCCTCGTCACTAAGGTGATCAGCCGCTCGACGGGACCGAGCAGTGCGTACCCGGCGAAGATTACAAATAGCATAACCTGGGGCCACGCCGCCACCAGTACCACGGTCAGGATGCCCCATACTAGATAGGTGATGTGGCGACCACCTCGGAACTTCAAGTCCTTGAAACTCCGATACTTGATAGTGCTGACCATCAAAAACGACAAAACCAGGGTGATAATCAGCACCAAGATCGGCTTGATTTCCGAGCCGGTTCGCACGACGTGATGATCGAAAATTACCAAAGAGGCCACGACGCCTGCGGCAGCCGGTATGGCCAGTCCGGTGAAATACTTTCCGTCCGAGGCAGTCGCTGAAGCGTTGAATCGCGCGAGACGCACCGCACCCATGGCCACGTAGGCAAACATGACCGCAATGCCGAACGTGCCCTGTCCACTGAGCGCCCATGAATAGATGAGCAGACCAGGAGCGACGCCGAACGACACCACGTCGGAAAGCGAATCGTATTCCAAGCCGAAATGGCTGGTGCTGTTGGTCAAGCGAGCGGATTTGCCGTCGAGAACGTCAAACACCATGGCCACCAGAATCGCCACTGCGGCGGCCAGGTAGTTTGCGTTAAAGACCGACAGGATCGCGAATACACCGCAGAACAAGTTCCCCGTCGTGAACAGGTTCGGGATCAAATGCATCGCCGCTTTATGACGCTTCCCGCCTTTGGCGAACGACTGGCGCAGTCCAGTAGTCTTCATGGCAGTTCTCCCAGGATGGACTCCCCACCCTTCACGCGATCGCCGACGGCGACCTTGATCACTGATCCCAGCGGGAGGAATGTATCCATACGAGACCCGAACCGAATCAATCCGAACCGCTCACCCAGCACCGCCCGTTCCGGCGGCGACACCCAACAAATGATCCGTCTCGCAATCAAGCCGGCCACCTGAACGCAGAGAACCTTCGCTCCTTGCCCGGCCTTGATCATCAAAGCGTTTTGTTCGTTCTTAATCGTGGCTTCGGGTTTGCTGGCCACCAGGAACTGTCCCGGTTGGTACTGCACGTTTTCGACGGTCCCTTCGCACGGAATTCTATTGATGTGCACATCGAACACATTCAAGAAGATCGTGACTCGGATACTGCGATCCTTGAGGTAACGAGGTTCGAACTCTTCTTCGACGGCAATGACCTTTCCATCGCCAGGCGCAACCACGAGCCGTGCTCCCTGCGGAATGGTCCGGGGTGGATTGCGGAAGAACCATGAGACGAACAGCGTCAACAGCCCTGCCGCTCCCGCTGCAATGGGCCAGCCCATCCATCCCGTCGCCAGTGTACCGCCGGCGGCGACCGCGATGAAGGGAATTCCTTCTTTGGCAACTGGGATGCCGACGGCACGATCGGCCACGAAAGACCTCCGCCCCCAACGAGAAACCGCCTCGGCTGCGCACCCTCAACACGCGCCGCCGACTGTTCCAGCAGATCCTAATCCTCAGCCGATAGAGCGCGTGAGGGAAGCCGAAGCCCTCATCAATTCTTGTTCTTGTCGACCAACTGATCTTTTTTCAACCAGGGCATCATCGCCCGCAGCCGAGCACCGACAGCCTCGATCGGATGAGCTTCACCTTTGGCCAGCAATGCGTTGTAGACCGGACGGTTGGCCTGGTTCTCCAAGACCCATTCCTTCGCGAACCGTCCTTCCTGGATCTCCCGCAAGATCTGTTTCATCTCCTGCTTGGTCTGTTCCGTGACGACCCGAGGCCCACGTGTAACATCTCCGTACTTGGCGGTCGTGCTGATGGAATATCGCATGTTTGCGATCCCACCCTGGTAGATCAGATCCACGATGAGCTTGACCTCGTGTAAACACTCGAAATAGGCCATCTCCGGCGAATATCCGGCTTCCACGAGGGTCTCATATCCGGCCTGAATGAGCGACGTCAGCCCGCCGCACAGCACCGCCTGTTCGCCGAACAAGTCAGTTTCTGTTTCCTCACGGAAGTTTGTTTCGATGACGCCGGCACGTCCGCCGCCGATCGCGCTGGCATAGGCCAAGCCCACCTGCCGCGTGGTTCCGCTCGGGTCTTGATGCACAGCCAACAAACAGGGCACGCCGCTTCCCTTCGTGTACTCTGATCGTACCAAATGTCCAGGCCCTTTGGGAGCGACCATGAACACATTGATCGAGGGAGGCGGAACGATCTGTCCGAAATGGATGTTGAATCCATGACCGAATGCGAGATAGGCGCCGGGCTTTAAGTTCGGTGCGATCTCCTGGCGATAGATGGCCGCCTGCGCTTCATCCGGGGCAAGGATCATGACGATGTCCGACGCTTTCACCGCATCGGCAACGGGCATGACCTTCAATCCGCTATGCTCGGCCTTTTTCCAGGAAGCGCCTTCACGCAGGCCGATCACGACCGAGACTCCGCTCTCTTTCATGTTGAGCGCATGAGCGTGCCCTTGGCTGCCATATCCGACGACCGCCACGGTCTTGTTCCGTATGTGTTGAAGGTCGGCATCCTTGTCATAATAGATCTTCATCGCTGGCTCCTGGATGACAATAAAATGTTGCTGGGGGACTGTTAAGTGTCGACCACGCTTATTCGCGGGCGATCTTCTTGGGTTGAACCGCGGCGGACCGAAGAGGTTCACGCGCCACCGCCACCCGCCCGGTTCTGGTCAGCTCCTTGATCCCTAGCGGCTGCAGTAGATTGATGATGGCTTCGATTTTCGCCGGATCACCCGTGACCTCGATCGTATAGGTCGAGGGCGTGGAATCGATGACATTCGCGCGGAAAATATCGGCAATCCTCAGCGCCTCGGCCCGATCCTCTTGCCTGGTATGGACCTTGATCAACGCCGTTTCACGGGAAACGAAGTCGCTCTCGTTCAAATCGACGACCTTGATCACGTCGATGAGCTTATTCAACTGCTTGACGATTTGCTCGACGATCCGCTCGTCGCCGGATGTGACGATCGTCATCTGGGACATGGAGGGGTCCAATGTCGGCGCGACCGACAGACTTTCGATATTGAACCCTCGGCCGCTGAAGAGTCCGGCGATGCGTGACAGCACGCCGAACTTGTTTTCGACCGTGACAGAAATGATGTGTTCCATGCGTCTCGCGCTCCGACACGGACGGCCGACCATCGGCCGCCGTGATTGCCTAGGCGGTAAGAATCGTATCTTTGCCTTCAGGGGTTGCCTTTGCGGCGCCACCTAATTGTTTGTTTTTCAATTCCGGCGGATCTTCCAAAATCATTTCGTGGTTGCACCCTCCGGCGGGAATCATGGGATACACGTTCTCGTAGGGATGCGTCGGGACGTCTACAATGACCGGCCCATTGACGGCAATCGCTTCCTTCAGAACATCATCCAGTTCACCGACTTTTCCGGCTCGCAAGCCGACGGCCCCGTAGGCTTCGGCCAACTTCACGAAATCGGGAGTAGTATCCAGATAGCTGGATGCGTACCTGCCCTCATAAAACAAGTCCTGCCACTGCCGAACCATGCCATGGAACCGGTTGTTCAGGACGATGATTTTCACAGGCAGTTTACTGACCACGGCGGTGGCCATTTCCTGCATGTTCATCTGCACACTCCCGTCTCCGGCGATGCAGAGGACTAACCGGCCCGGGAACGCCGCTTGCGCTCCCATCGCGGCAGGGAAACCGAATCCCATCGTTCCCAATCCCCCCGACGTGAGCCATCGATTGGGCTTCGAGAGTTTGAAATATTGGGCGGCCCACATCTGATGCTGACCGACGTCCGTTGCAACGATCGGATCACGGTCCTTCGTCAATTCATAGAGTCTCTTGATCACGTGTTGCGGTTTGATCGGACCGTCTTTCTCCTGTTGGTAGGTCAGGGGATGCGCACGCTCCCATTCACGGATCTGATCCCACCATGCCTTGCGGAGTTCCCTCTGCTCGCCGTTCACCGTCGCTTTCAGAATCTGGGTGAGTTCACGCAAGACGGCTTTGCAGTCCCCCACGATTGGGATATCAACATGAATGTTCTTCCTGATCGATGTCGGATCGATGTCGATATGGACGATTTTTGCGTAGGGACAAAATTCCGCGACCTTTCCCGTGACGCGATCGTCGAACCGCGCTCCGATTGCCACCACGAGGTCAGCGTAATGCACCGCCATGTTCGCTTGATAGGTGCCGTGCATGCCCAGCATACCCATGGAAAGCGGGTGCTCGCCGGGGAAGGCCCCGAGGCCCATTAACGTCATATCGACCGGAATCTGCGTCAACTCGGCCAACTCGATCAATTCCTGGGATGCGCCGGAGAACACCACACCGCCGCCCACGTAGAGGACCGGCTTCTTGGCCTTCATCATCGCTTCCGCCGCCTGCTTGATCTGCCACTTGTTCCCTTCGTACGTGGGATTGTAGCCACGGATCGAAACAGAGTTCGGATAGGTAAAGTCGGCCTTTTCCATCGATACGTCTTTCGGGATGTCCACGAGCACCGGACCGGGACGTCCGGTCGTCGCGATGTAAAATGCTTCCTTGATCGTGGACGCCAAATCATTCACGTCCTTGACGAGGAAGTTATACTTCGTGCAAGGGCGGCTGAGCCCCACATTGTCGGCCTCTTGAAACGCATCGTTGCCGATCAAGTTCGTCGGAACCTGTCCGCTAAAACACACCAACGGAACGGAATCCATATAGGCATCGGCCAGCGCGGTGATGACGTTGGTCATGCCCGGACCTGAGGTGACCAGGCAGACACCCGCTCTGCCGGTGGCCTTGGCATAGCCTTCGGCCATGTGACCCGCACCTTGTTCATGGCGGGTCAAGACGACCTCGATGTCTTTCTGCTGATGCAGCATGTCGAAAATCTTGAGGACCACGCCTCCGGGAAGCGCAAAGAGCGTCTTGACGCCTTCGCGTTTTAAACATTCGATGAAAATTTCGGCGCCCGTCAGCTTCATACCGGACCTCCTCTCTCCCACCCATGAACCCCCATGGGGAAGGAGATACGAAGAGACGCAGGTGCGTTACCGTACACCTTATTCGTCAATCGTTCAGAATGTTCTGAAAAAACAATGGGAAAGATCCGAGATCCTATCATCCCACCTGTGACAGGTCAATAGAGCGATTTCGAGGTTGGACGTGGTACGGAGGAGTGCGAAATGATGCGCGCGGTGGAGAAAACCTATAAGCCGGATTCTGTGCCGACCAGGATATGCTCTCAGTCGGCGGAGATCATTTCTCTGGGATTCGGGTTACCCCGAACCTCAAGCGACCTACCCGAAGACCTCAGCCGGGCCAGCTGGTCACCGGCTCTCCGAAAAGAACCGATGGTGTCTTCCTATTTGGCCTTGCATCGGACGACGCTTACCCTGCCGGTGATGTCACCACCACCGCGGTGGGCTCTTACCCCACCGTTTCACCCTTACCTGTGCCGCAACGATGAGAGATCTCATCGCGTTGGCCATCGGCGGTCTGTTCTCTGTGGTGCTGGTGTCGGATTGCTCCGCCTGGGTGTTACCCAGCGTCCTGCCCGTGAAGTCCGGACTTTCCTCTCATCGCGTTCCGCGATGAGCGATCCCCCGGTCTTCCCCCTCGCGCAGAGCCAGTATAGGAAACGGCGTTGACGGATTCAAGCCGTTATGCTTCTCATTGAAGGTAACGCAGAAACATTCCTCAGTCCCCTGACGCACCAAGAAGCGTGATGGATTCCTTCCACTTCAAGACCCGACCCATCGGAACCGCACTTCGAGGATCGTGGCGACTGACGAATGCGTTCAGACGATGTTGGTCCGCATTGGAAGACCGAATGAATTCCAATCCCACGCGATTTCCGCATACCCAGCGCACGGCGGCCAGGGATACCGTCATGGCCGCCCCTCCGTCGGGCAACGAGACCCGGAGTCGAACATACTCTCCGACGTGCAATCGATGCGGACATTCGATGAGACAGCCGGGAACCGAGAGATCGAGGACCCGGCCTTCACAGGACGTATGGCTGCCGGCCAGAACGGCCTGACCGACCACCGGCACTCGCGGTCCGTATCGAGAAACCATGGGACCCTCCCGTTCTTGTCGATAGAACCCTTCACCGCTGCGCATTGTCTCAGCGATCGATGAAACGGGCTATCCCTACGAAAGACCGGCGCAGGCACGCCCAACGCGGGATACGGCTCAGATCAGCCCCCAGCTCCCGGCAAATCAGCGGCAGGCACTGGTTGCCGCGTCTTATAGATATTGAGCGCTTCCGGCATGGCTTTCTTGAGATCCTCGATTCTTGTCCCATGACTGGGATGAGTGGACAAGAACTCGGCTGGTCCGCCTCCTCCCGACATCCGCTCCATGCGCTCCCACAGTGCAATGGATTCTCTGGGGTCATAGCCCGCATCGGCAGCGAGCAAGATGCCGATGTAGTCTGCTTCCGATTCATGCTGCCGGCTGAATGGCAGCAACACGCCAACCTGAGCGCCTGCGCCGAGTGCCGCGATCGTCCCCTGGGAGAGGAGGCCTCCTCCCCCTGAGGCTCCCACCGCTGCTCCCGCAGCCTGCACGGCGGCGTTCGCCAATTGCTCCTGGCTCATACGTTCGGCCCCATGCCGGGCCAGAGCATGTACGACTTCGTGCCCCATGACCGCGGCCAATCCCGCTTCCGTCTTGGCGACCGGAAAAATCCCCGTGTACACCGCCAACTTCCCCCCAGGAAGGGCGAAGGCATTTGCCGTTTTGTCGTCTTTGATCACCGTCACTTCCCATTGAAACTGTTTGGCCATTTCCCCATATTTGGACCGCCTCGCGGCTTCCACGATGCGGGCCGCAACGCGCTTGACGGGTTCGATCTCACGAGGATTCTGAGAAGGCCTCATTTTTGGATCGCTCTTGACCTGCGAATAGGCTTGAGCGCCCATCTCCATTTCCTCCCCCACGGAGGTCATGAGCAGTTGAGACCGTCCCGTGTATGGATTCTTTTCGCATCCAAGCAATCCGACTGTCACGACGACACAATAAACGACCAGACACCAAATGCCACCACGACGTGGTGCTACGGCCATCACCATCCTCCTTCTGAACAACGCGTCAAAATTGACCGCCCTGGGCGGCTCTGGTAGATTACCGCCCCACTGCGACGTTTTCTACCTGTGACTTGGCGAACTCAATCCGACGACATGCCGGGGCCCGTAATCGAACGCATCGGAATCGACGAATCGGGGAAAGGAGACTATTTCGGCCCGCTCGTCATCGCCGCGGTGTTCGTCGATGCGACCACTCAGGCGGAACTCACGTTGATCCAGATCCGGGACAGTAAGAAAATATCCGACGGGCGGATTCTGGAAATGGCCCCGGATATCAAAACCATTTGTCCTCACAGCATCATTGCGATCGGTCCGCAGAAGTACAACGAACTGTATACCAAGATCCGCAACCTCAATCGGCTGCTCGCCTGGGGACATGCCAAAGCCCTAGAGAACCTGCTCGAGCGGGTGCCATGCAGCTTGGCCATCTCCGATCAATTCGGAGACGAACGCCTTATCCTGAACGCCTTGCAGGCCAAAGGCCGGACCATCACTCTGCAACAGCGCACTGGAGCGGAATCGGATCTCGCCGTCGCAGCGGCATCTGTTCTGGCACGCGCGGAATTTTTGATGCGACTGAAGCGGCTGTCGGAGGACGTCGGCACCACCCTGCCCAAAGGCGCTTCACCGAGCGTCGAACTCGCGGGGAGGATGGTGGTCAAAAAACATGGGCGGGATCGGCTGGGAACCGTGGCAAAACTTCACTTCAAAACGACGAAGGCGGTGTTGGGAGAAGTGTAAATTGTTACGGCCGATCGGGTAATCTGCCGGTCTCATCACAACGTAACTGCTCAGAAAAGAATTCCAGAGCAGCCTGTCTCGAGTACGCGGAATGGAAGGGATCCACTATAACGTACCCTTCGTCGACAAGACGTGACCTGCCAGACGTTCTTCCACCGTGGTCGCCTGATCAAGCGCCTTCGCCAGACCCTTGAAGATCGCTTCCATGATGTGATGCGGGTTCCGTCCGTACAGCAGGTTGACGTGCAGATTGAGTCCCCCATGCGTCACAAAGGCCTGGAAAAAATCCTCGAACAATCCCAGGTCGAATGATTTGATTTTGCGGTCAGGCAGATTGACGTTATAGACCAAGAATGGCCGGCCGCTCAAATCAACGGTCACCTGCGCCAACGTCTCGTCCAGCGGAGCCGACGCGAATCCAAATCGCTTGATGCCGCCCTTTTCGCCCAAGGCCTGGTGCAGAGCTTTGCCCATGACGATCCCCACGTCCTCGACCGTATGGTGCTCGTCGATATCGATATCACCCTTCGCCTTGACCGTGAGATCAAAAAATCCGTGCCGAGCCAGCAATTCGAGCATGTGATCGAAGAACCGGATGGAGGTGTCGATCGTCCCTTGCCCGCTGCCGTCCAATGTCCATTCGACGCGGATATCCGTTTCTTTAGTGGCCCGATGAATGGAAGCCTGTCGCGAAGGCCCGCCGTTTTTTTTCATGCAAACCTGCTTTGAGCCGACTTCGCATGGGCGTCGAAGCCCTCGATATGAGCGAATCGGATAAGATGATCTTTCACCTTGCTCAGCTCTTCCTTCGTGTAATGCACGATGTTGCTCACTTTCAGATAGTCGAGCACCGACAATGCGGAAAAGAATTTCGCGGTTCCCCCGGTCGGCAGCACATGATTCGGTCCGGCAATATAGTCGGCCACGGAGGGCGGAGTGTATCGCCCGAGAAACAACGCTCCGGCATGGCGAATTTTTTCCAAGTAGTCGAATGGCTGATCAACCGAAAGCGTGAGATGCTCGGGAGCGATCTGGTTGGCCACCTCAATGGCTTCGTCCATGGTGGTCACCACGAACGCCACGGAATGCCTTGCAACGGACTTGGCGGCGATCTTCTCCCGCTGCAACCCCCGGAGCTGTTGCTCCAACAGTCTTCCGACATTTTTCGCCAGAGACGCGGACGTCGTCACGAGCCACACCTGGGCGTCTTCGTCGTGCTCGGCCTCGCACAACAAGTCCGCCGCCACATGCGCCGGCTTCGCATCGCCGTCGGCGACCACGAGCAATTCGCTCGGACCCGCCACCATGTCGACGCCCACCGTTCCGTACAGGAGACGCTTGGCCGTGGCCACGTAAATATTGCCGGGGCCCACGATCTTGTCGACCTTCGGTATGGACTTGGTCCCGAACGCCAATGCCCCGACTGCTTGAACCCCTCCGACGCGAAAAATATCCGTCACGCCGGCGATATCCGCTGCAACGAGCAGATAGGGATTGATCCCGTCCTTCTGCGGCGGTGTGCACATCACGATGCGGGAGACTCCCGCGACCTTTGCAGGAATAGCGCTCATGAGAACCGTCGACGGATACACCGCCTTGCCGCCCGGGACGTAGAGGCCGACGGCGTCAATCGGCGTCACGACCTGGCCCAACGTGGCTTCGCCGTCCTGATACATCCAGGTCTTCGTGCGCTGCCGCTCGTGAAATGCGGCAATCCGTTGTGCCGCAAACCGTAGAGCGTCGCCTTCGTCCTTTCGAATACGGTGATAGGCGTCTTTGATCTCTTCGGACGTCACCTTGAGTTCACTTGCCTTGAGAGCAACTTTGTCGAACTGCTTCGTATAGCGCAACACCGCCGCGTCGCCGCCTCGCTCGACCGCCTGCAGCAAGGTGCGCACGGTTCTTTCAACGGCGGCTCCCTGCATCCTGGCGCGCGAGACGACCTTTTTCAAGGCTGAAACAAAGGCCCGATCCGTCGAGGCAACGATCTTCATGCAGGCACCCGCTTGGTCTTTTGATTGCTTCGGTTCCGTCCGTTCGCGGTCACGGAGGTGGAAGGCCGCCGCGTCATCGCGGCTCTTCGAAGTTTTTGGATGAGTTCCGTCACCGTGGCATGCTTGAGTTTCAGGCTGGCTCGATTGACGATCAGACGCGCCGTCGACGTCGCAATGCACTCGACCTCGACCAGATCGTGCGTCTTGAGCGTATTGCCGGTCTCGACCAGATCCACGATCCGGTCGGCAAGGCCCACGAGGGGGGCGAGCTCGATCGACCCATACAACTTGATGATCTCGACAGGCACTCCGCGCTGGTTGAAATACCGTTCGGTAATTCTCGGATACTTCGTCGCCACCCGAATTTTGGAGGAAAGCCGGTCACGAGAATCCTGCCCGCGGAGCGCCGCGACCGCGATTCTACACGCTCCGAACCCCAAATCCAACGGCTCATAGACATCACTGTCCTGTTCCAACAACACGTCTTTCCCCACGATACCCACATCCGCCGCTCCATGTTCCACGTAGGTCGGGACGTCGGTAGGGCGGACGATCAAGAAAGTCATTCCGATCTCCGGACAGGCAAATACCAGGCGGCGGCTCTCCGTGGCCAGCCTGGCCCCGGCATAGCCGGCTCGTCCGAATAAGGCAAGCGCCGGTTCGATCAACTTACCTTTGCAGAGCGCGACAGTCAGCATGAGATCCCATCCATTCATCCGGACAACGAGTACCGCACACTAGGCTGCACGGCGATCGATGACGGCTCCGAGTCCCCGAAGCTTATCTTCGATATCTTCGTAGCCGCGATCGAGATGATACACTCGCAGCACCTCGGTGGTCCCCTCTGCCGCCAGCCCCGCCAAGATCAGCCCCGCACTCGCGCGAAGATCGGACGCCATCACCGGAGCGCCGGTCAAGCGTTCACACCCGGTGATCATCAAACGATTGCCCTCCACACGAATATCGGCTCCCATCCGCCTCAATTCTTCCACATGCATGAACCGGCTTTCGAACACCGTTTCGGTGATGATGCTGGTTCCCCTGGCAACTGCCATGAGTGCCGCCATTTGTGCCTGCATGTCGGTCGGAAACCCCGGGAACGGCATGGTTCGTATATCGACACCGTCCGGGCGGCCTGATGCTCCCGCATTCAAATGCACCGATTCCTTCTCCACGCGAATGTCCGCGCCCGTCTCTCGTAGTTTGGCGATGACCGGTTCAAGATGGTCGGGGCGACATCGATCGACGGAAATCGAGCCTCTGGTGATCGCACCGGCGACCAAGTACGTCCCGGCCTCGATACGATCCGGAATGACTTCGTGGTCGCTCCCTCGAAGTTCCCGAACTCCTTCGATGGTGATCATATCCGTGCCGGCTCCGATAATACGCGCGCCGCGTTTCGTGAGGAAATCGGCCAGGTCCACAATCTCCGGCTCTTTGGCGGCATTTTCGATTACGGTGGTGCCCTGAGCGAGCGACGCCGCCATCATCAAGTTCTCCGTGCCCGTCACGGTCGGCACGTCGCAATAGATGGCTGCGCCGGTCAGACGTTTGGCTCGCGCATGAATATAGCCGTGCTCGACCCACACCTCCGCCCCCAGCTTGGTAAGCCCGGCAAGATGCATGTTCACGGGACGAGAGCCGATGGCGCATCCGCCCGGCAACGACACGGTGGCCTGCCCCCAGCGCGCAAGGAGGGGACCCAATACGAGTATGGACGCGCGCATCGTCTTGACCAGTTCGTACGGAGCTTGGGTCGAGTTGATGACATCCGCCTTGATGACGACCCGACTGGCTTCTTGCGTGACCTTGGCCCCAAGAATTCCCAGCAGTTTGCCCATGGTCACCACATCGACGACGCGCGGCACATTGCTGATCATGCATTCCCCGCCGCCCAGAATCGTCGACGCGAGGATCGGCAGAGCGGAGTTTTTGGCCCCGCTGACCCGGACTCGCCCCTTCAGAGAGACGCCCCCATTGATCACAATCTTGTCCACGTCCGGCCTTATCCCCTTCCCCGTTCGGCGATTAACACACGCTCGATTCCTGCCTCGTCACGGAGAGTCTCGACAGATTGATATGCAGGACAAGCTTCCACGAACTCGATCAATGATCGACTCTGCCCCCACCCGAGTTCCATGATCAAGCTCCCTCCCGCCTCCAGAAACGGGATCGCACCGAGGATCAACCGTTCGTGCAATTCGGTTCCTCTAGGGCCGGAAACCAGAGCCAATCGGGGTTCGTGGAGACGAACTTCCGGCTGAAGGGTCGGCCAATCCGATTCGGAGACATAGGGCGGATTTGAGACAATCGCCCGGACCCGGCCTTCAAGTCCTCGTTCCGCCAGAGGCGTCAGCAGATCGCCTTCCAGCCATGTCACCGATTCAATCCCGAGACGTTCCGCGTTCTGTTTCGCCGTCCGTAAGGCCTCGGGCGAGAGATCGATCGCAAACAATTGCTGCGGGGACACGAGACGGGCCAGCGCAATGGCCAGGCAGCCGGATCCCGTGCCCACATCGACCAGCACGGGCCTTTCGCGCGATGACACTCGGCGAAGCGTTTCTTGAACCAACAAGGCGCTTTCAGGTCGGGGAATTAGTACCGAGCGATTGACCTCGAACTCCAGTCCGCAAAAATCCTGTGTGCCAAGGATATACTGAAGCGGCTCTCTCTCGGTCCGTCTGGACACGAGTTGCTGCAACGCGGCGATGTCGCTGGAAGACAACTCGCGATTCCCGTGAAGAACTTGCTGCAGCCTCGACAACCCCAACGCATATTCCGCCAACCACACCGCTTCCTGATCAGCGGTGTCCAGCCCTGCTTCAGAAAGTCGTCGGGACGCTTCGGCGATCACCCGCCCGACCGTCCGGCATTCCTCGGCAGCCGCGCCTGAAGAAGACGGGCTCATGAAGCCTCCGCAACGGCCGCCTGATCACGCTGGGAACGCAGCGCTTCGACCAATTCGCTCATATCACCGGCCAGCACATGTTCCAGCTTGTGCAAGGTCACGCCTACGCGATGATCCGTGACGCGATTCTGCGGAAAGTTGTAGGTACGGATCTTCTCGCTCCGATCTCCGGTTCCCACTTGCGCCTTGCGATTCTGAGCGATTTCTGCCTCTTGTTTTTCCCGTTCGGCCTCAACAATTCGGGCGCGCAGCGTTCGCATCGCCTTCGTGCGATTCTTGAGCTGCGACCGTTCGTCCTGACAGGATACGACCACTCCCGTCGGAAGGTGCGTGATGCGCACCGCCGAATAGGTGGTATTGACGCTTTGCCCTCCTGCTCCGGACGAACAAAACGTGTCGATCCGGAGATCCTTGGGATCGATCTGGACGTCCACATCGTCCACTTCCGGCATAACCGCCACCGTCACGGTGGACGTGTGAATTCGCCCGGCCGCCTCGGTCACAGGCACACGCTGAACCCGATGGACACCGCTTTCATACTTGAATAGTCCATAGCCGCCTTTCCCCTCGATGAGGGCGACGACCGTTTTATAGCCGCCTTTCCCGGTTTCGGAGGCCTCCACGATTTCGACTTTCAGTTTGTGCCGCTCGGCAAATTTCACGTACATTCGAAACAGGTCTCCGGCGAATAACGCGGCTTCATCGCCACCCGTGCCCGCCCGAATCTCCAGGAACAAACTCTTGTCGTCGCGAGGATCTCTGGGGGTGAGATGCTCCATCACTTGGGCTTGGAGCGCCACCATCGCTTCATCGAGCCGCGCACTCTCTTCGACGGCCAAAGTTCGGAACTCTGCGCCGATCGTCGAATCCGCAAGCATGTGGGAAATGTCCTCCGATTGCTTGAAGAGATCTCGATGCCGCTGGAAAAGCTGCGCGACTGGCTCAAGTTCGGTGCGCTCTCGATTCAATTTGATCAGTAACGGAGGCTGGCCGATGACGGAGGGGTCCGTGAGCTGCGTGGTCAGCTCGTCGTAACGACTCGCGAGAGACTCCCATCGCTTCAACAGTGCTGCTTCCATACCCCCTCGACAGGCCCTGACCGATCAGTAGGAAAAGATTCGAGACAAAAAAAGAGAGACCCTGCCGCTCGCGAAGCAGGGTCTCTCCTATGTTCGCAGGGTTCGCTACTTACCCTTCTTCGCGTACTTCTTCTTAAACCGCTCGACCCGGCCCTCGGTATCGACGATTTTCTGCGTCCCCGTAAAAAACGGATGACAATTCGAGCAGATATCGACGTTGATGTCCCCGACGGTCGACCGGGTTTTGTACTTGTTGCCGCACGCACAATGTACCGTCGCTTCCCGGTACAACGGATGAATACCCTTCTTCATGTGCCCTCTGCCTCCGAAACTACTGCCTTCGCCTATTCGAAGACCCGTCACTGTACCGTGTCAGACGGTTCGGATACAAGTCGATATTATCGGTTCATCGATTGCAAAAATTCCTGGTTGGTCTTGGTACCCTGCACCTTGTCCATCAGGAACTCCATCGCTTCCATCGTGCCGAGCGGACTCAGCACTTTCCGGAGAATCCACATCTTGTTGAGCCGGTCCTTGTCCACCAGCAACTCTTCCTTGCGCGTCCCGGACTGGCTGATGTCGATCGCCGGGAAGATTCGCTTGTCGGCCAATCGACGATCCAGGTGCACTTCCATGTTGCCGGTTCCCTTGAATTCTTCGAAAATGACATCGTCCATCCGGCTGCCGGTATCGACGAGCGCCGTCGCCATGATGGTCAAACTCCCGCCGTTTTCGATGTTCCTGGCCGCGCCGAAAAATCTCTTGGGGCGCTGGAGCGCGTTGGAGTCAAGACCGCCCGAGAGAACCTTGCCGCTCGGAGGCGCGATCGTATTGTACGCGCGCGCAAGACGGGTGATGCTGTCCAACAGGATGACGACATCCTTTTTGTGCTCGACCAAGCGCTTCGCTTTCTCCAGCACCATTTCCGCAACCTGAGCATGGCGCTGAGCCGGTTCGTCGAACGTGGAACTGATCACCTCCGCCTTGACCTGCCGCTGCCAGTCGGTGACCTCTTCCGGCCGCTCATCGATCAGCAGGACGATCAACGTCACTTCTTTGTGGTTCTTGAGTATGGCCCGAGCGATTGCCTGCAAAAGCATGGTCTTGCCGGTACGGGGGGCGGCAACGATCAGGCCTCGCTGCCCCTTACCGATCGGAGTCGTCAGATCCATGACCCGGGTGCAATATTCCTCGCGGTCGAACTCAAGATTGATGCGCTCTTCCGGATACAGCGGCGTGAGGTTGTCGAAGAGGATCTTGTCCCGCGCGACTTCCGGATCTTCGTAGTTGACCTTTTCAACTTTGAGCAACGCGAAATACCGCTCGCTTTCCTTCGGGGGCCTGATTTGGCCGGACACGATGTCCCCGGTGCGAAGATTGAAGCGACGGATCTGCGACGGCGAGATATAGATATCGTCCGGACCAGGAAGATAGTTGGAGTCGGGAGCGCGGAGAAATCCGAACCCATCAGGCAAGGTTTCGAGAACTCCTTCGCCGAAAACCACACCGTTCTTTTCTGTCTGCGCTTGAAGGATGGCAAAAATCAATTCCTGCTTCCGGAGATTTGCCGCTCCCTCGATTTTGAGATCACGCGCGACATCGTTGAGGTCGGCGATGGTTTTCTGTTTCAACTCGGCAAGATGCATAACCTCTCCCTTGGTTTGTGCCATAGGTGTCCTCTCAAGCTCCTGGCTGGTGGGTCAGCGATGAATGCGAATCATTGGTCAATGTGGACTGGCGTGTGATGACGGAACCGACAATGAGTTGGCGATTGTACCGCGTGTGTTTCTAATTCGAGGGGACGCTTTGTGAGGGACGACCTTGCCTCATGTCCCGTGGATATTTGTAAGCGAGAATTCCCGCGCGCCGACCGGTTCTTATGACATGCCCTGTAGAGTGTATCGAGACGTGCCCCGGAAGTACTTGTGTGCGGAAAGTCCGTAGACTCGAACCGAAAGCTGGTTATGGTGGAGCATACCCCGCATACTCTTGCTTGTCAACAGAAGAAACGGGGAGGGACCTCGCTTGAACGATACGCCGGCTCCTCCCGTCTATCGTTAGCACACAATCCGCCGACGGGATGGGATCCGGATCCTCGGTCGGCCGCGCCGTATTGCGAGAAGAAACACCGATGTGCTACATGAGCGCATCAACGAGGGGACGCGCATGTCGCAGGACGACGAGCAGGAACACCATGATCGGCTGTTCACACTAGCGGAGGCCAATCGCCTAATCCCCCAACTAAATTCTCGTCTGTCTTCGGTCAAACAGGCCCGAGAAACCTTGGTTCGAACTAAGGAAGACATCCGAAAAGCGAGCGCGCAAGCCGAATATGGCGGAGGGAGCACGGTCGGTGCACTCTATATCACCAGCCTTCAGCAGGTCAGCGCCAATATCAAGGCCATCCATGAATTGGGCGTGGTCGTCAAGGACCTCGATATGGGACTCTGCGATTTTCCGCACCTTCGCGACGGCCGCATCGTATTCCTGTGCTGGAAAATGGGAGAGCAGGAAATCCGATGGTGGCATGAAACGACCTCGGGTTATAAGGACCGGTGCCCTCTCGAGAGTTCCTCTTAAGCCTTCCTCGAACCTCGTCGATCTATCAAGGTACTCTCCATGATTTTTGTCATTCTCGGATTCGACGGCCCTGACGGAGAAGCGCGGCGCAAGGTGTACCGCCCCGCCCACCTCGCCAATTTGGAGCCTCTCGATCGAGCCGGCCGGGTCCTCTTGGCAGGCCCGCTGACGGACAAGACAGGAAGCCTTATTGTCATCGAAGCCGACTCCCTTGAAGAAGCCCGCAAGTTTGCACTTGAAGACCCCTACATGGTCAACGGGGTATTTGAACGGGTTGAAGTCCATCCGTTCACGCAGGTATTTCCCAAACCACGGTAGCCTCGGTAGTCCGCCGCCATCCAACGTCGCTAGCTCTGTATCGCTCCAGCCCTTTCGTCAAATTGCCGCATTGGATACTGAGCGCTATAGTTGTTCCATGCGCTCTCGCCTCCGGCCCATCCAGTGGTGGATGCTTATTCTCATGCTCCTTTGTATCTTCAGCCATCGTCTGCCCTCCGCGTCTGCTTCGGCGCCAAGAGTCGTTATGGCCGAAGCCTCCTATACGATGATGGACGGCGATACGCTGACGGGTGCGGAAGAAAAGGTTCTGCAGCGCGCGCAGCGGAAGGCGGTCGAAGAAGCAGGTGTCTACCTCGAAGCGACGTTTCTAGATTTCGAAAGAGAATTCCAGGGGCAACGGATACAGAACAGTACGCTGGAAATACGCACGATCGCCGCCGGCATCGCGGAAACCGAGATTCTCGAATCACGGCGCTCCTTTGAAAACGATCGGCCGGTGTTCTTCGTACGAATCCGAGCTACAGTTAACATCGAGAGTCTCGTCGCAGCGATCCGTCGACAACAATCGGAAGAAAAGCTCTCCCAGCATTTCCGACAATTGCAGCAGGAAAATCAGCACCTGCGCAAACAGCTGAAGGAATTTCAACAAGACCCCATCGGGGTTCGCATGCTGGTCATCGAACCAAACGGAAAATCCGAGTCCGCTCACCAGGCAAGAAGTTTGGTGAGCCGCGCGATGCAATCACAGAACCTGCGTGAAAAAATCCAACTGTCCTCCGAAGCCATCGCCCTTGACAGTCGCTTCGTCGAACCGTTTCTGATTCGGGGGCAAACCTTTCTTCGACTGGTTTCTCTGGCTTTTGCCCAGCATTCAAGCCCTGACGCCTATGCAGACTATCTTCAAAAGGCGCAGGCAGACTTCGACAGAGCACTCCAACTCGATAGTCAAAATGCATGGAGCTGGGTCGGCAAGGGGGACGTCCAAACCTGGTTCAAGCAAATGGATGAGGCCGCCGTCTCATATGAACAGGCTCTGGCTCTGGACCCATTTTTCGATATTGCCCGCCAGCGTCTCATCGTCGTCTATACCACCCAGGCCAGACGGCAAGCGGAATCCAAACATCCGCACCAGGCACTTGCCACATTGAAGCGGCTTCTCGACGCCCAGACCCCGGACAGTTGGATTCCCTACCAGAAGGAAGCCTACCTCCTTCGCAGCGACATCCTATTGAAGCTCAATCGTCCCGGACAAGCGCTTGAAGACCTTTCGACGGTTATCCGTGTCGATCCGACAAACACGGGAGCGCTCCTCACCCGAGCCAAGCTCTATCAGAACCAACTCCAGGGCACGCTTGCGAAGGACGACCTTGAGAGAGCTTGCGTCCTCGGCTCGGTCGAAGCCTGCGAGCAACTCCCGTAGACAAAAGATAATTATTATCAACGACTTGAGAAAAAATTCATTTGCCGTTACTTTCCGCAGGCCAGAGTAGGAATTCCTGTGCCTGCCGTTTGACAGAGCGAAATTCCACCTCCTATAATGCCTAACACTCTGCGATCGATCCTTCACGAGACAACCGGCTTCGCTTAGGACAATAGGCCTAGTTTCGACTTTGTCCGATAGCCCAAAATTTCCCCTGCTTGGGCCTTCTGTGAGGTTGCAGACGTCCCCGGAAAAGCTTACATTGAGAGCAGCCGAGCTTATTGAAAAATCGAAGTTCTCTGGTTGTTAACCCTTTGGCGGAGTGAGAGCTGGAATGAGTCAATATCGCGTGTTGCCAGGCCCCGAACATTTTCTTCCTCCCGCTGCGGCGTCCATGGGCGTGTACTTGCCCAATCCAGGCGAAGCACACATCAACGGCGTCATTGCATCGGAGGAAAAGGCGTACGAAGAAGCCGCTCGCCAGTTTCTCATGGCCTCTGTGCCGACGATTTTCCCCGGCCCGTTGGTTCTGTGGGCATGGAACGAGAAAGCCGCGAAAAAAGCGACGGCCATCCGCCATCTGTACAACACCTTGAAAGAATGCGTGCAGCCGGGCCAGAAGGCAATGCTTATTCCCATGCCCGACTACAGGCCTAAATACCCCAAGATCAATCCCGAAGTCGAAATCAACCCGAATCACCCCAATCTGACCATCTGGCATAATAAGATCGATTGCTGCATGTTCGTGGGGGTTCATTGTCACCAAGCGAATCTCTCCCTCAAGATCATCCGCGGCGGAACGTCCTGCTATACGATCGCCATGTGTGCACAGGCTGGTCATGAGGATGCAATGCTGTCGTTCCGCGATGCATCGGTCGAAAAAATCATGACGCTCGCCGATTGGATAAAAAAACTCAAGGGAACGGTCAAACCGCGGTTGACGACCAAGAACGGCGCAACAAGCTAAGCACTGTCTGCATGTAGTGAAAGGAGGCTGTGGCCATGGCGGAATCAAAATCCTTTATCGGAACTCAGAATAAGAAAGGCCAGACATTTACCGATCCGTGGAAGATGCTTCACGAGGCGCCCCGGACTCCGTCGTTCTACACGGGCAGCGAAGTGATCAAAGAAGCCGTTCGTCGCTCCAGTTGCGACGTCATGATCGCCTATCCGATCACCCCGCAGAGCGAAGCGGCGGCGTTGATCGGAGAGTTGTTCGCCGAAGGTTACATTGGCGACTATTTCCGTGGAGAGAGCGAATTTGCCGTCATGTCGCAATGTGCAGGCGCCGCGTTCGGAGGCGCCCGGGTGTTCACGACAACGGCCGGGCCTGGCACGATGCGGGCGATGGAAAATTTCCCCATGTGGGCCGGTGCGCGGTTGCCGATCCAGATGATCGTCACCTGTCGCGGCATCAACTCCCCACTGTCGATCCAACCCGACACACTGGAAATCGCCTATTTGCTCAATACCGGCATGTTGGTCTGGCATGCCGAAACGGCCCAAGACTTCTTCGATTGGATTCTTAAGGGTTTCATGGTCTCCGAAGAACCGGACGTGCATCTTCCGCTGGCACTCTGTTGCGACGGTTTCTTCGTGACGCACACGAAGGACGTCGTCAACCTGACTCCAACCGACATGTGCCTTCCGCCCTATGACCCTTATCGCTCACCCGTTCCGTGCATGGACATGGAATGTCCGCCTGTCCGTATGATGCGGGATCCTTTCGTCATGAAGAGTAACTACATCAGCTATGCGACCCATGCCTCGTGGCAGCAGGAGATCTGGGCCGCCATTGAGCGGTCCCGGAAACATTCGATTCATTGGCTGAATGGATTGATCGACACAGAAAACACCGACGCCGACATCGTGATCGTGGCCTCCGGCACTGCGGTGTCGCAAGGACGCGAGGCCATCCGCTTGCTGGAAGACGAGGGTGTCCGATGCGGTCTCGTCAAGATCAAGACCCTTCGTCCCTGGCCGGAAGAAGAGATCCGGGAGGCGACGAAGAATGCCAAGCACATTTTCGTGCCGGAATTCAACGTGACCGGCTGGCTCGCAAAGGAACTCCGCGCATCCATCCCGAACCCCCAGCGCGTCCATGCCGGCCCGCACGTCTGCGGAGGCATGACGATGCCGCCGGAAATCATCGTGTCGGAAATCAAGACGGCTCTGGGGATGAAGTCATTCTCCTTGGCCGGTCGTGGAAGCTGAGTCGTACGTCTATATTTCGAACTTGTTCGCTCCCCTGAGCGAATCTTGAGGAGGCCACATGAGCAAAGAACGGATTAAGATCTCGGAAGACCTCTATGACATCATGCCGTCCGACTATCAGGACTTGGTGAAGAGCGCGACCTACGGCAAGGAAGATCGGGGCTGGAAGGATATCGGCACCTCTAAAGAACTTATCGAGCAACACTCCCTCTGCGCCGGCTGCCCTGAATCGATGGCCTTCCGCTACATTCTGGCCTCGCTGCCGAATCCGGAAGATACAGTCATGGTTGGTTCAACCGGCTGTACCAGTCTGGTGTTTCCGATGGTGGCCGTTCATAACATCCACTCTCTCTTCGGTAACCAGAATGCCATCGCGTCGGGTCTCAAGCGCGCCCTCAGCGTTCGGTTCCCCGGGCGCGTCAAGGACGTGGTCGTACTCGCGGGCGACGGCGCCACGGTGGACATCGGCCTCGATATGACGCTTCAAGCCTGGTTCCGCCAAGAGAAGTTTACGACCATCTGCTTCGACAACGAACTCTATGCCAACACCGGCGGACAAGAGAGCGGTTTGATGCAGAAGGGTTTCGTCGCGAAAATGGCTCCTGTCGGCAAGTTGTTCGATAAGGTTCGGTTACCGGAAATCGCGCGGGAGTCCGGTTGTCACTACGTCGTCAATTGCACGGTCAGCAAGCCCTCGCTGGTCGAGAAGGTCATCCGCAATGCGGTGCATGTGGCACGCGAGATCGGCCCCACCTATCTCCAGCTGTACACCCCTTGTATTCTGGAAATCGGAAAGAACAGCATGGAAGGCTTGCAGGAAATGCGGGACTCCGAGAAGCCGACCGAACGTTTCGCGTACAAGGAATACATCAGCGAGCCTGCCAAGCAGCTTCTGGCTGAGCTGGCGGCAAAGGACAAGGAACGGAAAGCGGCTGCCAAGCAGTTAGCCGGGCAAGCTTAATCGAACGCGGAGGTCGTCCATGATCAAGAAAAGAATCAACATTCGAATGTCCGGCCTCGGCGGGCAGGGCGCCGTCACGGCAGCCCACGTCATGGCCATGGCCGCAAACCGGGATGGCAAGTTCTCGATCTCCAATCCGTTCTTCGGCGCCGAAAAACGCATGGCGCCTGCGGAGAGCTATTGCCGGATCGGCATCGAGCGAATCTATGACCGTGGCGAGTTGGTATTTCCCGACGTGATCCAGGTGTTTCACCCCCAGGTGATCACCATGGGCAAGAGCTATACAATGCCGTTTTACTCCGGCATCAAGGAAGGCGGCGTCGTGATCATCAATTCGGACGTACCGCTGTTGTCGGAGGAAGATATCCAGCGCCTCAAGGACTTGAACGTGGCCCTCTTCTACATTCCCGGTACGCAGATCGCCATTGAGATCGCCGGGACGGAGTTGTCGACCAACATGACCATGATCGGGTCGGTCGCCGGTATCACCAAGTGCGTGTCGATGGAAGCATTGGACGGCGCCCTTCAGGAAAGATTCGGCAAGAAGTTCGTCGCGTCCGGAGGTACCGCGTCTTTGGATGAAGCGATCAAGAAAAAGTTCGCCAAAAAGGAAATGCTGCTCCAGAAGAACTTCGCGACGGTGAAACGGGCGTATGAAATCGCCACCGAATGGGCCGAGAAGAACAAGATCGAGCTGCGGGTCGGCAATCCAGCTGTCGCGGCTTAGGAGAGGAAATCAGGTCGCATGTATAACATCGCGCAAGTCATCGATGAGAAGTGCACCGCCAAAAAGGGGTGCCGCCTGTGCATCATGTATTGTCCGGAGGCGAATTGCTTGGATCTGAATTCCGCCAAGATGGTCGCCGAGGTCAACATCGATCGCTGCAAGGGTTGTGAGCTCTGCGTCGTGGTCTGCAACGCCGCCAAGCATGAAGCTATCGTCATGCAGGCGGTCAGCGCCACCGGCCAGCTGATGTCGAAAAAGGGCGAATCCGCTGGATTGGGGCAAGCGTACCAGGGCTGAACCGATACGGTTCGAATCGAAAAGACCCCATGGCGTTCTCGCTATGGGGTTTTTTGTTGGAACATTTGAAGGGGCGCATCATGGAATCAGAAGACAACGTCATCGCCGAACTCCTAAAAGAGCTTACCGGTCTGATCAATCAATACCCGAAAGCCATCGAACACCGCGCGGCGATGATCCAAGCCACGGGCAAGGATCCCGAACTCGTGGAAAAACTGGTCAAGGCGGCCGATACCATGCGCGACAGCGGCAACCTCTATCTGACGTGGGCCAAGCATTACGCAGCCCTGGCCGAGGGGAACTCCGACGCGTCCTCCGATGAGGACGAAACGGAAGATTTCGACGTATAGTCGACTCAACGTCAACGCAACCATCTCAGTCGGCCTGAGTCATCCGCTCCAAAAAACCCTCGATTTCATCCGTATCATCTGTGCTAGAATGCGTTCGCTTGAAACTGGATACCGTTCCCCGGTAGCTCAGTTGGTAGAGCAGCCGGCTGTAAAACTTGCAGCTTCCACAGGAAACTGTGGTTGAAACATCGGGTGAATTCAGGGAAGCCGTCTCCGTGTAGCCGGAACGGTAATCCTGAGCGAAGCCTGCCGAACGGCACTCAGTAGGCAGGAACGTGCAGAGACTAGAGGCTGAGGAGCCGACCCAATATCGCCTCACGAGCGCCCGACACCCTTCCCTGAAAACCCAGGTGGGTGAAGAGATAGTCCAAGCCCTTTCGAAAGATAGGGAGTCCTTGTAACCGGCTGGTCGCAGGTTCGAGTCCTGCCCGGGGAGCCATATAAAGAAAACGGGGTGTCTGTTCCATATGGGACAGCGCCCCGTTGTTCTTTTCCATTCTATAGGGCATCCAGACACTCCCTGCTCTCCGCCTCATCCTGAAAACGTCCATTCGTTTCCTCACTTGCGACACGCGTTCAGGAGAGCGTGGCCGTCAACATTCGCAATCGAACCGACCTTTGGCTAGAATAGGCCCAAGTGTGGGTAGACAGGCCAGCGTAGGGCTCGAATTCAAGGTGGAATATGGCATAACCGGAGGATGAACCATGGACCTGAAAGGCTTTTGGTTGGGACTTGCCGTTGGAACCATCTCCACTTGTCTGTTTGGTCCGTGGGTGTTTTCTGCCGCAAGCAAAGACACCGAGGTATCCGACGGTATCGCACCGCAAGCCGTCGCCGACTATATCCACAGCATCGTCCAAGCGGATCGAACCTTCTACACGAATGAGATCGTAGAACGGATGCAGACCCGAGGCATCGTCTCGGCCTCGGAGCACTGGAAGGAGACCGGGGACCTCCCGCTGCCCGCCCAATTCGTGCTGGAAACGGGCCGTATCGTCGCTCAACAATCCAGTGGAATACGGTACCGCCTGATCAGCAATTGGCCGATCAACAAGAGAAACGGCCCGACGACGGAATTCGAACGAACGGCTCTATCGAAAATCCTCGTGAATGCCGACCGTCCTTATACTGGGGTGACGATGGAGGGAAAGACCCGCGTGTTTCAAGCGCTCTATGCCGACAAAGCCCTCTCTCAGCGATGCGCCGATTGTCACAATGTGCATCCCAGGAGCGCGCGAAGGGATTTCAAATCCGGAGACGTGATGGGGGGCATATTGCTGAGCATCCCGCTCTCGCCAAAATAGAACCGGCCCCGTCAACCTCCACCGATTCACCCGGTGAGGCTCTCGCTGTGGCGGACCGGTTTGCCATCCTGATAGGATGGGCGCGTGACACCGCTTCCGGATTTTGTTCCGTCCCCGCTCTTACGCAATCCTCACCTCATGACGCTGCTGCCCCGGTATTGGCCTCGAGGAAGGCCCTTGCACGGAATTCCGGTCGAATCCCGGCTCTTCACCGTCGCCGATGACACGAAGCTCCTGGGTTTTTGCCATTGGCAGGAAGATCGACGAGCTCACCGAACCGTGGCCCTGGTCCATGGGCTTGAAGGCTGCAGTGAATCCCATTACATGCATGGAATCGCCGCAAAGGCCTACCGCGCCGGCATGAACGTGATTCGCCTGAACCAGCGTAACTGCGGGGGGACAGAACATCTTACGCCCACGCTATACAACAGCGGATTGGGAGGCGATTACCGAAGGGTGGTGGATGAGTTGGTCCGTACCGACGGCCTAACCGGCATGTGGCTGGTCGGCTATTCGATGGGGGGCAATCTGGTGCTCAAGGCGGCCGGTGAAGCCGCCTCATCGCAACCGGCGCTGGCCGGGGTGGTGGCGGTTTGTCCCAATATCGACCCCACACAATGCGTCGCCGCCCTGGAGCATCCAAGGAACTGGATCTACCATAACCATTTTCTCACGAGCATGAAAGCGCGCATGCACCGGAAAGCCGTGCTGTTTCCGGGTCGATGGGACCTGGCTGAGTTGAACGCCGTCCGCACGCTCCGCGAATTTGACGACCGTTATACGGCGCGGGACGGTGGCTATCGAAACGGGGCCGACTACTACGACCGGGCCGGATCCAGACATGTCCTGAAGTCGATTGCCGTTCCCGCGGTCATCATCACGGCGCAGGATGATCCGTTCATCCCCTTCGCCATGTTCGACGCATCGGCCATCCGGGACAATCCGAACATCCGACTCATCGCACCTCGGCATGGGGGCCATTGCGGGTTCGTCCAACCGAACCGGCCCAATGAGGATCGCTTTTGGGCCGAAAACCGGATCATCGAGGTGATGACCGGTCAGGCCCCCTCGAGATGAGCGTGCACTTCCTGCACATAGGTCTTGAAGGGATCCGGCATGGGAAAGGGCGATTGGCCCCTGACTTGGAAAATCGACCAATTGATCACGTACGGCGGGAAAAATCGCTCCTCTTGCCCGGAGTCCGACTCATGTGAGGGCGGCGCGTTGCGCAGCAAATGCCGAACCAATTCGCCCCGACCGTAGGCCCGGGTATTTCGTGGCGGATGCGCCGCAGCCAGTTCGATGGCCTTGTCCGTCGTCACGCGAGTGACGCGCCCTTCATCCAGCAATCCGAAGTACAGTCCCTTGCCTGCATTCAGGTTGTGATATTCGAGGTCGAGGCTCTTCAAGATCGGATCCGTCCAGTCGACCTTTTCGGCTTCGCGGAACGACTCCAACAGCCACAGCTTTGACGCCCAGTCCACCCGTCCCACAAGGTTGGCGTATTCGCCCCGCAAATCCTGCAGCACCCCGCTCCACTGATCGATCACCCAATCGGTCTCTTCATCCTGTCCTCGGCAATGCTGCCTCGCCGCCTCGACGAATTGCTCCTGGACGTCGATCGCCGACATCGTCTTCCCGGATCGGAGCTGCACTATCCATTGCCGATCCTGATCCTGAGAAATTTCCTGCAGGGCTTCGACCGGTTCGTCGATCTCCAGATCGTCCGGAATGTGGCCCTCCTCGATCAACTGCAGGATCAGGCCGGTCGTTCCCATTTTCAGAGCGGCGGCATACTCCGCCATATTGGAATCGCCGAGCAGCAGGTGAATGCGCCGATACTGATTCGGATCCGCGAGAGGCTCATCCCTTGTGTTCACGATGGCCCGGTTCTGCTGCACCCACTCGAAAAAATCATTGACGATATGATCGGCCCGCTGCGAGATCTGAAACGGCGCCGCCGGATCGAGGCGTCCGCCGCCGATCGACATGCGCGGCACGATCAATCGATCCCTCTGAATCCATGCATCCTGAGGACCGGCGGAGCCGACGCGCCCCGAGCCGGTGAAAATCTGTCTCGTGACCAGGAAGGTGACCAGCGGGGCCAAGCCACGCCGCGTGAACGGAAACCGCCGGGATACCAGGTAATTCTCATGCGAACCGAACGTCGCATCCGTCTCGTGATCGACGTTGTTCTTGATGAGCGACACCTGATCGGCAAACCCGAGATCCTCGATCGTGTCCTGCAAGATGGTGTCCCCCGCTCGATCGGCCGCGATCACGTCGGTCAAGGAGTGACATTCCGGAGAGGCATATTCCAGATGGCCCATGTCCAGGTACACCCGCCCGGCATTCGTGAGAAACCCGCCGTTGCCGGGAGGCTCGTCATGCCCGCGATGATGCACGTCCAGGACGCCCTGCCGGCGGACATTGAATAGATGGTCGCGGATCTTGTGGGCGAACCACGTGGGGGAATGGTCAGGCCGGTCTTGATGGACCAGGAGGCCGTACTCGGTCTCCAACCCGAAGATACGATTCAGCATGGCGTCACAGGGGTAGGATCACGCTCTCTGCCATTCGCCGAGTTCGGCAGGCTTGAGGGGCGCACGATATTTTGCGGATCCCCGCTGATTCCGATCGAGGACCGCGCATTCGATCGTCCGGCCGTCGAGATGGTCGCGGACGTACTCGGCCACTGTTTTGGCGTCGATCTCCGTCTGTGCGGATTCCGGCGCGGAGGCCTCTGGTTCCGATCGCATCTCCGCCGCCCGCCGCTGAGCCTGCTCTCCCAGCACCCATGCATGCAGCGCATGGCCGACCGCCTGATCAAGGGTCCCGGAAGCGGATGGTCGCGCCTGCAGATACGCCGTCATCGATTGTTCGACGGACCGGTTGGCGGCCAACACGGCACAGTGCGTCCGTTCTTCAAATGTCCCGTCATAATTAATGGTCAGGAACCTGTCTTTGTCGGGTTTCTGCCCCAATTCAGCCAAGAGGATTTTCACGATGAACGGAGCTTTGTAGACCTCTTCGAACGCCTGCTTGATCACCGGCGCAATTCCATACTTGACCATGCGGCCACCGGTGACATCGGACGGCGACCGGTTGAATCCTTCAACATGGGCCATTTCCAGAAGACTGAAGCGCAATTTTTCGAGATCAGCCGGATGGCCCATGCCTCCCAGCGCCAGGCGGTCGTAAATCTCATAGAGTTTCGGCGTGCCCTTGCTGACCGTGAGGAGCAGAATCCCCGCGTCATAGGTTACCGCGATCACCGGACTGCCCTGCTTGAATTGTTCATCCAGATACTGCCGGCGATTGCCGACCGCTTCGACCCAACGGTATGGTTCGTCGTACATAATGCTCCCGCTCAACTCGCGTGGCGAATCCAGAAATCCTCGGACCCTCTCGACTCAGGCCCGACGGATCACGTTCGCTTCAAATGACTGTTTGAGATCCGTATCGGACACCGTGCGAATTCCGTCTTGTGTGATCAGCTTGATGACCGGATACAGATTGGCTTCACGGTTCACACCCCCGGTGGCGGAATCGAATTCAGCCGCGCAGGTCAACAGGCGCAAGGCCTGAATCGCCGCCTGCTCTTCCGCCATGCCGGTCAACGGCTGCTCACCCCAGGTGTTCAGATAGTGAAGAATCCCGCGTAGCGTGGGCGAACCGGAGCCGGAGACGGCGTATTCGACTCCCTCAAATTCCGCGCCCAGAATGTCGTAGAAATACGTCTTCGCCATGCCCTGCTCGGCGTCATAACCGGCGAAGATGGGCGCCACCGCCCCCGTACCGGCAAGCGCCGCCGGCACGTTTTCCTTCAGCAGCTTGGAGAGAGCCCGCAACTTTCCCTCGAAGCTCAATTCCTGGAGTTGAGTCCGACGGTAGTATTTGAACGAATGCTCCAGGACGCGGGCCATTTCATAGGCCGTGGCCGGTACGCCGGCGATCGCCATGACACTGTACCGGTCGATCTCGAGCACCTTGTCGGTTCGATCGTACATCACCATGTTGCCGGCCGTGGCACGGCGGTCTCCGGCAACCAGGACTCCGTCCCGATATCTGAAGGCCAGAATCGTCGTGGCCGTGGGAATATCGACGTCCGCCGCCGCCGCCGCCGGCAAGCCGAATTGATACCCCTGTTCCTTCAACAACTGAAACAAATCTCCCTGCATCCCCATCACGTCACCCACATCACCAGGTTCTTAATTACGAGTGCTGAGTCCTGAGTTACGACTGAGACATCCCGTTTCAGAATCAAGCCTTGCTCAAAACTCCACGTTCACAATTCAACACGTCTCTTTTTACTCACCCGTTCTCTGGCGATATCGTTCCGCCTGTTTCGGATCGACCTTGCGCATGCGTTTCATCAGATTGTCCGTCTCGGGCGACCCGGTATCGGGACGGCGAGGACCCCGTTCCTCTTCGGACGGGCCTGGACCCTTCGGCATTGGATCCACTGGCCCTTCGCGGCGTTCTGGCATCATTAAGCTGCTCATGATTCGGCATCCTTTCTTGCTTTCCAGGCGTCGAGCGCATCCGCCGGCGACGATGCCGCCTCGAAGACATCCGCGCAGCGCAAGACGGTTTCCGGTTCGAACAAATCGCTCATGTCCAGCACCCTCGATCGCAACCCGCCGGCAAACTGGATCCGCTCCCACTGCATACCCGTGATCTGGTCGGGAAACCGGCGGACGCAGAGGCCACGCAAGCCGCCCCTGGTATCGCGCGGTCCGGACGACAGCGCCTGCGCGACGTCCTTCTCGGTCGTCAACCGCCAGGCCTTGCCATCGGCTTCAAGCCCGAGAAAGAGCCCCCGCTCGGGATCGATGTTGTGATACTCCAAATCCAGGCTGGCCAGCCAGGGATCATCCCAGCCGATCCGTTCTTCGCGGACAAACGTTTCCAACAGCCATTGCTTGGTCACCCAATCCAGTTTTCCCACCAATTGGCTTCGCTCGCCGGTCAGTTGGCTCAGCACCATCTCCCATTCGGTCATGATCCAGTCCGTCTCCGGATCGGATCCCGACAACGTCCGGCGAGCCGCGGCCAGATATTCTTCTTGAAGGTCCAACGCCGAAAGAGCCGAGCCCTTTTGCCGGCGCACCCTCACCTTGAGGTCCGCATCCCGAGAAATCTGCTTGATCGCCGAAACCGGAGACTCCAATTCGAGGTCCGGCGCCGCGTCGCGGGCGATCAACTCCAACACCAGCCTGGTCGTGCCGACCTTGAGCGCCGTCGCATACTCGCACATGTTGGCGTCACCCAAAATCAGATGGAGGCGCCGGTATTTCAGGGGATCCGCGTGCGGTTCATCGCGCGTGTTCAGAATCGGCCGGTTGTGCATGGTATCGACGCTCAGATCCGTTTCCATGAAATCCGCGCGCTGCGACAACTGATACGGACCCGCCACGAATCCGGACTCCTGGGCTTCCGTCCCCACCTTTCCCGCTCCGGCGATGACCTGACGGCTCACGAGAAAGGGCAGCAAGCCGGAGACCAACGACGCAAACGGCACGGATCTGGGCACCAAGTAGTTGTCATGACAGCCGTAACTGTGTCCGTGAAAATCGGTGTTGTTCTTATAGAGTTGCACATGCGCCCCGCCGAGGCTTCGGTTCCGGCGATCGGCCGCCCGTTGAGCGACACGCTCCCCTGCCCGGTCCTGCGCCACCAGATCCTTCAAGGTCCGGCATTCCGGCGTTGAATATTCGGGATGCGTATGATCGTTGTAAAAGCGGGCCCCGTTCGGCAACACGAGGTCGCTCTTCATCTCGTGAAACGAAAACGGCCGGTGGGCGTCGACCTTCGCGAACTCGTCCTCTTCCCGGTCCTGCTGCAATCCCGACACGCGAAATCCCCTGGCATCTTCGTGCGGATCTTCCCCGGCATAGTCCCAGCGCCGCTCGAACGACGCCGTGAGGTGCGCCCGCACCAGATCCATCGATTCGACCACGGAATCCATCTGTTCCAGGTCATCCCGGGCGATCCCGTATTCGGTTTCAATTCCGAACAGCCGGACGCTTGCAGGTCTATTAGTCACGCGTCGTCTCGCACGTCATATGATCTGATTCACGGCTCGCTCTTCCGTCTGCCTCCCGCGCCGGAACGAAGAGACCCCCACGACCTGTTCCGGATGGTGGTCGAGAAGCTTGAGCCATTCCTCGGCGGCATCGTCCGGCGGCAGCATCTCGCCCTCGCGAAATTCCTCCGCGGCGGCATCCAGGAGATCCTGGGCCGTCATGCCGGCCGGCCGTCCCGTTTGAATCGTCCGATCGATCGCCTTTTCCTTGGCCCGTTGAACAATGGACGCCAGGATGGCCCCGCTGATGAGATCGCTGCGATAGAGCACCTGGTGCTGCCCGTTGCGCAGCCGGATCGACAGGAGCCGATTCTCATCCGCCCGCTTGAACAGCGTGTCGATGACCTCCTGAGCCAGCGATGCCGATGCCCCTGCCGCATCGCCGCCCCGCTCTTCGATCACCGCCTGATCGAACGGTAAATCGGCCGTGAGATAGACTTTGAGAATTTCGGTCGCCGCGTCCCGATTCGGCCGGCGAACCTTGATCTTCCGGTCGATACGGCCGGGCCGTAGCACGGCCGGATCGATCAGATCCGGACGGTTCGACGCCAGGATGATGACCACGTCCTGCAACGACTCGATCCCGTCCATCTCGCTGCAGAACATCGGCACGAGCGTGTTGGAGATGTTGAAGGATCGCAGCGCGCGCCTGGTTCCCAGGATGGATTCCGCTTCATCGATGAAAATGAACGGCAGGGCTCCTTCCTTGCGTCGCGCCCTCGCTTGGGCGAACAGATCGCGGACCATGCGCTCCGATTCCCCCAGCCACATGTTCAGAATCTCCGGTCCCTTCACGTGAAGAAACGCGCCGGTCACGACTGGCGGCCGACGATCGTCCGCTGAAGCCGTCTGTTTCGATTCACCGACCAGTTTCGCCAAACTGCCGGCTGCAGCCTGACCGATCAGCGTCTTGCCGCAACCGGGCGGCCCGTACAGCAAAAACCCCTTGGGCTGTGAAAACTTGAATTTCTCGAAGGTCTCCGCATGCAGCAAAGGATATTCGATCGCTTTTCTGATGGCCGTAATCGCGTCCCGCTGTCCGCCGATCTGCTCCCACGTCACGGTCGGCACTTCATCCAACACGTGCCGGGCCGATTTCCGCTCGTCGAGTTTCTCGATCGCGATTCGATGACTGGGATCGATCCTGATTTCGTCGCCCGCCTTCAACTCGACGCCCAGGAGATCGCTCGACCGCTGCAGCACGAGGGCTTGGCGGCCCATGTCCTGCTCGAAGCGCAACCGCCCGTCCGCCATGGCTTCGGCCAGCTTCAGAATGGGTCCGTTCCGGTCATAGCCGAGCGTCTTGATGACGGCATAGGCTTCGTTCACCAAAATCTGCGCGCCGATCTTGAGGTCCTCGGCCGGCACTCGCGGATCGACGTTGGCGTAATATTCGGCCCCGCCGATGACGATCCGGGCCAATCCTTCACCCGGTACATCGAGCAAGGTCCCGATTCGGTTGGCGGGAGCGGTCAGCTTCGCCACGACTTCGCTGACTTTCTTGAATTCGGCCTCGCGTTGCTGGTTGGCCGTCTGGGCGGCCATCATGGCATGCCGCACTTTGTAGAGCAGTTTCTGTCGGGGATCCGCATCGGTGAACGACGCGAGACATTCTTCGATCAATTCCAAAGGATCGGATCCGCTCTGCGAGGGCTCGGCCCCCTGACCGCGAGGCCTGGGTTGTCCATCCGGTTGATTGCTGGGTCGACGATCACTCATTACTCGTCCTCCGCCTGTCCAAGATCTGTGATCCTACCATAGAGGTCTCGTCGATTACCGCTCGTGCCGACGCACCTCTGTTTTGGAGGAGCACGGGTGTCCGCCGGATCAGCTCCAATACATTCGGCCATCAGTTGATGGCTTGCAACGTGACCGTCACCGATTGCCGACGATTGTTCCTGAGGATGTCGACCGTGACGCGGTCACCGACCTTATGGTCTTCCATCACGTCCATCAGTTCATCCACGGTCGAGACCGGCCGGTTATTGACGGACACGATGACGTCGCCCAATTCCACCCGGCCCGGCATGGTTTCACGGGCTCCCTGCAGGCCTGCCCGCTCCGCCGCACCCCCGCGAGAGACCTTTCCGATGATCAGTCCTTTCACCCCCCACCGCTTGGCCATCGCGTCCGGCACGAGCGATACGCCCAATCCGGGACGGATCAGTTTCCCGTGCTTGATCAGCTCCGGGACGATCCTATTGACCGTGTCCACCGGAACGGCGAATCCGATTCCGGCAAAGGCGCCGCTCGGACTGACGATTTGCGTATTGACGCCGATGAGCCGGCCGGTCCCATCAAGAAGCGGCCCGCCGGAATTCCCGGGGTTGATGGCCGCATCGGTCTGAATCACGCCTTCGATCGTGCGGTTCGACAGGGACTTGATGGTGCGTCCCAACGCGCTCACGACCCCCGTGGTCAGGGAATGGTCGAGACCGAACGGATTCCCGATCGCCAAGACCTTTTGCCCCACCCTGAGATCGTTCGAGGACCCCACCGTAATGGGCGACAGCGCGTCGTCCGTCGCTTGAATCTGCAGCACCGCGAGATCGTGATCCGGATCCGCTCCGATCAGCACCGCCTTGTACTCGGATCGATCGGCCAGCGTGACCTTGATGGAACTGGCACCGTACACGACGTGGAAATTCGTGACGATGTGTCCCTGCTTGTTCCAGACGAACCCGGAACCGGACCCTTGCGGAGCCTCGAGAAGATCGAACGACCAGGGATCGCGCTGAATCGCCGTATTCGCGATGAAGACGACGGATTTCGTCACCCGTTCAAACACGGCCATCGTAGCCCGTTCATCGGCGGCCAGTTCCAGAGGTGCGGGCGTCACGGCGCGCGCCTTGCCTTCCGGCCCGTCGTAGGTCGCCCCCAACGGCTTTCCCCAATCCGCGGCCTGAACGGAAGGCGCGCAGGACAACAGCGCGGCCAGGCAGATGATCGGACCGGACGGATGCACAGCGGGTCGCGTCATGATTCCGGCTCTCCGATCAACTGGATGACGATCTCGCGCGTGCGAGCCCTCGTATCGAAATCGACGACGACGATCTGCTGCCAGGTTCCCAGCAACAGTGCCCCGGCTGCAAAGGGAATGGTCACCGAAGGCCCCTGCAGTTGTCCGCGCAAGTGACTATGCCCGTTGTCTTCCCCGGCGTTACGGACGTTGTGCTGCCAGGCCGGATCAGCCGGAACCGCACGGTCCCAAAACGCGTGCGTGTCGGCCCGGATGCCTGGCTCGTCCTCGATGATCATCACCGACGCGGTAGTGTGTCGGACGAACACCGTCGCGATGCCGGCGGCCAGCTTCGAATCCGCGAGTGCCTCCTGCACCGACTCGGTCACATTTTCGATCTGGGTTCCGCCGCGCATCGACAGGCGCAGGGGAACGGTCTTGACGGCCATGCTCACCTCTTCAGCCTGCGGAGCGCCTTGCGATCCATCGGAGTCAGCCGGCGTCCGCGTGCCTCCGCCAGTACGTCGTCGAACGTTCCGTCCGCGGCCAGCCGCGTGAGCGCATCCATGACGTCGGCGCTCACCATGCCGTCCCGCTCCAGCGTCCCCAGATAGGCAAACGCCTCGGGAATCGTTTCCTTTTGGCGCAAGTAATAATCCCGGCCCCGCCGCTGGTTGCTATAGGCCTCGAACTGCTCGCAGGCCACCAGCACTTCTGCCAGCTGCTTGACCCACGGCTCGGCCCCCGCGAGCTTTTCCGGATAATAATAGTAGAGCATCACCGCTTGCATCCAGGGCTCCCATCGGATGCCCAGCTTCTTGATCCCCGAACGGACGGCGCGCAGCCGGCGGGCGAGGCGTCGGGCATACCCCAGCCGCATCTCGACCTGCTCCACCGCCCACGGCGTCATGTCAATCCCGTCCGCCTTCAACTCTTGGCGGTAGCGGGAAAGAAACGCTTCGGTCTCGCGTCCATAGACGGTCTCCGGATGTATGGTCCGCCATTCGCGCGGTCTCGTGGGAATTCCGTGTGCCTTGGCCCAGGACCAAATCTTCCCAAAGAGTCGGCGGTCCAAGCCGGCACGGCCCAAGTCATGCAATAGACAGGCGATCTGATATTGACGCACACGGTCGGGATCGTGGCCCAGGGCTCCGGCAACCGCCGCGCACATCCTGGCCGTCCGCACCGCATGCGGGCGATCGTAGCCCCGGATCACCCTGCCTCTCCGGTGGGGATGCGGATAGTCGTACAGCCGAAGCAATCGCAAAACCAGCGTTCGAGGAATGACCAAGGGAGCGGATCTACGCCTGGATAGTCTCATAGAGGGGAGCAGCGGAAACCGGAATCTGCCTTGGATGCACGGAGAATATCGTCGGCTGAAACGAGGTGTCAAGGCAAGTCCCGTTGAGAAGCCCCTCGCTGAATCACCGGATCTTTGCTATGCTCTGGCCCGCCCTATTCATGATCGCTTCTACTGCAACCGCCGATACGCCGCTGCGACGAGCTTGGCTGCCAGCTTCCGGAAGCCAAGCGGGCAGGCTTGGCGCTGCGGGTAGCCCGTTCGACCGATCGGCTCGCACCTATGTTTCGACAGAGGGAGCCATGCCTAGATCACTTCGACGCCTCACACTGATCGCCGGTTGCTGGGCAGCCTTCATCACCCCCATCATCGCGTCCTCCCTGGCCGTCGCCTCTCCGATCGACCAACTCAGCGACTTGACTGGGAGAGTGTCCGTCGTCGTCACCCTCAAAGGGCGCGACAACTTCAACAGCGAGTACCGGTACGACGTCAGCGCCAAGAACCTGTCCTCCGAAACCTTTGCCGGAGACTCCCTGTATATCGTGCTGGACAAAGTCACCAACATCGGCGGCGAGGAACGCGAAAACCTGAACAGCGATCCGATCCTGAGCCGTATGGACGTGCTGGGACAGGAGGGAGAAACGTCGGACGGAAAGCCCTACTTCAGAATTCCCCCCGGCGCAAATCCCGATCTCGTTCCCTACAGCCAAAGCCTTCCCGTCAGCATCCGGCTTCGCAACAAGGACTACATGATCGTCTTCACGCCTTCGTTCAAGGTCTACGGCGCACGACGCCCCCCGCCCGAACCCAAACAGCAGAGTCAAGCGCAGCCCCCATCGCCATCGACCAACCCGCGCCACCAGGCCCAGGAGCGACAGACGGACAAGCTCATCCAGCTGCTGCTCAAAAAGGGCGTCATTACCGAGGAGGAATGGCGGAAAGCGAACCAACCGTGACCGATCCATCCTGCCGGGCCTGCGGAGGACACTGGCCGGCCACCGACCACTTGGTCATGGACCTGGGCCTCTCCAAGGCCTTTCTGCACGACGACCAATACTTTGCAGGGTGGACGGTCATCGTGTTCAAACGGCATGCGACGGAGCTGTTCCACCTGGCTCCTACGGAACGCATCCAGCTCATGGAAGAAGTGAACGTTGCGGCCAAGGCGCTGGCCGAGACCTTCGGAGCCAAGAAGATCAATTACGAGCTGCTCGGCAACCAACTCCCCCATATCCACTGGCACGTGATTCCTCGACTGGCGGCAGACCCGGCCCCGCTCGAACCGGTCTGGCGCGTCCCGCATGAACCGGTTCGCCTGACCGGCGTCGACCTTCAGGACAGACTTCGGTCCATCGCGGAAGCCCTGGCCAGGCTGCGATAGCCCTCACTGGAGCCATTCAATCCCGGACGAAACGGACCACGATCCTCCAATCGAATGCTATAATGTGCCCGTCTATCACACGAAATCGGAGGGTCACAGGCTTTCATGCATCGATCGGTACCCGTGACCACCCTGGCCGTGTTCTTCACGCTGTTGCTCCCGATCGATCCTTCACATGCTCAGACGACCGATGAGCCGGGCGCCCCACCGCTCCTCGACAGTCCCCCACTCGTCGAGAATCAGCCGCTGGTCGAAAGCCCGCCGCCGGTCGAGAGTCGCCCTCTGACGCCCCCGCCCACAGAAGCGCCGGAGCCACCGGTGACCGCGCAGGAAGAAGACGCCACGCTCGCGCTGAGTGAGCTCCGCAACGCGGCCCGCCTGACACCCCAAAACGCGGAAACCCGTTTGAACCTCGCGCGCGGACTCTATCGAATCGGAGATCTGGACGCTGCGATCGACGAATGCCGCGCCGCGATCAAGCTGAATGCTTCGGATCCGGAGGCGCATTTGCAGCTGGGCGTTCTCCTCATGGCCAAGCAGGACTGGCGAGGAGCCTCGACGGCGTTGAAGGAAGCCATTCAACTGGATTCCACACTGACTCACGCCCATTACAGTCTCGGCAACGTGCACTACACACGCGGAAACGTGAACGCGGCGATCGATTCCTATCGCCAGGCGCTGGAGTTGCAACCGAATTTTCCCGATGCCCGTTATCGCATGGCGCTGCTGCTCAAGCTGGTCAATCACGGCGGGGAAGCGGCGCAATTCATGGAGGAAGCGGCTAAAGGCGGCGTGCCGCAGGCTCAATTTTTTCTGGGCAATGCCTATAAAGCCGGCCAGGGGGTTCAGAAGAATCTGGCGTCCGCCATCTATTGGTGGGCGAAGGCCGAAGAGTTCGGTCACCAGCCGGCCGCTGAGGCCCTGTCGAAGACCAGACGACTGGCGTTGTCGCCCGACCAGCCGGAACGTAGGCGCAAGGAGACACTCGAAGCGTTTCAGGCCTATCAGGAAAGAGTGCAGGTCGAGGTTCTGGAGAAGATCCGGCAAGACCAGGACCTTCAACCATACCAAATCGAAAACGGTGAAACCCTCGGCACCACACTTCTCAAACACAATCGTCCGGACATGGCCGTTCCGCTGCTTCTCAAGGAAGCCTATGCCCTCAGCGAGCCGTCACAGGCCGAACTCGCCAAATTATACGAGACAGGATTAGATCAGCAGCTTCCGCCCTTCGATCCCGTACTACTGGCCTATTTCGAGACGACGGCGGCGGACGGCTTCGTGCCCTCGAAAAAGACCCTGGCCCGTATCTATGGCAAGGGCCTCGGCACAGCGGCGGACCTTCGGAAAGCCAAGGCCGTATTGAAAGGACTTCCGAAGCAGGAGGTGAAGGCCGTGCTCGAGGAGTTCGCAAATCCGTAGCAGGCTGATGCCACTTGAAACCATGTGGCTAAGGGGGTTTTCAATAATCTGCTAAGAGGAACATGGACGGCATTCGATTCTGGCGCCTCTTTATCAGATCGCTTCCGCTCCAGGCACCGGTGATCGGTCTCCTTGCGACACTGTGCGCCCTGTTGCTTCACACCCTGGCACCGGCCACCTTTGCCGCGTTGGAATGGGCTCCGTACGACACCTGGCTGCGTCATCGTTTGCCGATCCAGGCCAGCCCCTCATTGACCATCATCCGGCGCGATCCGGCCGGCGACGATCGGTTCGGCGCCGGTCCGTTGGATCGGATGGTGCTCGCGACCCTCATCACTGCCGCACATGACGCGGGGGCATCGGCCATCGGCCTCGACCATCGGCTCGATTATGCCAGTCCCGCCCAGTTGGACGGCGCCACAAGCGATGCGCTGCTCCTGGAAGCAATGGAGACAGCCGGTCCAGTAGTGTTCGTCCAAGGACTGGACTCGACCCTGTCCTCTGAAGCGGCCATCCACAGCCAGGTCATAGTGGCAACCGAGCCGGATCACGTGACCCGACACATCCCTCTCTTGGCTTCGGTCAATGCACGGACCCTCCCGGCCTTCGGCTCGGTCCTGTACGACCTGTCCCGTCAGAAACAGGCGCCGCGGGCGGAAGCCTTGGCGACGGCATCGGCAGAACCTGTCCTGGTCAACCTGGTTGGCAACGGATCGCTCGATTCACTCCCGACGCTGCCGTTGTCGGCCGTATGGAATGCGGTCCAGCAACGAGACCATGAAGCGCTCGAAGCCTGGTTCAAGGACAAGGTCGCCGTCATCCTCACCGGCGGCGCCGCCGCACAGGACACCTGGCTTCTGCCCACGGGCCAGCCGGTGAGCGGCACGGTCATGCATCTCCACCTGCTCAACAGTCTGCTCACCCACCAACAGCTGCATAAGCCTGGCGCGTTCGCACCATTCACGATCACTCTGCTGATTGCCTCCCTTGTCGGCTGGTGCCTCCTGCGCTATGGGGGATCGACCGGGCTTCTGGCCGCTGGCGCGACGATATCGATCTATCTCGTCCTGCTCATCGCGGCGCTGCCGCTGATGCTCCTGGTCCTTCCGACGGCACTCCCTCTCGTCGCATGCCTGTTTGTCGTGATGGGGAGCACCGCCTGGACTCATTTGACTGCGAGCCAGCGCCTGGTGCTGCTCGAGAGAGACATGCTGCGCATCCGGCAGGATGAGGCGGCGGTGAGAGAATCCCTGACCCGGCACGAGAGCCGGGCCGAGGCGCTGCAGGAAGATCTGGATACGGCAAGGGCCGCTGTCGCCAGATCGGCCGGGGAGCAGGAAGACCTTTCGCGCACGACCGAATCCCTGCGGGCCGACCTGGCGACCGTTCAGTTGCAGGAGCAGGAAGCTCGCCGGCAGCTCGAGCAGTTGGAGCGGCAGCTTCACGGCCTCCGCGAGGCAGGGATACAGGCCGGATCGCTCGGTGACGCGGAACTCGATCACCTCCGATCGGAAAGCCGGCAATTCGGCATCGTCACACAGGATTCGGCACTGCTTCGCCTGTTTCACGACGTCAAGAAGGGATCCAAGTCTCCCCTCACGGTCTTGCTGCTTGGCGAGCCTGGAACGGGGAAGGAACTCTTCGCGCGTGCCGTCCACCGCCTCAGCCCGAGAGCGGGCAGGACCTTCATTGCCGTGAACATGGCCGCCATCTCACCCGAATTGTTCGAGAGCGAACTCTTCGGCCACACGAAAGGCAGCTTCACCGGCGCGACCGCCGACCGGCGCGGCTATTTTGAGCTCGCCAACCATGGGACCATCTTCCTGGACGAGATCGGCGATCTCAGGCTCGACCATCAAAGCAAGTTGCTGCGGGTGCTGCAGGAAAAGTCGTTCTATCGGGTCGGCGCAACCACCGCCACGACGGTGGACGTCCGCGTCGTCGCCGCGACCAATCGGGACCTTCAGCGGGGAGTGTCGGAAGGGTGGTTTCGAGAGGATCTGTATTTCCGGCTGACCGGCTTGATCTTCCGGTTGCCGCCGCTGCGGGAACGGCCCGGCGACATCGCAAGCCTGGCCGAAGCCGCACTGGCCGATATCGCCCGACAACTGGGAAAGCCGCTCCCGAAATTGTCCAACGATGCACTTCGCGCCCTGGAGACACACACATGGCCCGGCAACGTTCGCGAGTTGCGCCATACGCTGGAACGGGCCGTGGCATTGACCGACCAGCCGATCGTGACCGTGCCCGATCTGTACCTCGAATCACGCGGTGCGGCACTGGAGAAGGAGCGCATCTCGCTCTCGCCCGATACGGCCGGCGACAAGGCCGTGCTGGACTGCTTGAGGCGACAGGACTTCGACATGCAGGCCACGGCCAAGACATTGGGATGGGACCGCAGTACCGTCACACAGCGTTTAAAGGGCTTGTGTTTTCAGGCCCTGGTCGAGGCGGACGGCGACCGGTCGAAAGCCGCCTCGAGCGTGGCCGGCGACCCCGGGCAGGTCAGGACCGTCGAGCTCAAACTGACGGACTACTATCAACATTTGCTCTCGGTCATCGAGCCGTGCTCCTCGCCCGATGACGCGCTGATCGAATGTAAACGGCGGTTCAAGAATCTGCCGGACCGCCACTTCCAATCGGTGGAAACATTGGTCCGCCGATGGTTCGCACACCACCATCGCTCGATGCCTCACACGTCCGTCTAACGTCCGCCCGCGCTAGCCTTCGTTGCTCAATCCATTGATCCTGGGCGGCTTGGCCGGTTGATCTCCGGCGGGTAACAAATGGACCGGCAGGAAAAATAAGCCGGCGATCAGCGTGGGGACGACCGCGCTCGCGATCACGGCGGCCACGATATAGGAATACTGCTCCGGCGTGACCAACCCATGGGACAATCCATACAACGATGCGATCGTGCCGAAGGTCAGTCCGGTCGACATCAGCAGCGTGTAGTACCAGCGTTCCCGCGGATCCGTCCGGAATGCGCCGATGACCGGGTACAGTCCCAGAATCTTCGATACCATCTTCGTCGCCAGGAGAATCACGAACACGAGCGGCGCGGTCAGCAACGCCGGGAGCGACACCAGCATTCCCGCACGAAGAAAGTAAAACGGCGTGAGGAATCCCACCGTCAACGTCCGCAATCTCCTCATCCAATGGGCATCCCTGGCCGCGCTGCCGGCCAGGACCATCCCCACCAGATAGGCCGGGACGACCGCTTCACTGCCCGACCAGAGAGCCAGGCTTCCCAGCCCGAACAAGACCAACATGACCCATTTCGTCCTGATGGCGGCCGTACGAAAGGCGAAATGCGTCGTGAGCCAGGCGGTACTGTATGGAAGCGTCCCGAGTACGATGACCGTCCCCGCAACGAACACGAACGTTTTGTACGTCAGGGGGGCGAACAGGAGCCCGAGCGCGATCACGGAACTCAGGTCGTTCACGAAACACGCGCCGAGCATCCCCTTGCCGAATTCCGTCTTGTTGAAGCCGGTGTCCAGCATCACGGCATAGATCACCGCCGTGGAAGTCGTCGATAAGGCGATCCCGCAGAGCCAACTTGCGTCGGCGTTCCAGCCGAGCACATAGTGGGCGGCCGCAGCCGTACCGACAAGAGGAGCGGCAAACCCGATCAGACCTACGACGCTCACTTCAGCGAGTTTCAGTCGCAGGACGTCGGGATCCAATTCCGCCCCGGCCAAAAACGTGAGGACGACGGCGCCGGAGGCCGCGAGAAACCGCAGCCACTCCGCGTCGGCGGCCAGCAGGGCCGTCGAGCCGAAGAGACTCAACGCGGCCGCGGCCAGCGTTCCGACGCAAATCTCGATCAACGCAATCGACAGGCGAAGACGGGACGCGATGAGGGAGGAGACGACGGCGAGGGCGAGCCACAGGGCGACCGTAAAGAAGACCGATTCCATCGGGAGTCCTCCATTCCGGCCAGCATTCGACTGCGTCAGACCGGTCGTCGCCACGATGGCGACAGACCCCACGGCTGCGGCAATACGACGTAGGAGTCATCAGCCTGGCCGTGGCGGTTATACGGGGGACCCCATCCCCTGTAGACATCGCGAGTATACGCGAACCGCACGGGAAATACCCAGCGGATTTACAGATGCGGCGGCGAGTCGATCAAGGAGCGGAACATGACGATCGCGTCCTGGTATGAACCGTCGTTCTTCCGCACCGCGCCGGGAACCATGCCGAGTTGGGAGAAACCCAACCGCTCCCACAGCCGACGCGCACGGAGGTTCTCAGAGAACACAAGGTTGAAAATCACGCTGCGGTAGCCCAGTTGCCTGGCATAATCCAGCATCGTCGTCCCCAGCAGCCAACCCAGCCCGGTACCGCGCCACGCAGGCGCCACGATGAATCCCGCATTCGCGACGTGCCCTGCCCGCCCGGGCCAGTTGGGTTTCAGATAAAAGGCACCGGCCATGTGATGTGCTTGGTCACGATCGGGGCCGTACGCCGCAACCGTCGTTTTCCCGCGGAACCAGTAGTCCATGAATTCGTCGTGATCGGGAAAGCGGTCATGCGGGTAGGAATTGCCTTCCTCCACGATGACGCGATAGAGCGACCGTAGCGGCTCGACGTCATGCTCCCCTGCCAACACCAATTGGACAGGTGAGGCATCTTTCAATCTCGCGTCAGAAGGAAAGGTCAGCGCCATGTGCTGCGACACCGTAGGTCGATCGTGGCCTTGCGTTCACAGAGCAGACAGACACGTCGCGCACGTTGGATCCGGAGTTTGTGCATGGATTCAGCGGGCCCGGAAGAGAAAAACGACCCGACGGCACTCGTCCGATCAGGCCTTCGCCAGCACCAACGCCGCGGCAGCGGCCAACTGCTCGACACCCTCTTGCTCGTGTCGAGTGGGAGTCCGTCGGCTTCGAAAATACGTGCCGAAGGTTCCGAGGACGGTGCCCGTGCGGGACTTAATCGGCATGCTCCATGCGCCGACGAAACCCAAGGAGATCGGCAGATGGCGAAGTTCGGCCCATCGATCGTCGGCGCAGAAATCCTGAGTAATGACGACCGATCCCGTGGCCGCCGCAACAGAACAGGTCCCGACCATTGGATCAGGCTTCAAACGATCGATCGCACGCAAATAGTCCGCAGGCAGATTGGGAGATGCGCCGTTGCGGAGCAGTCCATCCTCATCGAGGACAAGAATCGAAACGGAGCAACCGGGTCCAGCCAAGAATTCTCCCGCCTTCGCCAGACAAGTCAGTATCTCATGGCGGGGTATTCCGCCGCTCAACATCTGTTGCACGTATAGGCTTGCTTCCTGAATAAATTGTTCGCTCTGCGTGGAAGGAGTGGCTAGCTGAGGTTCGGCTTGTCGAACTTGCATTGTCGGTAGACCGTCCTCTCTATCCATCATCTTGAACCGACAAGCCGGTTCCTACTCCACATATTTTATACGTGGCGATGAGACACCCGCAATCCGTAGCGAGTCAGTGTGCCAGCCGAAGCACGGAAGTTTGTCATTCCGGTTACCGTTAGAGACATCCGCCGCGGGGCCATCCCCGCATGACCTGCCGGATCGTCCGCCCCCGCAAGAAATTATCTTATCCTTCCATATGCTAACTAATTAATTTTATTCATCTCTTTCTGATTTCCTCGGTCTTGAGCATCGGCATCTCCGTTGCTCAACAGGCTTGGCATCGGCACAAGGCAGACGGCTGGAAAGGAGGGAAGATCGTGTCAAGCCGAGCGCTGCCAGGATGAGCCGGCCATTGCATAACGAACCACTGACTTCAATTGAACCAATAAGGAGATGCCGCCATGTCAAAAAGTCCGTCACAGGTCACATCCGGCCCAATCACGCCGGTGATTTCAGGCCCTAAGAAAGATAAGGAAGTCCTCCTGTTCTCCGGGCTCATCGTGAGCCTCGCCGTAATCATCGGAGGGTTCTGGTACTACAGTTCGATCGAGCACACGACCGCCGCCGTTCCCGACCGCCTGACCGGGACCGAGGTCAGCAATGCGCTGAAAGGCACGGTTCAGCCGGTCGCCACGCCCGTTTCTCTTCCTGCGACCAAGAGTCAGGAGGCCTCACAGACCCCGTCCGCTCCGGACATCATCCACCGCGACCTGTACTTCGAGGTCGGCCGCAAGGGACTGACCGATGAAGCCAAGTCGATCATTCAGCAGCAGGCGGTCCTGCTCACGAACGACGGCGATCTGGGCGTCCTCGTCCAGGGTTACACCGACCGGCAGGGATCGGCCGGCTATAACCTGGCACTGGGCCTGAAGCGGGCCGAAGCGGTGAAAACCGAATTGATGAGCGCCGGCGTGGCGGAGCACCAAATCAAGACGGTGAGCCTGGGAAAAGAAGGGGTGCTCTGCATCGACAACAGCGACGTCTGCCGGCAGATGAATCGCCGCGTCCACTTGGAGATCCGGACGATCGGTCAGGAGCACATGGCCCCGCCGGTCATCGCGACCACGCCGGAGCCTTCAGCATCTGTTGAGACGACGCAAGCCTCGGCCGAGCCGCAGCCATCATCGGAGGACCAAAGCTCCTTGAGCGAGATCCTCATTCCTTCCGCCGGCGCCGCACAACCGTCCGATCCGAACGGCACAACCCTCGAACCGGCTTCCGGAAGCTGATGACCATGCCGGACACCGCTCCTGCATGAGGCGCGAGCCTCATGCAGGAGCGGTCCGCGCCGCGCTTTGCACATCCGACGACATGAGGACCGCATGACATCTCACTCGCTCACACGCACATCGACGTTCAGATCCGCGACACGGCTATTGGGAACCTGTCTGCTCGCTACATTGGGGTTGCTGTCCGCAGGCCTTCCGGCATTGCTGGCCTGCGGGGAAGAACCACGTGCTTCGGACGCCGCTTCACATCTGATCGGACTGAAGGACGTCACTCAGGGCACCCTGCTCTTCAAGACGGGCCAATCCGGTCGCTACCTCCCTGCACCGATTCTTCACACCGACGTCCGGATCACCGTCACCGGTACGATCGTTCGAGCAAAACTGACGCAAGCATTCATCAATCCATCTCATGAGAAGGACGCCTGGGCGGAAGGGGTGTATGTGTTTCCGCTTCCCGAGACCGCCGCGGTCGATCATCTGCGCATGACGGTGGGAGATCGCACGATCGAAGGAGAGATCAAGGAACGGACGGAAGCCAAGAAGGTCTACGAACAGTCCAAACGGGAAGGCAAGCGCGCGGGCTTGGTCGAGCAGGAGCGGCCGAATATCTTCACGACCTCCGTGGCGAACATCGCGCCGGGTGATCGGATCATGGTCGAAATCGAGTATCAGGAGACGGTCCGGTACGATCAGGGCACCTATTCGATCCGTTTCCCCATGGTCGTCGGGCCACGCTACATCCCCGGCACGCCGGTCGTCATGGAGGACCAGCCCCCCGTATTGGGCTGGTCGCTCGATACGGATCGCGTGACGGACGCGTCACGGATCGCCCCGCCGGTCGCGCGGCCAGAGCATCCGATCAATCCGGTCAGCCTCACTGTCGATCTGGCAGCCGGATTTCTTCCTGCTCTGATCAAGTCTCCCTCCCATCCCATCCTCGTCGTGACGGAGCCGGACGGGCGGCGTCAGATCAGTTTGCGGGATGAACAGACTCCAGCCGATCGTGATTTTGTCTTGCAGTGGACCGCCGCCGCGGAAAGCACCCCGATCGCGACGGCCTTCACTCAGCAGCAGGGCGAGGCCTCGTACGCTCTCCTCATGCTCACGCCTCCGGCATGGCCGGATCAGCCACGGGCCGCTCAACCGCGCGAGGTCATTTTCGTGATCGACACGTCGGGCTCCATGGCAGGGACATCCATCGAACAGGCCAAAGCCGCGCTGCAGACGGCCTTGAGCCGCCTGACGGCGCAGGACCGCTTCAACGTCATCCAATTCAACAACGTCACGCGCGTGCTGTTCTCGGAGCCGCAGTCCGTCACTACGACGACGATCAGAAAGGCGGTCCACTATGTGGAACGGCTCCATGCCGACGGCGGCACGGAGATTCTCCCCGCGCTCAAGACGGCCCTCAAAGGCACGGCGCCCGCCACGCACGTGCGTCAAGTCGTCTTCCTCACCGACGGCCAGGTCGGCAACGAGGATGAACTCTTCGGCACCATACGAGACCAGCTCGGCACGAGCCGGTTATTCACCATCGGCATCGGCTCGGCGCCGAACAGCCACTTCATGCGGAAGGCTGCCGAATTCGGGCGAGGCACCTTTACCTATGTCGGCAGTGCGAGCGACGTCCGGATGCACATGGATGCGATGCTCAGAAAACTGGAACGGCCGGTGCTGACGGACGTCACCGTGGATGGGCTGGATCAAGCGGATGAACTGTTCCCGGCACGCATCCCGGATCTCTACGAGGGTGAGCCGATCGTCCTGGCGGTGAAAGGTGCGCGCTTGCCGGCCACCGTCACGCTTCGCGGTGTGCTCGGACGAACGCCCTGGACCTCGACGGTGTCACTCACAACTGGTTCACCCCGCGAAGGACTCGCCGTCCATTGGGCGCGCCGCAAGATCGATGCGCTCATGGACCGTCAACAATATGGGCAGGAAGATCCGGCTGTCCGGCAAGCCGTGCTCGACGTGGCGTTGGCCCATCATCTGGTCAGCACATACACGAGCTTGGTCGCAGTCGACCATGAGCCGGTTCGACCGACCGACAAGACGCTCGCGATGCATATGCTGAAGACCAACCTGCCGGCGGGACAAGATTTTCAGGCGATCTTCGGATTGCCGAGAACCGCGACCTCGGCGCAGCTGCAGATCTTCGTCGGAACCGCATGTCTGATACTGGCGTGGCTGACATGGCGATGGCGGCGGCAGGCATCCTGAGCCGGCGTCACCCGCTTGGCGGATGGACCGTGATCCTGATCGCCTGTTTGATCGCAGCCGGATCATGGCAGATCGGACAAGCGGTCTGGACCTATGCGAAGGCCGGGCTTGCGCAGTTTCTGCTGCAGCGAGCCTGGTCACGCAGCCTGGCGGCAAACGAAGCGGTGCCGCCCTGGCCCTGGGCCGATACCTGGCCGGTTGCGAGGATGACGGTTCCGTCACGACACAGAGACCTGATCGTCTTGAATGGGGCGTACGGCCGCACGTTGGCGTTTGGGCCGGGCTATGTCGAATCCAGCGCCTTCCCCGGCGCGCCGGGTACCACGATTCTGACCGGCCATCGGGATACGCATTTTGCGTTCTTGAAGCAGCTCCAGCTTGGTGAATCGCTCACGATTCACACGCTCGACGGCCGGACCCGCTCCTATCGTGTCACAGAACGCCGGATCGCCGACAGCCGAACGGACAGGATTGCACTCGACGCGGACCGTCAGGCGCTGGTCTTGGTGACCTGCTATCCGTTCGATACGCCGATACCTGGCGGGCCGTTGCGGTGGATCGTTGAAGCGGAAGAAGACCGGACTACCTTCTGACCTTGGCCTGCTGCTTCCATTCCCAGGGCGGAATCGGTTTCGGATCCGACCACAGGCCTTTTCCACCGGCCCGGGCCAGCTCTTCGAGCAGTTCGAGGCGCTGATCGGCCGCAGGTGATCGTTTCCACCAAGCCAGCCCTTCCTTGAGCAACTCGCGCCCGAGACTCCGCCCGTCATGCAGGACGACCTCGGCGGACAAACGCTTTTGCTTGTCGGCTGCAAGCCCGCGAATGATCACGTCGCGGTTGGCGACGAAGGCCGTCGTGACCCGTTTGGCTTGTTTGCCGTAGGGCTGCGTCAGCTGAGGACAATCGATGTCCTTGATGTAAATCGTCTCCGTCCGCCCGCTGTGCCGGATCGTCAACCGGTCACCCTCTTCGATACTGATGACCTTGGCGACGAGTTCAGCGGCAGAGAGGTCGGACAGCGCCGCAAACGTGCCGAGGATGACGAGGGCGAAAGCGAAGGAATGACGCACCATGCCCCATGCTAGCGCCGATGGGTCCACCCCGCCAACACTTTTCTCTCATCCGTGCCCCGCACGATTCGCGAAATACGGGTGTCCTTTCCGCGGGGAGCGGGAATCCGGGCAAGGCCTTCTCCAGCAACGTGCCTTGCTTGAGGGATGGATGTCCGCTTTCGCGGACATGACGCAAGAGGACATTCACACCGGTCACTTGCACGAGAATTTGTCCGATCGAATCGATGTCACGGCGGAACTCCGGAAGGAACCGGACGACCAGATCGAACCATTTGTCGCCTTCGTACACCTGGGTGACCGTCGAAGCCGGGCCATCCCGGGATCGACAATGCTACGTGCCGGGGGATTGCTCAGATACGAAACGTGCGGAGGATTTCATGCAAAGGCCGGGCGGGCCTCATGAAGGGAAGTGCCGGAGAACGGCTGAAGCCTGGTTCCCCGAGCGGCGGGATCGAAGAGCGGCGGGGAAAAATGGCCCGAAGACGCCAACTCGGGTTCGGCGGTTTCCCGAACTTCGTCGAGGTCAGGCTCCAGGGCCTGGGGAAGATCCGGCAGGCTGTTCCGTAAGTCGTCGGTCAGATCAAAATTATCCGCGAACGAAAGTCCGCCGGTAAAGAACCAGATGGCGATGATGACCAGCACCTTGGCCCGTCCCGGATGATTCATCGCCATGAACGACATGGCCCAGTCTACGCGAACAGGACTCCGGGCGCCATCCATTCAATCATTCGGTCGGCGAAGTCCAAACGGCTATCAGCTCACAGGGCGCCGTATGTCTGAAAAAAGGAAGAGAAGCTCACAGAGAAGCGTCTTTGCTACCTGGACTGACAACGGCCAGGGCTTTGCGGATCGCACCGATGAGATCATCGCCACTGATCCGTGACTTCGTCAGGTAGGCCTGTGCGCCATTTGTCCTGGCCAATTGGGCGAGAGATGTATGAATGAGACGGGAGAGCACAATGACGGCGATCCTGGGATAGCGGACCCGGGGAACCAGTTGCACCAGGACTTGAAATCCCGACATGTCCGGCAGGTCCAGTTCGAGCACCACGCAATCAACCCGTCGTGAATTGCATAAGGAGAGTCCGGTTTCTCCGTCCTCTGCTTCGAGGACGACATAATCCGGCGCATCCTGCCGGATCCTCGTCGCCCAATACGTTCGATCCGTCTTGTTGCCGTCAATCAGGAGGATAGTCGTGGAAGGGGGAAAGGAATCGATGCCCTCACTCATTCGTCAGCTCACAACTCCGGAGAGGGAACCGAAAACGTTCTTCATAACGAAAACTCAGTGGCGTATTATCGAAGCATCGACGAGGAGTGTCAAGATTCTCGGTCACCTGGATTACATAATTTATTCAGGTATTTAGAGGCTCATTGTGATTCCTCTGTGAATTCCCTCTAGAGATCCTCCCAGCTATTAGCCGCCGGTAAAACCTATAGTCTTAATCTCATGACACTTCCTCTCGTCAAAAAACGGAAGCATGTCTTCCATCCGCGGACCGTGAACCAGAACGGGGTAAAGCGAGACATCATCGTCGTGGGAGCATCCGCCGGTGGGATCATGGTCTTGCAGCAGATATTTAGCGAGCTACCGGACGACATGTCCGTCGTCATCGCGGTCGTTCTGCATCGTGGCGCAAGCCCAGGTCAACTCGCGAGCGTACTGAGCGCCCCCTCGAAGTGGCCCGTCATAGAACCTGAGAACGGAACCCTGATGAAGCCTCGAAACGTCTACCTGGCTCCTGCCGATCACCATTTGTGCTTCGAGAATGGGAGATTTTCCGTGGATCGCGGCCCCAAGGAACACGGCACCAGGCCTGCCGTCGATCCGTTATTCCGGTCGGCAGCGGCTCAATACCGCCATCGCGTCGTTGCACTCGTTCTCACCGGATGCGGTGACGACGGAGTGGGAGGATCCATCAGCATCAAGGCCCATGGAGGAATCTGCCTTGCCCAAGACCCGGATGAATCCTATATGCCCTCCATGCCCCAAAATGCCATCAGATACGATGACATCGATCAAATTCTCTCCGTGTCTGACATGGTCCCGGTCCTGAGGTCCTTGGCAAACGGAGAAGAGGTCAGACCCGCCGCATGAATCACCTCCGGGGAAAAGTTCCGTACATTTCGCTTCATACTGACTTGTATTAGTCAAAGTACCCGCCTACAATTCCATCCTCTTTCCTTCATACTCTCGAAGCGGATATGGCACGCTCCAGACGCTCCACAACCCCGAAAAAATTCCCCAAACCCTTGGGAGTTCAGCATTCAAAGGCCAGACGACCGAGTGGCCCGGAATATGTTGTGGGAATGGGAGGATCCGCTGGAGCGCTTGAAGCCTTCGAGCAATTCTTCTCACATATGCCCGATAATTCAGGCATCGCATTCGTCCTGGTGCCACACCTCGACCCGACCCACAAGGGCATGATGCCTGAGCTCCTCAAACGCTCGACAACGATCCCCGTCTTCGAGGCCTCCGACGGCCTGACGGTTCGGAGAAATTGCATCTATATCGTCCCTCCCAACAAGGAAATGCTCATCGCGCACGGTAAACTACAGCTATCGGAATTCACGGCTCCGCGCGGGTCTCGCAATCCGATCGATTTCTTTCTCCGCCACTTGGCCGAGGACCAGCAAGGCCGCGCAGTGGCCATTCTGATGTCCGGCATGGGTAGCGACGGCAAACTGGGCGTGAAGGCGGTGAAAGAGCACACGGGTCTGGTGATGGTGCAAGAACCCCTGACCGCCAAGTACGACAGCATGCCCAAAGGCGCCATCGACACCGGGGTTGTGGATTACGTCGCGCCACCGCAGGAACTTCCCCTCAAGCTGATGGCGTACGTCACTCATAGCACAAGAGTTCGCCAGGACCAGGCTCTCGTTGACCGGACGCCGAACGGACTTTCAAAGATCTACGCGCTGTTGCGAGCCCACACCGAGCATGATTTCTCGTTTTACAAGAAGAATACGATCTATCGCCGCATCGAGCGTCGGATGAACGTCCATCAGATCAGCAGTTTGGGGAAGTATGCGCATTTTCTGCAATCGAACCCGCAAGAGATCGATCTTCTATTCAAGGAGCTGTTGATCGGCGTAACCAATTTTTTCCGGGACCCAGATTCATTTGTGGCCCTGAGAGAAAAAGTGTTGCCGGTCATCCTGAAGAACAAGTCTCGGGGCTCGTCGGTGCGAGTCTGGATACCAGGATGTTCGACTGGAGAAGAGGCCTATTCCGTCGCGATCGTCATTCGCGAATGTCTGGAGCATCTCAAACTGGATGGCGCCCTGAAAGTCCAAATATTTGCGACTGACATCGACAAAGACGCCGTCGACCGCGCTCGTCAGGGATACTTCGGACATGACATTGACGCCAATGTGGCGCCTGAGCGGTTGCAACGATTTTTCTCGCGGGAGGACGGCGGGTACCGCATCAACAAACAAATACGCGAGATGGTGGTCTTTGCCCCCCAAAACATGATCATGGATCCTCCCTTCACCAAGTTGGATCTGCTCTGTTGCCGAAATCTCCTCATTTACTTTACCGCTGATCTCCAGAAGAAACTCCTGCCTCTCTTTCATTATTCTCTGGCTTCGGGCGGAGTCCTCTTCCTCGGCTCTTCGGAAACGATCGGCGGATTCGGCGACCTCTTTCTCGCGTTGGACAACAAATGGAAGATTTTTCAGAGACGCGAGTCCACGGCCGCGCAAGCGGCAAAAGTGGAAATCCCCTCCTCGTTGTTTCCCCGTCCGGGCCTGGGACGGAAGCAGCACAAGTCCCATCCTCAGATCGACATTCCGCTCCCGGACGTCTCGAGAGAATTGTTGCTCGAACGGTTCGCTCCCCCGGCCGTGCTGGTGAATGAAAGCGGAGATATTCTCTATGTTCATGGGCGTACCGGAAAATTCCTGGAACCGGCATCCGGGGAAGCCAACATGAATGTGTTCGCCATGGCACGGGAAGGATTGCGCTTGGAACTGGGCGGACTCGTCCGGAAGGCCCTCCTCCATCAGAAGGAAATGGTTGCCTCCGGCATACGAGTGCAAATGAACGGCGGATATGGTTTGGTCACAGCCACGGTGCGGCCCCTCAAAGGTCAGCCCGGATACAGAGGATTGGCGCTCATAGCCTTTGAGTATCAGACTGAACAAAAGAGCGGCCGCGACAAGATGCCTCCGGTCTTGACCCACAAGGCCGGCAAGGTTGTGGAAGAATTGAAACGCGAACTGCGCTATACCCGAGAACAGTTGCAAACGACCGTGGAAGAAATGGAAACCTCGCAGGAAGAGCTCAAGTCGGCCAACGAAGAACTGCAATCGACCAACGAGGAGCTGCAAAGCACCAACGAAGAATTGACGACGTCGAAGGAAGAAATGCAATCACTGAACGAAGAACTTGTCACGGTGAACTCCGAGCTTCAGCAGAAGATCGAAGATTTGTCGCAGTCCAACAGCGACATGAGAAATCTTTTGAACAGCACCGATATCGCGACCATCTTCGTGGATAGCGGACTGAACGTGAAACGGTTCACTCCCCAAACGGCCAAGGTGATCAACCTCATCCATACCGACATCGGTCGTCCGCTTACGGATATCGCGACCAATTTGAAATACGACGTACTCTCGGATGACGTGAAGGGCGTGATCGAAACGCTATTGCCCAAGGAGATTGAGGTTGAGACCAAGGCCGGTCAGTGGTATCTGATGCGGGTCTCTCCCTATCGGACACTGGAAAATGTCATTGACGGCGCCGTGGTCACGTTTACCAACGTCACGAGCAGCAAGCATGCGGATCAATCCCTCCTGAAAAGTGACGGCGCGATTCACAAAATAGTCAGCTCGATGCCCGTCATGCTGATGGCATGGGATGCGAACGACAGGATTATTGCCTGGAACCAGGAAGCGGAGCGCGTGACCGGCTATTCACATGCTGAAATCACCCAGAGCCCGGACGCCAATGGCCTGTTATTCCCCGATCCTTCGTATCGGGCGAAAGTACTGGCAGAACGTCGAAGCCGCGATGGAGATTCCCGCGACTGGGATATTTCAGTGACTTGCAAGGACGGCATGGCGAAAGTACTGCGATGGTCGAGTATTTCCAAGCACTTTCCAGTTGCAGGATGGGACGGATGGTGGATCGCAGCTGAAAGCCGGCAAGGGTAAGACCGATAAAGGCAGGCTTTCCTCTCTCAATCTCAAGTTTTCCCCTAGAGATTGTCCCAGTCGGAACCTCCCTAATTTATCGCCATAATTGCGATAGCATCGCACGATTATTCCTGTCCTAGATGGCGAACGATTGGTCGGCATCTATCCTCCTCATCGACGGCAATCATCGAGAGCGGGAGTATTATGCGCACCGTCTCAGGATGAGTTCGCCGGAATACGAAATATTCCAAGCGTTGGACGGACAATCAGGCCTTCAATACTGCCAGGAACGGCTGTTCGATTGCGTGGTACTTGAGCTCAATTTACCGGACATGTCCGGATTTGAGGTGTTGCTGAAATTGGTTCCTCGGCCACGATGCCCGGAGATTCCAGTCGTGGTCCTGACTCAGCTTGCCAATGAAGCTCTGCTCAAGGCGGCACTCGTAAATGGGGCCCGCGCCTGTCTGCAAAAGAACTTCACCTCCGGCGACCTCCTTGAGGAAGCGATCCTCAAGGCCATGGCTACCGTAGGCACTCTCCGAAAAGAGCAGGGAGATTTCAATCAAAGTCTGATGTGATTCGCATCCTCGTTCTGCGGACTTCAAGACGATCGTCACGACCACGACCCATCTACCGCTTACCTTGGCATCTCCTTATGAATGGCAATGGCTAACCCTTGCTTTGTCATTCTTCCCGTGATCACATCGCCGGGGCGCACGTCCCGATCCCCTGCCGTCGTCCCATCCACGAACAACGTCGTTGTCCTTCCATTCTGATTCTCGACGACAATCATTTTTGGATTAGCCTGTTTGACAGTCCCTTGCACCATTTCCATGTCCGTGGCCTGCCCGGGATTGACGCTGGGATCAGACAGGCCTGTATCTTGGCGGGCAAGCCCGTTGGGATCACCTGTCGTCTCCTGGCGTTGCCCTCCCTGCAATTCACCTTCAACACGATAATTGGGTCCCTGTCCCTGCTGCTTCATTCTGCTGTCGCGGATGGCTTCCTGCGCTCGCTCATCGGGATTCAGGCGGGGATCTCCTTGGGGCAAGATGGCATCCTGTGCCGATACCGACGTAGCGACACTGGACAGCACAAAGGCACAGGCAACCAGGCATCGATATGGGTTCATTAGATTCTCCCTCCTCGCTTTCGTGAAAAACCCTCTCACGTCCCGGCATTGCCGGGTCTGCTACCACTGTATTGTAGGGCTGCGCTACTAGATCGAAGAGTGGGATGATCCCTGGTGCAGAGATGAACAAGCGTATGGCAGCCTGCGGAAGCCAGGGTTGAACCTAGCTCTTCCTGAACCCCTTGAACCACTAGCCTGATAGTGAGACAAGGCACGGGAGGAGCACGGTGTTCATGATGTCGTCCAATTCTGTCCTTCGTCTGCTTGTCATGATGGTTCTCTGGCTCGTGAGTGGCACCGGTTGCACGAACCGCGAATTCTCTCGAACGCCGAGAACCGGAACGGAGCAGCTTCTTCTGAGCCACGCACTGGAGCGAAGCGTAAGCGCCTTTGAAGCGTTATCTCCTCCGCCGGCGAAGGCAGCGGTCGAAGTAATGGGGTACGCCGGCACGCGCCAGGTCCTTGAACCGACGCTGCTTTCCAACAGTCCCATGATCAATAGCAACATCGCCCCGACGAGCGGACCGGAGTCCACGGAACTCAACCCTCCCATGATGCGTCCACTTGGCTCCGAACTGCTCATGATGCGAGGATTCGTGGAGGGCCGTCTGGCAGAATTGGGCTATGCCGTTGTCGATCGACGGGACGACGCCGATCTGTGGGTCCGAGTGATGGTCTTGGCGCTCGGAACGGACCAAGGTCAGAACTTTTTCGGTATGCCGGCCATTCAAAGCACGGTCATCCCCTTTTCGACTCCGGCATTGACCCTCTATGCCGCACAAAGACAGATTGCCTATGTCCGATACCGGCTCCAGATATACGACAGCCGCACGCGTCAATGGTTCATCCCGGGACGTTGGTACGAAGGTTCGGCCTATTACAATCAGTACACTGTCTTCTTTTTTATCAATTTTCGGGGGACGGATATGGTTGAAGTGCCCGCCCTTCAGTAGAGATCGAGACGGAAGAACCTACCTGATCGCATTGGCCTTCCCGCGCAATTGTCGCGCACATTCAAATACATAGGGCTGACTGGCCGACAGAAGCTGCGTCAAATTTGACGCGATTGGCCCTGGGAGCTTTCCGAGTAGGCATTTCTCTACGAGGCGTTGTACTGTTCGGACCAGCGGCCATGACTTACCAGTCTTCTCATTACTTGGAAGAGCTGAGAACAAGAGCCAAAGCCCGATTACACCGTATGGTGCTTCAGGCGGTACCGGACCTGTCGCGCCATGCGATACAAAAGCTCGTCGAAGAGCTCAATGTGCGTGAAGTCGAACTGGAAATGCAATGCGATGAACTTCAGAAGGCCCACGATGAGATACAGGACAGCCGCAATCGATACCGCGAGCTGTACGAATCGATTCCAATAGGATTTGCGACCATCGATGAGAAGGGAACCGTCTACGACATCAACCCCGCCGGTCTGGCGATTCTTGGCAGCGAGCTGGGACAAGCCCTGAGACGTGGCTTTCATTCATTTCTGGCCGAACATGATTCCCATCGGTTCATCTTGCTCTGCCGAAAAGCGCTTCAACACCATGAGCATCTCGCCGAGGAGTATTGGCTGGTACGACCGAGCGGCAGCGTATTTCCAGCACGCGTGCAAGCCATCCTCGTCGAGAGCGATACAGGCATGCCTGCGCAAATCCGCATCGCGTTCAAGGACATCACCGACCGGAAAAAAGCTGAAGAAACATCCCGGCGTCATGAAGTGCAGCTCGAAGCGCTGACTGCCAAGCTATTTTCCGCCCAGGAGGAGGAAAGAAAACGACTCGCTACGGACTTGCACGATCATCTTCAACAAATGCTCGTGATCGTGAAGCTCAAGCTCGCGCAGGGCAAACGCCTCGCTGAGAGCAGTCCTGTTTCAACAGTCATGACGGACGTTGACCTCATCATCAATGATGCATTGGCCTATACCCGCACGCTGCTCGCCGACTTGAGTCCGCCTGTGCTGCGGGACCATGGATTGGAAGCTGCGCTGGTATGGCTTGCCAGACAGATGAAGACGTATGGCCTGGACGTCACCGTCTCGCTGCCCGATAAGCCGGTGGGCTTGGACGAAGCTCGGTCCATCTTGTTGTTTCAGTGCGTGCGCGAACTTCTGATGAATACGCGAAAGCATTCAGAGGCGACCGAGGCGGCGGTCGTGATGGATCATCAGGGGGACGTCCTCCGTATCGAAGTAAGCGATCGCGGGAAAGGCTTCACTCCCACCGACGTGGCGACCTCCGAGACGTTGTCTCAGTTCGGCTTATTCAGCATCAGGGAACGCATGCGGACGGCCGGCGGGTCGTTTGAGGTGTCCTCCTCTCCCAACCATGGGACGAAGTCCGTCCTCATGATCAAGGGGTGCCAGCAACAAAATGAATTCCCTGAGGAAGAGGCCCTATCCGTCGTAGAGACCACAGGGCGGATGTCCGATAAAGAACCTATCTCCGTGTTGCTCGTGGACGATCATGCCATGATGCGGCAGGGACTGCGAACGGTGTTGGAGACGTATCCCGATATCACAATACTGGGAGAAGCAGCCAACGGGAAAGACGCCCTCCTCATGATCGAACAACTTCGCCCGAAAGTCGTCGTCATGGATATCAACATGCCCGTCATGAACGGAGTCGAGGCGACCCAGCACATTACGAAGCGCTTTCCTGAAACGACCGTCATCGGTCTGTCCGTGAATGCAGGAAGTGAAAGTACCAAGGCGATGATGAGTGCCGGGGCCACCATCCTGATCACCAAAGAAGCAGCCGTCGACAAACTGTACGATTCGATACGGATGGCGATCAGTCGGTCACGCTAACGCATACCTTCTGCTACATTCTTTTCCATATCCACCACACCACAATTGAGACGGTCAACCAACCGACGGTTGCCAGGCTCAGCACGATCCAGTAGTTCACGGTATCCACATACTCATACATGATCAGTCCGAATATCATGAGGCCGAGGCTGCCGATTGCCGCCCCCGCCGCATCGGCGCCGGATTCGTCGCGTCCCCGTTGTTCTCCATGCAGGCCCAGCTCTTTCTTTTGTCGCACGGCATGGGCTTCGACGAGCGTCACGCTGGCGGGGAAAATGGCCGGGAACGCCAGAAACAGCCCTCCGATGACGGGTCCCCAGCGCATTGTGGTGAGCCCCGTCATGGCGGTGATCGCGCCGCCAAGGACAAATCGCACAACCAATTCGTGCAGCCTGGTTGCCTTGAGACCGGATACGCTGATGCCTACCATCATTGGCGTCCTACTAGAGAATAAGAGCACGCAGACCGAACGCCACCCCAAGCCAGACGATGATGGCCGAAGTCGCAACGACCAGGGAATGCCACGTGTAGCGGAGCATGATCCAGCTCACGAGAGAGCAATAGACGAACAGCGCCAAGGCTCCAATGACCATGGATTTCGCTTCAATCGCGGCATAGCCCGTTCCATGCTCGATGATGGCCAAGCCGAGCGTACCGAGCGCCACCGAAGGAGCCGCACTAAAGATACCGGCGAATGTCTTGGGCTTAAAGACGTCCCCCAGCAGAGCAAACAACGAGACAACGGTCCCACCGATGACAAACCGAAAGAGAAGGTCTTCCCACATAGGCTTGGAGCCTAGCGCTCAGGAGAACTTACGCAGACTGGTCATAGCCTCCCCAAAACACTGACAATCTGTCCCATGAGGACACTTTGTCATCATAAACCCCGAAGACCCGTGAGAATCCCTCGGAATCCCTCTTGCTATTTTGCATGGCTGGATTGGTTCTGTCCTTGCAAACAATAGCCAATAGCATTTCCAGTGATCTGCCTTTCATCTTTCATCCACGGGAGGTCAGCATGAAGAACTGGCGGCGATTATTCTTGGGACTCACGTCTACGGCTCTTCTCATGGTTCCATTTGGACTGCCTGTCGGTGCGGAACAGCAAAAGGAGGGGCAATCTTCCTCCCAATCCCAAGGGAAATCAGATGAGCAGTCAAAAGGGAAAAGCGCGACCGGTCAGCCGAGCGCCGGCGGACCTCAAGGGGAGGACAAGGCGGGCGGAGGCGGCCCGAGCGGCCCGCAAGCCACGCCCCCTGGGAAAGCACCGCAATTCGAGGGGGCGAACAAAGGCCAGAATAAAGGCAAATAAACATCACGTGACCAGAGCATGACATACGTTCGAAGCAACTCTGGCGGTGGCGCTTTCGCCCAGAGTATCGGCGCAGGCGTCATCGCCGCTTGATCGATCCGGTTCGCTGTAGACCTTCTCGACGAGGTCTAGCTTTCAGCCAGTTCAAGCTCTATCAGGTTTTGCGAAGGCAGGAAGCTAGGCGGGCACCTAGAAAAGATGTGATTAGGGCTCTACCCAGTACAGGGGAAGCACCGGACGTACTAATCTAGGCACACGGTCGTGATGGCGGTACCAGGTCGAGGAGGTGGAATATGGCGCGCGATCCCCTATCGCACTATCTATCGCATCATCCGTGCGGCCCCCTGTCGACGGCTCCTAAAGTGATTCCAGTATGCAGCCTGTGCGGATTGATGAGTGAGGCAGGACGTGTATCCGGCGAATGGGTCAGCCAGAGAACCTACATGACGACGCATCGGGTGAATTTGTCCGATTGTCGCTTTACCTATACTTGCTGCCCAAAATGCTTGGCGATGCCGGAACTCAAGAAGCCAGCCTTCGGACGTTCCATGATCATTACGAGGTTGCTGGCAGAAGGCGGGCGATTGAATTGGTTGCGTCGCCTGACACCCAGTACGACATGACCGTGCCGACAGGCATCGAAAGCCGCCGGTCCCATATACGGATCTCGTCGTTTCCACATCTAACCCAGCGTCCGATGTCTAAGCCGCTCCATGATCACGCTTACGTCTCCGAGTTCATCCAGGTTGGATCGTGTCATTGATGTGGCGTGCCTCATCTGTGGCCGTGCACAGATTGACGTTCTTGCCTCGACGGCCGATATTCAGTTCCAGTTCCGAATTTTGAACGCCTTCCATCGTCGCAGACGAATAGAAAGCCATCCCGATCAACTCGCCGATCGGACTCGGTTTACCCAGGATTACTCTGCTCAAATCGTGCAATGCCGCACCTGCGGATTCATCTATAGAAATCCTCGACCCGTTGCCACAACGATTACTTCGACCTATGCGAAGGATCACTACAGTGCGGCGCATCTTCAGGCCGAATTTGACGCTCAGCGAAGTTGGGCAAAGCACAAAGCGTCAAGACTCGCCCGATGGTTGCCCGTCAAACGAACGCCTTCGATTATCGAGGTGGGCAGTTTTGTGGGCGGATTTTTGGCTGCGGCGCAAGAGCACGGCTGGACCGTCTTGGGCGTCGACCCGGGGAAGCAGGTGGCGGAGTTCTGTCTCGCACGAGGCCTGCCGGTCCACTGTGGCACTCTTGCGGATGCTCCTATTGCATCACAATCGGTGGATGCGGTCGTCATTTGGAATACCTTCGATCAGCTGCCCGATCCCGACATCACGCTCGAGTCCGCGCGACAGATGTTGCGCACCGACGGAATATTGGTCATCCGGGTCCCAAACGGGCTGCTGTATCGTCACGCCGTGAAGAGCCTGAAGCGTAACGGTCTCTGGCGGCATATCCTCATTGCGACGCTCGCGTGGAACAATCTCCTCGGCTTTCCCTATCTCCATGGATATTCCGTCGGGACCCTGGATCGTCTTTTGGGACGCCATGGGTTTCGCCGGCGCGGTGTCTACGGGGACGCGCTTCTACCATTGGCCGACCGGCACACCAAATTATGGGCCCGCTGGGAGGAGCACATGGTGAAATGGGGATGCCGGCTGCTGGCCGCGCAGCCGTTCCAGCCTGCCAGTCAATGGTATCCCTGGATGGATCTCTATTACGGGCTGAGCGGGCCGATCCAGACGAACATGCCCCCTCAGGAATCGAGGGGACAGTTAGCCAGTTTTGTGAGCCGCCAGTAACATCAGTGCCGGACATCCGAGTCTGGCACGCCAGACTGGATAGCGGGCGATCAGTTCTTGATCCACCTCAGGCTCCAAGAGATTCTCGATGTCCAGACCGGCTTCTTGAACGGACTCGGCGATTGTCTCTACTTCATGTACAGTCCCCTGCACGTGGTATTCCTGCCCTTGCACCACAAACCGCACTGTCGCTCCCGTCAACCGCTGCATCATTGGATGCACGGCCGACAAGATGAGGCGACCGCCTGGTCGAAGCACTGCGGCTATTTGATGAAAAAATGAACGGAGATCGTGTACGTGATCCAAGATCAACCCGGAAATAACTCGGTCGAAACTCCCATCTGCAAACGGGAAACGTTCGAACGACGCTTGGACCCATGCGATCGAGGCTTTGGGGACCAAGGTCTGCATGGCACGAACGAGCATGCCTTGCGATAAATCCATCCCCACAACCGAAGCTCCCGGTTGGTTCACGAGACGGAGATACCGCCCTGTTCCACACCCAAGATCCAGGATCCGGCAGCCCGTAAACGGCGTGACCATGGCAAGCAGGAACGGTTCATCGAGCGATGTGCTGGGATCCGCGTCATCGTACACTCCGGACCACCGGTCATATGCGGCTTGAGGAAGCAACGGCATGACGTCCCCATCCATCGGGCTTATATTCCTATGCGAAAAATGAAGAGCCCACTTTCTTTCGAAAGTGAGCTCTTCCCTTTAGTGTTGCAACGCATTCGTCACACTTGCGCAGCGTTTCCGTTGCACGTTCGTAACGTTCTCGTCATCACAACTAAAGTAATTGCAGGATAGTCATGACCGACCCGCTTTGCCACTGGGAAAGTCTCCAGCCTGATACGGTCGTGTGGAGGCAGGCGTTATCGACCGCCACCGCCTCCTGCCGCTCCTCCCGAGCCGCCCGCTCCACCGGAGGATGAGCCGCCTCCGGAACTCCCCATACCACTGCCGCTTCCTGGCGCAGTGGGTCCCGTCCCTCCTGGCGTGCCGGTCGGTGTTCTGCCCATATTGGGATCGGTGTTGCGTCGGTCCGTCGGATCCGCGGACGGAGTTCGCTGTTTCGCCCCCGGATCGGGGAGGCCCGGCTGCTGGGACTTGTCTGATTGCGACATTCCTCCAGTATCTGCGGCCTCTGCCATGCTTGCCATCCCCGTGTTCAATCCGACGCCCACTACTGCAAGTGTGACCATGATTGTCTTCTTCAGTTTCATACATCCTCCCTTGGTTAATTAATGCGCCTTCGCCACTCTCGCGGCGACAACATGCTCTTGCGGGCCTCTTTCGCTCGAGGAGCTTCCACAGCCGCTTTACACCCCTCTCTTCTTCCGTCCCCAGCAACTGTGTAGCCTGCCGTCACGACACACTCGCCGGCTACCAGCCTGATTCGTGGTGTGGACCGATCCAGTACATTGTCCTGAGAGTCTTTTAGGGAATACTGCTGTCTAGGGATGGGTCATCATGAGCGATACGAGCATCGGGCGTAGCTGGGAGAACCCCCGGAAGCTTTGAATATGTCTCTGGATTCGTTCGCCACAGCGGGAGTCACTTGCAGGTGTCTCCGTGGTGCTACCGCAACTTGTTCGACAATCAACGCCTCTCATGACGGGCCGTTCTCATGGCCGATGCCGTGAGTCCGGCGTTTTCACTTTACCATGGCGCGAATGAACATCTGCTTCCCCATCGGCTTCCACGGAAGGGAGAGATACAGTCGTATCAATGCCGGCGAGACGGGTAGCCTGGATCGTACCGTGAGCGGCAGGAATCGCGGATGGCATTCCATGACTGTATAGCCATGGGCTTCGAGAAAATCGCATAGGCTCTTGTGGGTATACACGGTGCGGTGGGTGTAATCGTCGAAGTACTCCCGGTACGCGTAATAGTAGTTGGGCTGCAGGATATTCAGTGTTCCGCCGTCCGCCAGCGCCGTATTCAGTTGTTGCAGTACCGACGCGAAGGCCTCCTGGCTGACATGCTCGAAGAGGTTGCTGGCGAACACGAAATTCACCGACGCAGGCTTGAGAAATCCGAGATCAGTCACGTCACCGACGTGGCCTTCGACACCGGATACCAGATGTGCGGTGAAACCATCCCACGAATCGACCGCGATTCGCCGCCTGGCGACGACGGCGTTGATAAAGCAGCCATATCCTGCGCCAAGTTCCAGCACGCAATCGTCAGGGTCGATTCGATGATTGAAATAGTAGCGACACAACGTCTGCCAAAGGACATCGCGTCGGGCATCCTGCGCGAACCGAGTCTTAAAGTATGTTTCTTGGGTCATGAGAGGTCGGCCATCCGAAGCACAAGCCCAGGATCATCCGGAGCCCGACTTTCAGCGCACGCGCGTTGTTCACATTGCCGCCTTTGCTGACACCCACTCTGGGGTGAAACGTAATCGGACATTCGACGAGCCGTTCGCCGCTTCCAAGAGCCGTATCGAGAAAGTGCGCGTTGAATTCCATGTTGACGGCCGGATTCAGTTGCGGCATCAGACGCACAAGACTGTCCCGCCGAAGCAGCTTATAGGTTGTTCCGATGTCCGTGAACGTGCCGCGCCCCAGATGCTTGAGTTCCAGCAACTTTCCCACAAAGAAATTACCGTAATACATGAACGTCGACAACTGCGTGGAGTAATCCCGCAGCTGCTCGACAATACGCGTGCCATTCACGACATCAGCATGGTCGACGTAGGCCAGCAGTTTGTCAATGTCGGCGGCGCGGAAGGTCATATCGCCCTCGCAGAGGACGATCAATTCGCCGTCTTCGCTCAGGGCTTCCTTAAGACATCTATAGACGCATCGCCCATATCCCGGTTCCTTTTCCACAACGATGCGCGCGCCCGCCTCCGCGGCGGCTTCGGAAGTCCGATCGCGGCTATTGTTGTCGACGACAATCACGCGCGTGACCAGGGGGTGGCTTACAAAATCCGCCACCGCAAGCCCTATGCTCGTTTCGTCATTGTAGGCGGTCAACGCCACGACCACGTGTCTGTCTAGAACGGGAGCCAGAACCTTTCGCCGCGACTCTCTGCGCTTCGCGGGAAGCAGGAGTGCCAGATCAAGACCTGCGAGACAAAGGCCCAGTGTGGTGGGAAGACCGCTATACCATAGGATGGTCATGTTCCACGTATGGAACGGTTCTCCCAACTGGAAGATGAGACGGAACATCGAGAACGCGATCCCGAAAAAATACACCGCGAGGCCGAATACGATCAGGAGACTGCCCAGAAAGAAAAGAGGAGGCAGCTTCTTGACTTGCGTTGCAGAGGGGGCTGTGACGACTCCTGGCATGGCTCACCACTCTGCGCTCAGCTGCGTTTCGACACTGAACAGAAGAGAATAGCCAACCAATCGTATCGGGACGCTGCGTTCAGACTTCCACCACAGGTCTGACGTGGCAGTCACTCTAGCACCTTGGTATCGGGATGCCTATAGCGCTGACCTACCAGTTCTTCTTGGCTTCGTCGGAAGCCGGCGAGCATCCGATCTCTGTCAAACGCTCCTTCAGGATGCTGGTGGACGGATCTTCACCATCCGGGAAATGGAACAGGCCACGGTGGAACGTGCAGTACGGCTTGTACGAACTCTCGATGGCGCTCCGCAATTCCGGGTCTAACTGCTTCACATTGCGCCAGGAGCCCGCCGAAGCATAGGTGATCACCACATCGTATTCCCGTCTGAGTAGGGGGTCCGTGAAGATCCTCAGATCCACTTTTCCGAGGCGATGGAGGTAAGACAGAAGGAAGGGTTCCATCAAGGGAGGATTCGGGGTAAGGAGTGCCAGCCGCGGAAACGATGAGAACACGCGCGAGCCTGCGAGAGCGTGGCTCAGTTTGCGCATTTCATCGTTCCCTGCGTCCACCCAACCATGTTTGAGCGTGGGGATGCGTTCTTCGGCGCTCATCGCAACAGGAACAAGGGAATGAATGAACAGGAAGACCGCCAGTGCCGGGCCCAGCGCCGCATGTCGTTCCACCAGTTCCAGTAGTCGCAACACTCCGAGCACAGCAAACGGGACGGCAGCGAAAAACGTTTCCCAATAGTAGTTGATATCCGCACCCGCATGAACGGCCGTCACAGCGGCCACCACGAACGTGGTGGCAAGATAGAGAGCCAGGAGCGTTTCCCGTGCCGACGCATGCCATTCCACACTGGCCAAGCCGACCAGACTGAGCAGTATCACGAGTTCGCCGGCGACCTTTTTCATGATCGCCACGTTTCCAGCAACGTTTCTGATACCGGGAGACAGGGCAAGCATTTGCGACATCATTCCCGGCTCACGAAGAGAGTAGAGAAGATACAGACCAAGGGATGAGACCGCAAAGAATCCCACAAACCGAACAACCTCACGCCATCGTCCTTGAACCAGCAGCCATCCGGCGCCTGCGAGAGCTGCAGCGACGAATGTGAACTTTACTTGTACTGCCAGGCCTGCACAGACCGCGGAAAGCGGAACCGCCCAGCGAAGGTCGGATAACAGCAATCGAACGGCAAGCAGACTGAGAGCGAGTCCGGCAAAGTCGCCACGGAGCATGAGAATCCAGACGGGTATGGGGCCGATTGAAAACGGAAGGAGAAGACCCCAAACCCACACCAGGCGTGAACGAAAGAGAACACGGACGATGGATGTCATCACACAGATACAGGCGATGAATGTCGCGATTGCGAGCAGCCGCGGCCCCACGAACGGATTGTCCCAACTCGCCACGCGTCCTGGAAGTGAATAGAGCGCATACACGAGCGGGCTGTACTGCGCCGGCAAAAAAGGCGGCTCTGCCAGGTTGCGATAGATCCTGCCCGTTTTCTGAAACTGGAGCACGTCGTACAGGATGTAACTATCTCCATATCCTGCTTCGTCGAGACGGAAGAGCGACAATCCCTGGACGACGAACTCCAGAGTGCTGATCAGACAGATGAGGATCAATATGGTCGCGATCGTGAAACGGGACATTCTTTTGAAAGGCTGAAGCATGGGCATCCAGACATCGAACTGGGAAGGCTTGTGTTCGTTCAGGCCAAAGTCTATCAGAATCCTAGGCTGCTTCATTGCAGTCAGGAGCGTCAACCCGATCGATCGTTGATTGGGGGATCACGCCGGCCAAATGGCGCAGGTCCAATTAGGCGGGTTGGGCTCAATCTATCCTGGCTCGGAATGAGTCTCGAGGGTCGCCCTGCGATACGCCGGCTGGAGTCTGGATCGCGAAAGACCGATTCATGCGGCTCTGGGCGTTTCCACTGCGTTCTGCCGGCCTCCCTTCTCTGCTTCACGACACTGGCATCGGTGTTCCGACATCCTCGCGGCTTGAATCCGGAGCCTACAACTCGGGCACGGAGCGCAGATACAAGCGGTGCTGTGCCTGACTGCACCTAAATGGCAGGCGCACAGGCACATCGCGTCAGCTTCAACGGCATCATATACGAGCCAGCTCCAGACACGCATGAGCACCCTGGACTGTGGAGATTGTGGGCTGTTGGTCGTACGCGTATTCATCATCATGCCACGTACTTGTTGAGATCGAGCAAGGAGAATGCCAATGTCCGAATCACTCCTGCCACTATGGGTAGGAGTAACTGGATAGATATACTCATCCAGGGTGATAGGCCGACAGACACCTGAATCTAATTCGATCCACAACATTTCAGAAGGATCCAGTGGAGAGCACTGTCGTATCTTCTGATAAAACACCTCCGAAGTGTCGAATCTGAAGTGTTAAAGTCGCTTTTCAGCTACTTCTGTCGTCAGGCACCAGAGCAGCTTCGGCAACTCCGCGAGGGGCGTCACGTGATCCACGCTGTCCATCCGGATCCCATTGACCGGCATGCTCGGATCAACGGCTTCTTTCGGGTCCTGCACAACCGACACTCCGCCGGACGCCTTGATGGCGATCAACCCATGCGCCCCATCGGCTCCTCCTCCCGTGAGCACCACGCCGATGACTCGATCACCAAAGGTCTTCGCCGCAGAAATGAACAGAGCGTCGGCCGCCGGCCGTGTAAAATGCAATTTAGGTCCACGCGTGAGCTGAATGACCCCCTTCCCGAACTGCATGTGGTGATCCGCCGGTGCGAAATAGACCACGCCCTCTTTCAGCACATCATGAGCTTGTGCTTCCTGTACACGAATGCCGCCGGGCGTTCGGCCATAGATCGCCGGGATGTTACTCACCCACCAGGGGCTGCGATGAATGACGACCCCAACCGTCGCGGGCAGATCACTGGGTAAGTTCGCGCACAGGTACTGCAAGGCATTCACGCCTCCCAGCGAGGCGCCGATGACGATGACATTGCGTCTGCTGGAGGCTTGATCGGTCATTCCCCCGCCGGTGGCTCAGCATGCGGTGGACGGGATTGAGCCGGTTTCGTGTCGTGAATCAGTCGCTCATAGCTCTGAATGTGCTGCTTGATCTGAATCTCCCGCTCAGCTAGTGAAGGACGCATACCACGTTCGAGGTCGTCGTGCTCTCGCATGATCGCGGCCAGCATTTGCAGGTGTTTGAGAAGCACGATCACGGACCATTGCGTTCGTTCGAGTTCCTCCTCCTTCGCTTTATAGGCATCGGACGGCGAAAACGTGTGCCCGACGGTGCAGCAGAGCTGCACATGCCCATGACCTTCCAGACGAAATGCCAGCGCTCCCGCACAGAGCGGACAGCCAATCATGGTAGGAATGCCGGGCTGCTTCGATGAGTCAGGCTCCTTCACAACCTGAGGATGTCCCAAGCAGATGGTGAAGAAAGCTAGGAAGTTCCCTTATTTATAGCTGGGGGCAGGCAACACATTCGCGTCGCCACCTCGGGGTTTCGCCAGTAGTCCATTGGTCACAGCCATTGATACACGTATGACACTACGATGAGCAATTTTCTGAGTTTGGCGTGATCTTCTCGATCAGGTTGAGGAGTTTTTTGTCTCCTACAATAAACAGCGAAACAAGAAGTTCAAGATTAAGGGTATCGCGGTGGTCCCAAGAAAGCCGTCAAGTTTTTGAAGGATGGAAGCAAGGCCTATAAGAAGGCCCATCAAGAGGGCTAGGAACGGAAGCTGCTCAATCAGAGCAGAGGCGGCCAAAGCTAAGATGGGAATGAGGCTGAAGGCGAGCGTTATATCACACGTCTCAAAATGTAGAATCCGAGTGCGCAACCGCCAGCCACCACGAGAGCCAGGATCGAGACAAGGACTTTTCCGGTCATGTCCGAAGTGTTAACAACTCGATTCCATGCGGGCAGAATGCCTTTAAGGGCATGATCCTCTCCAGTTTGGTATCCCATGAAGTACCAGCGATCAAGATGGTGTTGGAGAAACACGACCAGGCTATTGGAAATGTATTGTCCCGGTGGATAGCGTAGTCGTTCAGCTCCTCCGCATCCTTTCTCGAGATAGCGTTCAAACTCATCCACAGGAATAAACAGTTCCTGGTCCCGATACCAACTGATGACGCTCCAGTTTGGGACACACCTTGCCAGGTAATCAGGCACCGCTCCAAGAATCGTCTTCTGCGCCTTTCCGTAACCAATGAGCCACGGCGCGACGAGCACGCCAATCAGCACCCCTACGACAAGAAGAGTATCCCTTAATCTGTTTGACACCACTTGCGCTTCGCCCGCTCCTTGTACTTCTTCGGTAGACCCGGGTCGCTTATTCCACCATCTCGTCAGAAATCTTCCCTCGTCTGCTGTTCAGGCCCTGCCTCAGCTGAAATTCCGGCCGGAGTCCGCACGATGTTCGGGGCGAAGGAGTCTGGCTTGCCCAAGTCCGCGCGTCAGATTGCTATCGACTACCCATCGATCGTCTCACTCTCAGCGCCTCCCCGCAGAGACTCGCGATCGTTCAGCATAGCTTGTGTGGGAAGCCGCTTGCTCGTCGGCCCCACCCTCGCAACGGCCTTCTGGATGGCAGTGTCCAACTGATCACCAGAGGTCTGAGGTTTGATGAGGTAGCTTTGCGCCCCATTAGTCCTGGCGGCGGCAGAGAGAGTCGTAAATAGCAGCTTGGTCAGAATGACGACGGCCACGTCAGGTTGCGACGCCACTGGGCAGAGATGAGTCAGAACTTCGAAGCCCGAGATATCGGGTAGCTTCAATTCCAAGACAACACAATCAAACCGTCTGGACCGGCACATCTCGATGGCCGTCCGTCCTTCCTCAACGGTCGTGATGACATACTCCGGCGAGGCCAGTTCGAGACGGCGCACCCAATACGCACGATCTTCAATGTCGGGATCGACAAATAGAATGGAAATGGGAGTCAGTTGAAGGTCCGACATGGTTTCACCGCCTTTCTCAGGTGTCGGCGGTCTGGCCAAGCCGTCGGCAGCTGGCTAGAGTCTCGGCGAAAGCCTAGACTTTCAAATTGGCAATGTCAAATAGACCCGTCATGAAGATCTATCGGTGCATTCCGTATGCACGCAGGAGCACCGAGCTCCCGGGGGCGCAGCCAAGGCCTGTTCACACGCCTCACTGCAATAGGAACTGTGTTCCCGTGCGAGGCAGCGACAGGCTTGATGGCCGCAGTTCTTGGGGTAGTTGATGGTGGGCTGCATGTCGATTGCTTACTCCTTGGCACCAACGATGACGCTTATTGAGTAATCGCACGGATGACCCGGCATGGGTTGCCGGCTGCGAACACGCTCTCGGGAACATCACGGGTCACCAATGAGAGTACTCCGTTGCTGCCCATTGATTGAGCCCAAGCTCGTATTCAACGTCTGGCAGAGATGGCGTGCCCGCTCTCGTGCGCGAATCAACTCCTCGTCCATGGGATAGTACAGTTCTCCGGCCAACATTTTCTGACGTCCGGCCATCACGGAGGGGACAATCCTTGGCATCTCAGCAACAAGACATGAATAAAGAGCCCACTTCCTTTCGAAAGTGAGCTCCCCATTTCCCAAGTGTTGCAACGTGCTTGCTACACCGTCGCACCGTTTCCGTTGCGCGTGGGTGTAACGTGCTCGTCGGAACAACTAAAGTAACTTTATAATACTCAGGACTGGACAGCTGTACCACTGGGAAATCCTCCAGACTGCGTACTGAGAGTACCGCGGTGGCCGATCAGCGCAATGAGATGGGCACGACAGGACCACGCGGTGGATTTCTTTGGGCCGAACCGAACGCTTGGAGCCACACGTAGGATGCGATCAGAGCTACCAATAGGATAACGGCAAGGATGCACACCTTAGGCCCTTGCCCAAACTCTGATGGCTCGTTGAGCATTGCCACGCCGCCTGGTGACGACCTACCTCTATTGATGGCCCCTCAGTTTTCGTCGAATAGTTGGGTTCGCTTTTCTTTCGGCCCCACTGTAGCCATGGCCTTCCGAATCGCCAGATCCAATTGATCGCCCCACGTGTGAGATAGGCTTGCGCACCGTTCGATGTAGCCAGCGGGCGCAACGTCACAAAGACGAGTTTGGTCAAAATGACCACCGCGACCGCGGGTTTCGATGCCAGGGGGGGCAAAGATTGATAAGGACCTCGAAGCCTGAGATGTCGGGCAATACCAACTCAAGCACGACACAATCGAACTTCCGGAATTTGCACAGCTTGAGCGCCGTGTGCCCATCTTCGACCGTACGGACAAAGTAGTCAGGAGAAGAAGTCGCGAGCCGGCGCAACCAGTAGGCGCGACCTTCGATGTCAGGATCCACGAAAAGAATAGAGATCGGCGCGGTATAGCGATTCGACATGAAGACCCCATGCCGTTAGCGTCTATACGAGGCAGAAGCAAAAGCGTAGGCGCCTAGATGGGCGAAGTCAAATCGGCCGGTCTTCCTTCGCACTCCGCGCGCTCGCAGGGACATAGTTAATCGTGGGCTTCATGCCCTGTACGCTATCGGCTGGACCGCTTGCCTTTCTTCGCTGCCACAATTTGCCGTAGCTGATGCGCCTCAAGCTTTACCGTCACGGTGCGCAGAATTGCGCCAAGCCCGCCATCGCCTTCGAGGAAGTCGAGTCCAGCAAGGGTGATCTTGAAGTCAAGAAGCTGGGGTGGCAGTGCCGCTCCGCCCTCTCTGTACTCGGTCCACGTGAGCAAGCCATGTCCGTTCAAATAGTGCAGGTTGCCGATGTAGTCGGGATCGGATTCAAATTGCTGCGCGAAGTTGGGATTAGGGGCGGGGTAAAAATCCTTGAGCGCCTGAAGCATCTGACGTTGGAGTTTGCGCTTGAGATTCATGTGCCTCTTCTCCTTCGGCGCTAGTTTAGTGAGTCGTTACTCCTCCGGCGCATCTTACACCCGCGCAGGCACGTCTTTCTCGGGCAGCTGTCGGATGAACCCGTGCAGGCGTCGCCAGAGAGGGAACGACAATCACGCAACCTCTTCGCACACATGGAGTACAGCATGGGGAGGCTCTGAAGCCGTCGCATCAGGCGAGGACGTGACCGGCAGATGCTCCTGTAACTCACTCGAGGAGATCTTTCCCTCCCAATATTGCAGGAGATGGGCGAGTATGTGCTGTCGATCAACGCCATGTCTCTCCGCCAGAACAAAGTAATGGAGCGGTTCAACGTGGGAGATAGTCGACAACGCCACGCAATGGCCCTTCACCCACTGGCCCAGCCCACGGGCCATCAAGTAGACGGCAATCCCTCTCAGATCGACTCGCGATAGATGTTCGTGCTCCATGACACTGCGCACTCCTCTATTCGAGTCGCATAGATCCAAGAACTCCTCCAGTGCACGTTTCTTTTCGGTCGATCCATCCCGTTCATTCGCGCCCATGAGGTCGGCGACAATTCGTGAAACCGGCTCATGCGGTGGAGCAATAGCTTTTTCCAGCTTTTGCAGTTTAGTTACTTTGTTCCACGAAAACTGCATTTGCGTCAGAAATCCCATGATGTCCTCCTAGCCGTAAGGGCGATCGATGGTTCCATCTCTCAATGCACTGCCACGGTGTCACCCGTAACCAAAGCCATTGAAACCGAGAACCAAGTCAGATTGAGTTGAATGACGTGCAGACGGGAGGATCGGATTGGGAAGGACTACAGATATACCGATGAAGTCTTTGATCCGGCATGGCGATTAGAGTCTCGTTCTGGGGCTCATTTGTGAATCCGCTACGTGACGGTCACTACCGAGCCATGATATCAATCACACGAGGTTTTGTAACCAAGAATGGATTATGATCGAGGAGGGGCAAGCAGGCGCGGTGAAAAGAGGTTTCCCCGATTTTCAATGGAACAGCTGTTTATACTGAAGCCGCCGTCCAGAATTCTACGCCTGGGCTGGCAGCAATTGTTCCACAGAGCTGTTGGAACCGGAAGCCCTGAGCAGTCGAAGTCCGCCACATCGGGAACTTGTTTGCGCTGAAGCTTGCGATAGACCCACGGTGGAATGGGGACTGGATCCACCCACAGACCGCGTTTAGCCTCTCGCGACTCCTCTTCAAGCTGCTTCAGCTGATTGTCCGATGAATGCCGGCAGAACCGCCACGCAAGCCCGGCGTTTACAAGTTCCCTGTTCACATGGGTGCCATCCATCAAGAAGACATCGCCGATCGTGCGGCCGTACTTGTCGAGGCCACGGGTTTCGACCCTCACTTCCTTCTGTTCAACGAGCTCTTGAGTAAACCGCTTCGCCCGCTGGCCGTAGTCCTGTCCCTTCTCTGGCCTATCAATCCCGTTGAGCCGGATCCGTTCGACTTGGTGGCCGTGTATGACCTCAATGATGTCGCCGTCGAGGACAGCGATAACCTTGCCGGTGTCCGCCCACGCAACGGAAGGAGTGAAGAGCAGTGCAATCGAGAGGAGAAGCCTAAGCAGACCGCTCACTGTGAGTCTTTCACTGTTGTGCCGACGTAGCGGGTGTGTGCTCCGTCGTCCGGCGTCCTCTCGCCAATTCCCCTGAAATGCATTCAGTATTGAGCTAACCTAGCTCTCAGCCTTTCGCAAGAAAACAGCTTGATACTCCTCGGAGGGCAGTTCATACCAAAAGAAGAAAAGAAACCGGCCGCTCCCTCGTATCGTGACGTTCACCTGAAGGGCGCCTCCTTTCTCAATCGAGGCCGTCCGGATAATGTGCAACTTATTATAGGCCCCATCGCCCCCTACCTCGCGATGCTGTTCTAATCGAAGCATCTCAGCTTCACACACGACTCGATCCTCAGGACGTACGACGGAATCGAGATAGGTGAAGGCATTGGTTCCGAGAATCGTGAGTTCCAAGCCACGCCCGATGCCACTCAGTTGACCCCCGATGAGTTCAGGATACTTGTTTCCAAATGCGAATGTGCCTAGCAGCCTGTCCAAGGTTAGCGGCGTTTTTAGTGCCCGATAGTACGTCGGGAATCCGTCCGCGGCTTTGCCCTGATATTCATAGAGCCCTGTGAGGTCAGGACAACTCCCTTCCTCTTGCTGGAGTGGGACCATCTCCTCAGCACCGGATGCGGCAACGGGGGCCCGTGCGATTGACACTAGCAAAATAAGGGCAAGACTTAGTGTGCCCAGATTGGATGCCCGAGAGAGATTCATGGTCTATATCACCTCCGTCGATCCATCCACGTAGCGGTCGAGAGCTACCCGCGATTCTTCATCCATGACCAGTGTCTCCACTCAATACTTCTCGCCTCGCACCCAGCGCACAATTGCGACGGAAGGGACGAATCGTGAAGGACATGAGGAGGCGCTGCCGGACGAGTTGTCTAATGCCAAATTGTCGATGTTTGACTAACGCGATGAATCAACACCCGATCTTATAGAGATCCGTTCTATCTCCGCTATCCCAGTCAATATGCCAATGATCGGCATTGAGGGAATAGCTGCCTTCCAGATGATCGCCCCCAGACGGTGTCCATGGTGAGACGGTTCCCAGTGGCCGTCATGTCTCCGCGCTTTTCATACGCGGTCAATATATTGCCAGATACCACGTAGTGTCCGTATACGCTCTCATTCTCGTTTACCCACCGCCATTGATACGTGCCATCATCACCAAATGCAATCTCCATTGGGTCTCCATCCGTCCCACTCCATACGCCGACATATGTCACCCCGGAACCGGAGACACGAGTCAGTGCATAGCCATTCCATGTCAACTGTTGCCCATCTGCTGATACGCTCCAATTGTGTGGACCAATGATGGCAAAATAGCCACCCGTATCGGAGGTCTTCACTCGAAGGCCCTCCACCTGCCAACAACCTATGAGATAAGCGGGAATGAAATCATGTCGGACTCAATCTTGTTGCGAGCCCCCGGACCGCTCGCCAAGACTCTAAACAGGGACGTACGCTTTTTAATCTTCACTCCATTCGATGTGTGTGAAGTGCTTCGAGTCATGGATGCTGGTTGAGTTCCTCCCGCTGGCTATCTTTAACTTAGTACTGATCTGCATTCATGGGGCCACGGACACACCAAACAAAATGCATCTGCATCTTGTCACCGGGGCCTGTGGTCCCTTGGCCGAAGAAGACTTCCCATGCGTCGGTTGTTACATCAGCCGATGTGGTGGCTGACCAATAGAAGTCACCTGGCACCGCGTGAATGTTCGAGAATGGGTGGCCAGGTGGCAGGAGAGGGCTGGCATTGGCGGTAGGGTCGACCAAACTCATGAGCTCAACAAACGACGGAAGTCTCCAGCCTCGTCGACCACCGATGATCTTGAATGGACAAGACCCTCTCGCATCTTTCCAGATAAAGGAAAGTGAGTACGGAGCCCGTTCCCAAACCAGCTGAGTTTCCTTGTCCAAGACCGCTTCGTCATTGAACTCTGATAAAACTTTGAACCTTTGACTCCCGTTCGGAATCTTGTCGTCCCAACTTTCCAGTGGGACCGCGAAACTGGGCATGGTACAAGCCAAAATGATTCCCATGGATCCGAGAAAGCGCTTTAGCATGATGCCTCCTTTTGACAGGGGGGAGTGAATGGACGAACCGAGAGCAGATGACGCGATCCATTACGGTTGATGCGTCAGATTGTCAAGCAGTATTGAGGCCACAAGCTCGAAGAATTCGAAGAAATAATACGTGTAGTTTAGAAAAGTGGAGCCGATCGAAGAGATGAACGATTGGGCGGTGATTAAGACGCGACGAAGAAAATAGCATGTATTATCAGCCCTCGCGTTCTCGAATCTTTCTGTCGAGTGTCGGTGCTCAAAAATACATGCAATAGGCAACTTATTGAATCAAATGGAGCTATCCCTTGCCCAAAACAGATCTCGACTCGTCTTGCTAAGATCCAGTTTCACTTCGTCGCTCTCTGTAAAAAGTAACTTCACCGTACGCCTCAGAAATCTCTTGACCGCATCAAGGAACGCATGTCATAAGGCGGCGCCTACATACAGACAACAGTAGCTGGTTCCAAGAGAGCCTCCGCTATGATGGTCTGCTCCTCGTCGACGAGACAAGTTCCCCCACGTCATGTCTACTTCTCTAGAGCTTATCCAGTTCGACGACAGTCGTTTTTGAATAACAACGCAACTCTCACGCTAGTTGGGTAGTGGCGCAGTGGGATGCATTCACAACAAGGAGGTCGAGCTATGCAGAGGAACCGTCGCGGGGCTGCAATCCTGAGGGGAATTCTTTTAGCTATTGCTCTGAGTTTCACGTTGTCGAATGAAATTGCGGCAGCTCCAAAGATTACAGACGGACCAGCATCCTCAATGGTAGAGGTGAAATCCGCTTACGGACGGCTTCCTCTGAACTTTGAAGCGAACCAGGGGCAGACTGACTCACAGGTGAAATATTTAGCCCGCGGTCCGGGATACACGGTGTTCTTGACTCCCGATGAGACCGTGCTAACACTTCGACCTTCCTCTCCTAGTTTCTCGCATCACCGTAATGCGACTGGTTTGGAAACTGCACGACTTGATGAAAGCACTGTTCTAAGGCTAACGTTGGCTGGACGAAATGCTCCCACTCCATTCAACGGTGCAGACGAATTGACTGGTCAGGTCAACTATCTGCTCGGCAATAACCCGGAAATGTGGCGAACTAGTATTCGCATGTACGAGAAAGTGGTGCAGCCGCAAGTATATCCAGGCATCGACATCGTCTATTACGGTAACCAGCAACAACTCGAATTTGACTTCGTCGTGGCGCCTGGTGCAGACCCTCGTGCAATCAAACTTGTCGTAGGCGGAAGCGACCGGTTGAAGATTGGCGTCCATGGGGATTTGCGATTGCATGCGGGCAAGGCACTGCAACTGCAGCGCCCACGAGCCTTTCAAGATAAGAATGGAGCAAGAGAGGAAATCTCCGCCCACTACATTCTCACCGACAACCAGGAAGTAAGCTTTGAGGTGGGCGCGTATGATAGAAGTCGACCACTAATTATCGACCCCACACTCGTCTACGCGACCTACATCGGCGGAAGCAATGCCGATTATGGCTACAGCATAGCCATCGACGTGTCAGGTAATGCTTATATAACGGGCGAAGTACAATCGACAAACTTTCCAACCACCGCCGGTGTTGTCCAGCCTGCTTACGGCGGAGCTACTACAGATGCCTTTGTAGTTAAGCTCAATTCAACAGCCACGGCCCGGGTGTTCTCCACATTCCTCGGCGGCACTTCAGACGATGTCGGTAACAGCCTTGCCGTCGATGTAGCGGGAAACATCTATGTGACCGGTGTGACCAGTTCCGCTAATTTCCCCATTACCCCTGGCGTGTTTCAGGCAAGCTCAGGCGGAGGCCCTGATGCGTTTGTCGCGAAGCTTGGTTCCTCAGGCACGACATTGATTTATTCAACGTATCTCGGAGGAAATGATTTAGAAGCGGGCCTCGGGATCGCTGTTGACGAGGCGGGCAATGCATATGTGGCCGGCACGACAGGCTCAGGCAATTTTCCTACCACTCTTGGAGCCCTTCAAACCACGTGGGGTGGCACGAATGACGGATTTGTCACAGCGTTAAACGCGACGGGAACCTCCCTTTTGTATTCCACCTATCTTGGCGGGAATAGCTACGACTTCGCGAGGGGGATTGCGTTAGACACTCCTGGGAATGCCTATGTGACAGGGAATACCGCCTCGAGCAATTTCCCTACGACGCTAGGTGCAGTCCAGACTACCTTTGGTGGTCCTGGTGGAACATTTGCAGGAGGGGATGCCTTTATCGCGAAAGTTGATCCAACCGGATCGTCTCTCATCTATTCAACCTTTCTGGGCGGGAGTGGGAATGATCTTGGGTACAAGATTGCCTTGGACGGATCCAACAATGCGTATGTGATCGGTCAGACAAGTTCAGGAGGCAACTTCCCTGTCACGGCTGGGGCGTATCAAACAAGCTACGGTGGCGGGCTCGCTGATGCATTTGTCGCTGCGATTGATGTGACCGGGATGTCGCTAATTTATGCCACTTATCTCGGAGGCAACTCTTTCGACCTGGGTTATGGAATTGCTGTCGATGGATCAAGTAATGCATATGTAACGGGAGAGACTTCCTCAAGTAATTTCCCCACAACTCCTGGAGCGATTCAAGAGACCTCAGGGGGATCCAATGCATACGTCACCAAGGTCGATCCAACTGGGACCACCGTAGTCTATTCAACCTTTCTGGGTGGGAGCAGCTCTTCGGGAGGACAAGGCATTACGGTAGACAGTTCGGGGAACGCCTATGTGACAGGTTACGCCTCGTCGAACTTTCCCACCACACCGGGTGTTGTTCAGCCGACCTTCGCGGGAAATGTGGATGGGTTTATTGCCAAGATAAGTGATGCCAATTCCCCGACATCTAATTTCTATCTCCATGGTAGTGGCGGGAACAATAACCCTATTGCCCTGTTCCTAAATGGCGCCAATCCCAGTGCGACAACCCCGAAATACAGGGACTCGGTCGGGATCAACTTCAATAAGGGAAACCCTTGGAAAGAGATTGGCACATGGACGGCCTCTCCCTCTCTATCAAGTGGAACACTTACGGCACCCAGCAACCTCAATATTTGGGTGGGGCTAAAGAACAGCGACGATCAGGGGACGCAATTTGATGTGCAGGCAGAAGTGTACAAGAACAGCAGCCTGGTGGCGGCTGGGGAGACTCGTTGCGTCACGGGAGTGACCCGCAATGACAATCTCGCGAAACAAGTCGCTGTAGCCATCACCACTCTTCTAGGTGGAAGCTTTAATGGGACGAGTGATGTGCTAAGTCTAAAGATCAGTACCCGCATTGGGACCAATGCTGACTCCACTAAGTGTTCAGGCCCCGGTGGAAGTCACAACAATGCGACGGGTTTGCGTGTCTATTTTGACTCAACCAGTCGGCCGGCAGCCCTAGTTGGGACGTTTGTGCCGTAACGGGCAAATATAGACAACTGCTGAGGATGGGGTCTCGCAGATTGAACCCCCTATCCTCTCCAGTTTGGCCTGACGGACTGCGACTTGAGGATTTGTGCGCGATTGCAGAGATCAGACGTGCGGTTCAACAACTGGTAAGGCGCGATAGCTGGCGCTTTCAAACAGAACGGTGTGAAGAAGGGTGACACGATTATCGCGAGAGAAAAAGATGCGCAGCATTGTGAAAGCAAAGAGGAAGCGTAAGAGAACTTTCCATACTAGGTTGACACAAGTCGATCCCACGTCGACCATCATTGTCCATGGAACCTGGGCGAACGATGAAGACTGGTGGCGATGGGGTGCTGAGTTTCCTGCTTATCTCGATCAGCACACCAACGATGTCTACAAAGGAGCGGACTTCTTTAGTTGGAGCGGCGGCGTGAGTCATAAAGATCGGACTGAAGGAGGAAAGGCGCTGCAACGATGGGTTGTGGCACACCCTACCGAAAAGCTCCGTATTGTAGCCCACAGCCACGGAGGAAACGTGGCATTCTTGGCGAGCCATGACGGATTAAAGATCCACACGCTGATTCTCCTGGGCACGCCCATCCGTACCGACTACTCGCCGAGCATGAAGAACATACGATACATCTACAATGTGTATTCGCCGGATGATGGGTGGCAGACTGCAGGCGCAGAGCCCTACCCACGGGGTGAAGGTAAGACCAAAGGGCAGATTCTTCCTGAAGCGTCGGACAATCTCAAAGTGGGGGGAAGTCATTTTGACCTCCACACCAGTTCACTCTGGAAGAACTACAAGCTTGAACGCATCATTGGTACACTGAGTACGATGTCGACCGACCAAGAACTGGTGCTCCGCCAAGAACTGCTGATACTTCGATTACGAGAAGGCGATCGCCAGGAACGATTGGAAGCCATTCTCGATCTTGCGCGCATGATGAGCACGAATGCCGCACCGGTACTTCGTGAACGGTTGGAGAACGATGAGCCGTCCATCCAGATCTACGCGGCCTATGCGCTCCACCGTATAGCAGGGGATAAGCGAGGCGTACCGATTCTCTTGTACTACCTCCAGGGCCCCAATAAGGATTTGCGTGAGGGTGCCGTCTATGCGCTGGGACTCATGGGCAAAGGGATCTTACCGGATTTGAGAGCTGCTTTAGCGAAAGCGCCACATTCAGCATCCATTCGGCGGATAATGCATGAAGTAAGGAAACAGTAGAGCTATCAGGCACAACCTTGGCGGGGATCCGCAGGAGTTGAAGTGTTTGAAAAGACTGGAGCCGGCGACCCGGATTGAACGGGCGACCTGCGGTTTACGAAATTAGGAAGAAAGAAATCGCTAAAGCTCGGTGATGAAAGAGGTTTCCCCGTTTTTCTGTGAATAGACAATGCGTTAACGGATTCGACTACTTCTACTGATTGTGGGGGTTAAGATCTAGATCGAAGAGTTCTAGCACAAATTTAGCACAGCCAACTCCTGTTCCTGCCGCGCACCATCTGTAATCAGCATGGGACGGCGCCCAAGTGCCCTATTCACTTTTGGCAGCTTACCTGTTCGCCTCCACACGTTGGACATGACCAACCTTCCAGCCATAAAAGGTTTCCCTGACGCTTACCATTCATGTCCAGTTTTGACTCCATAGGGATGCGACACACTGCACAAAATTTCTTATACCCTAGAGCATTCTTCAAGTCATTGGTGATCCGTGCCAGCTCCAGGAGAAATTTCAGCATTGCATCAGCATATTCGGGATGGTGTTCCCTGAAGAGTTCTGCATGCGCTTGTGCTGAGGTAAGGGGATTAAGAAAGTCCTGGGGATGGCGATCCATTGAACACCTCCTTTTGCCGAAAGTCAGAAGTGTGGGCTCCCCGGCAGGCTACTTCAGAACTCTCCAAGACAAAGCTTACCTCATTTTGAAAGTCATCGGAACATAGATAGTTTTCGTAGGCGTGTTGGAGTGGTGCTTGAACGAGATCGGTGCGATGCTTTGCACAACATCTACAACGACTTGATCCAAAATCGGATGAGAAGAACTTTGCACAAGCCAGGTGTGGGAGATTTTGCCTAGATTTGTGACGACCACTGATAAAATCACGCATGGTCCAGGAAAAGGGGTTAGGGAGATCGAATGAGAAGAGAAAGGAATTGGGCAGTTTAGGTCAGTTTGGGCCTGATGAGGACCGCTTGGGACATACGCCTGCTGCGCTTGTCGCGCAACAAATACCTGCTAACATAATATGCACCCGATGAGTAAGCATGGACAGTACGTCGGATTGCCTTACCTTGGGAAAGCGTCTACAAGAGCACCCGGCATGGGAAGATTCTCGCCGCTATTCATACTGGTCCTTACTCTCCTTCAAGGTGGATGTGGGACTATTGTCAGTAGAAATGTTGACCCTTATCAGGATCGTGGATCGCAGGAAGGGGACCTTGTATATCCGAGGACAAGAATATACGGAGGCGTGGCCGCTGATATTCACTGGATTAGATATGAATACCGCTCAAAAACCACTTCGAACATACCGCTGCCGTTAGATATTCCACTTAGCTTTGCCGCTGATACCGTTTTGCTACCGCTTACCGTGTATGAACAGTTCTTTATAGGAGCACTTCCCGTGGCCGCGGAGAAAGGCGATCTCACGGCTGTCAAGTTGATGCTCGAAAAAGGTGAAAATGTAGAGTCAAGGGACAGTTGGGGCCATTCCGCATTAATGAGCGCGGCCTGGGCAGGTCATGATGAGATTGTGCAAGTTCTGCTAGAGAACGGCGGAGCTATCAACGGGAAAACTAGACAAGGCTTGACGCCATTGTTCTATGCCGTCCTGAATGGCCATACAGCAACCGCGCGGCGATTGTTAGATCAAGGCGCAGACCCTAATAGTCTGTGGTCAGGGGAAACAACCCCTCTCATGGTTGCTGCTGGAAAGGGGAACAAGGAGTTGGTCGATGCTCTCATCGCAAAAGGGGCTGACGTCAACGCTAGAGGGATGTTCCAGTTCACACCACTTATACATGCGGCGATGGAAGGTCACACAGAAACTGTCCAAGTTCTCCTCACCAATGGGGCCATTGTTAATGCAAAAGATAATGCTGGCGGGACAGCACTGATTCATGCAGCGTGTGAGGGCCGGGAAGAGACTGTGGTTCTTCTCTTGCAGAATGGAGCAGATGTAAATGCAAAGCGGTTTACCAAACCAGCCCATCCCTCAAACTCTGCGTTGGGATGCGCAATTCATAACAAGCATGCAGCAATAGCGGAGAGGCTCAAGCAGGAAGGAGCCACACTGTGAGTACTGCAGAGATAATTACACGCAAGGGAAAGACTGTAAGAGCCGGGCGTTTTAGTCTCACCAGTTTTCTGGCGTTCGTAAAGCTTGGAAGCTAGCACCAATTAGGAGGCGAAGTCGCAGTTCGGTCAAAACACGGACTCCATACCTGAAAAGAGGAGCCGACCACCCGACGTGAAAGGGCGACCTGCAGATTACGAAATTTAGGAGATAGAAACTGCTAAGGCTCGGTGATGTAAGTGGTTTCCCCGCTTTTCGATGAAACGACAATGCCTTATCGGATTCGAATGCTTTAGCACAGTACTGTCAGATTCACTCTCTGCTTTACTACCGAAGACCAAACTCAGCGATGATTGCTGGACGGCTCGCAAGTAACAATTCCAAATGGCTTTCTGGCCACATTTCAATTCTTAAAGCACTGTCAGAGCGGTTCTGCCTCTCGATGATAGAGACAGCATCGGAAGAGAACCGGCCTGAAGTCGCAATCACATGAACATCCACTCTGGGGGGTTCCCACAGTTTCATTTGTTCTTTGAGCGTAGCAATTTCAGAGGGACCTACGCTTTTGGATTGCCAGTGCTTGCATTGGATGATGACACGATGTCGCACAGCCCCGGCTAGTGGGTCCGAATAGACGCGATAGACAGAAAGATCTCGTCCTCTATCAGGAGCATTCGTCTTCATTAGCCATTCGGGATTTTCATATTGTTGTTCTGAGGAAATAAGCGCAAATATAAGACGCTCGAAGTCTTCGTCTGTGAGATGCATCCATAGCAGTTTTGTTACGACTCGACCACGAGGTTTTTTGCTAACAAGGGCACCAAGATCCTCTACATCGACAGGAACCGGCTCCCTTTCTCCATACAGTGACTTTCTCAGTCCTGCCTTTACACTCGGCCAGTCATGCTTGATGATATCCTGAAGGTCACCAAGCATGCCAAAGTGCAAGTGCCGATGCAGGTCCGACCATCTGGCAGGCATTGGCACGCTACTCCCTAGCAGAGCACTAATCTGAGCAGCGTTCTCCTTGATTTGTTCGAATTCCGGATCCGCTATCGTCTCATTGAGAGGCGATTCTTCATCGAGTAACTTTCCTAGCTTTCTCAAATTTCCATCAATGGCATCAATTAACTCAATCAAGGCATCTCGAATCAGTTCACGACGCTTCTGATTGAAACGGTAGCGATACTCACGGAGCTGCCGAGTTGGCGCGCCAATTTCTCGCTCCACGTTGTTTATACATGAAACCTCCCCTAACTCCAGTGCGTCCAATCGATTTTGTGCAATTTCATCTAACTCCAAGATCGCAATAGTGGGCTTCCAACCGTCAATTTTTGGCAATGCTGAAAGCAGCACGTTGAAACTTCTGCAATTTGCTTCATACTCTGGATTCACACCAAACACGATCCCCTCTGGGATGGCGGACTCTATATCGCAAAGCACCTTTTCTGCTTTGCCAAGATTGGCTTCTGCGGCTTCAAAATGTCGAAGGGTATCATTCAACGTGCTGTCAGCCATTCAGCCTCCGAAAGATCAAAATGAAAAGAGTCGCCTGACTGGATGACCTTGATCACCACAATTCCGGACTAGGGCTTCAGGAGTTTCTGCATTTGCTCGAAGATATCAGTGAATTCTTTGAGCGACTTCATACTTAATTTAGAGGCACTGCGATCCTCAAATACCTTGTCAGTTGGAGAAGAGAAAACCTTTCCTATCGATTCGATTATGAAAGTGGCATAGCGATCACGTTCAGCTTGTTTGGATTTGTCGGTGAGTTTATCAACTAGTTCCTGGTAAGGGATCAATGAGATTGAGATATTGGATTTAAAGGCGTATTCCTCCTCTAGCCTTCTCTCACGAGAGTATTGCAGCGTGCAAAATGTTATTAGAAATATGATCGGTATGGAGATCGTAAGCTTAAGGTAGAACGCGGTGTCAAGCGTTTCCGGCACGGTCGATATTATCCATCCAGTGAAACCGAGGGAAATACAAATAAGACCGACGATTGCATAAATCCAAAATTGCTTCGATTTTACTAGCGATTCTTTTCTCGTTTGGAAAGAGTGGAAGAGAGAAAACCCTGTGGCCTTCTGGATCTGAAGTTTAATGAGGTCTTCAAGCTCTTTTAGTTGCGATATGAGCCGTCCCGTTTCGGCTGAATGTTCTGCGACAGTGTTTTCCGCGTCGGTGCTCATTTTGACAAGCTTGTCTCGATAGGTATCAATTTGACTGAGGAACTCTTGAATTTTGTTTTCGATTGCAGCTACTGCTGATTGGCTGGCCTTGGCATTCGCCGAGAATTGCGAGGACGCAACATCGGACTGTTGAATTGTCTGTAACAACGCTCCTACTTTTTGATTTGCCTCTGATGATGTAGACAGATTGTCATTTATCTTCCTAAGAGTTTCATGTGACTCACCAAGTAATCGATGAAGCGATGCCGCTTGATCTGAAGCTTGCGTCTGGATCTTATCAAGGGATTCTTTTACCCGAAGCCCATCTTGCAACTCGGCCTTCAGCTTCGTCGCATCCAATTCCAGTTGTTTTAGCTGATTCATTTTAGTTTCTAAGCCAAGAACTTCTCCTGACAATTTATGGAGACCGAACGTCCATACAGCAAAATGCAACGCTTCAATTACATTTACGAGATTAACTACTTGATCTGTGCCATTAATAATTTCTGCCTGGAGCCTTTGTATATTTTCTAGCAAAGGGAGTAGGTTTTTCTGTACGGAAAGAGGGAGCTGGATCAATTTGCTTTGGGCGATAGACTCTTTAAGTATGGCGCGGGCTGAGTTCAAATTTATGAATGACTCTTCGAGTGAGATATCTCCCTTGTTGGGATCAAAGCCTAATTCCTTGCACTTCTTGATAATTGCATTCTGAGCGTCTTCACTTAAGGAATTTAGTAACTCTAGTATTCGCTCAATCACAGTAGTCCCTCCACTTTATTAATCTAGACCGTGGGATTCTAAAGTGTGCAGCAAGGTATGTTCAAGAAGATGTAGATATTACATGTATTTAGGCGGGGCATGGGGTTACCTGTCATTAAGCCAGCAATGCGTCCTTCCTAGGAGCGGAGCTGAAAGGAGTGAGAAAAGGACAAATGAAATAGTTTTGGGTGAATGACAAGGAGATGACGACGCGGAAGCCGGGGGGGGCTATGTGGTTTCCGAAGTTATGAAAGATGAAATCTGTGAACCTCGGTGAACTTGTTAGTGAGGACCAGCCAAATAAAGAATTGCTCCCAGAGCCTGTTTGAAAACCTCACTTGCAAATTGAAATAGATCTCGGGTGCTAGTGGAACTTTGCAGATGGTCAACGCCAATGCTGAGCAACACGCTAACAGCTATATGCATCCAGTCCTTTCGACCAAACTCACCAGCTTTTTGCTCAAGATAATCAAACCGCGCATCAATCATCTTCCATTGTGCTTCGCTAAGTTCGTGAGTTTTGTGAATGTACCTTTTAATTTCCTCGATGGCATTACGAACACGCGGCAGCTCCTCGTTGGTAAATGGAAGATTGTCGGATGACTGTTGATCAGTGTCCCGAATAAGTTGAGTGTCCTTTACTAGACCTTCCCATAGGTCGGGTAATTCAGTCTCCCGCATAATGTAGCTGAGCCATCTGGCGAAGTTTAGTGTAACAACGGACCACTCTCCGGCTTCGTCACCTTCAAGCTTCGTTTCTCTCCCTGGAGAATACTGAACAAAGAATCCGTACTCTCCATCCCTGTTTTCCGCTCTATCAACTACAAAATAGTACCCAGTGGGTATATGGCGCAATGCAGGAACAGTCTTAAAGTTGCCCGTAACGGACGCCCAGCGTATCCACTCAAATTCGGAGGGAGAAAACTTGTTGTCTTGTAGCATGAGGAACATTTCGTTCCTTTGGGAAGTGAGTAGTTTGAGTTCTTCTTGCACAATATCTCCTATGGACAATTCCGAGCGTCGCGTTCACTTGCTGGGTATACCATGCTTAAGCCTGGTATATAGCTTTTGGAGTTCCCTATACGGGCGGTCGGTTTGGTGCAATCTGGTTCTGAGGCAAACTGGAGACAAAAACGCTCAAACCGGTCTATGATGCTGTCTTCCAACAACTCCAAGAACTGCTGGTGGCCGGTGTATTGATGACTAAAATAAGGCGGCGTACTGTAAGGTATTGAATAGATATTCTCGCCAGTGGGATAGGACGTCCAAAAACTTCTCTCATGCTCAAAAGTAGATAGCCGGGGTTCCGCCTCGGTTATCTTTGAATGGAACAAGATCGGTGCACCATCTCTCTAAATTTCGACTCCCCTGACCAGATCTTCTACGCTGATCGACATAGACGGTCAAGTTGACGCCAATTACTGTACGGATCAATACGAAGTTGGAGAGATAGCCATTCCCGTCCGGAAACATTCTTGCGAAGAATGTTCGGGTTCTTCTCTTTTGCGATAGCCATCCCCCCAATTCTTGTCGGAGCATTCAACTACAGGAAGTAGTCAGCGCTCCTATGTACCACTACATATTGACCTATTGCTAAAACTTGGCTACAAGGGCTCCTGCAGATTCTTAAGATGGCGCTTCACCGATTTAGAGAAACGGGAGCGTGAAGACCCGCGCCGGACGGCCTAGCGAGTCCGGACGGCGCGGGTCCCCGGCGCCCCCGTCCCGGTAACACGGGGGCGCAAACTACAAGGGTCACTATAGGGATTCTCGGAATTCCATGAGTTCTGGATTCACTCTAACCATCGACTGGCTCGCATTCACGCTCCCTCGATCAAACAGACAGACCGTCATGACTGTCGTCGAGGGTGAATGGTCACGAGCCAATAGCGGGTTTCGCGGGTATCCTCTGTCGTGGATTCTGGCTCCTAACACACGGGGTATTGGCAAGATGGGATCAGGAAGACCGTCCGACCCAGCAGAAGTGCATGTGGACCTCTCGGGCGGCATCGTATCAAGCTGGCCAGCCGAAAGATTACAGGCTGTTCTTCGGTGGGTCTTTGAGGAAGGTGGCCATTTAACTCGATTGGATTGTGCCCTCGACGATCGAGAATCCTCAGTCCAGGTTGAACGCGTTAAGCAGGCAGTTGAGGGTGGGCAGTGTGTGACACGGGCAGGCCGGTTTCAGGCGCTCTATGGCGCTTCCATGGCGGATGGTGCCATCACAGGCCAGACCCTCTATTTTGGAAGTCCAAAAAGCCATACGATGCTTAGAGTGTACGACAAGCGACTTGAGGCTCGCTCGAAAGGGCGCGAGGACTGCGAACAATTTGGCGTCCGGTGGGAGCTCGAACTCCGCAAAGAACGCGCGAACGCTTGCGGGCAGGCACTCGCAGCACTTCCTGCCTCCGATTGGATCGAGTATGTGGTGTCCATCCTTCGCGGATACATTGATTTTCGAGACACGACGCGTGAAGCCTTGTCGGTTGAGCGATGTCGCGCACCGCTACTGCCATGGTGGTTCACACTCACGGAAGGCTTTGCCAAGGGTCGCTTTGTCCTGGAACATGCCCCTCGGACGATTGAAGATGTGAAACGATGGATTCGCGATTCGGTCGCGCCCATGCTGGCTGTTGCCTGCGCAGCTCCCGAGGCTGGTGATGCTTGGCTGACTCGGACAATCGTTGATAGCACCGAGCGTTGGAAAGATCGACACCGCCGGCTCGCGAGGGGAAACCGCGGGCTCGTGCGCGCCACAACGGTTTCCCCACAACCTATTACTCAAGGAGGCTTACGCGATAACGTAGCGGTTACGGATTCACGTGTCCTTAAAAAAGCTTCAACAATTAAAGCCCCATACATTCTAAAAACACATACAAACCATACAACTACAAACAACACGGGGCACACACAAGGAAGCACTGATGATCATTTATAAAACTATCTATATCCGTAGCCCTCACGGTTCACCGTGTGAGGGATACCATGCTCACGATCAAAGACCTGTCCGCTCGTCTGAACATTAAGGTCTCGACTCTCTACGCCTGGGTTGCACAAGGGAAAATTCCCTGTCGTAAGATCTACGGCCTTATCCGCTTTGAGCCTGAAGAGATCGACCGCTGGCTGACTTCGCTGCAACCCCCTCCCCTTTCGTCTGCTCCATGCAGAATATCTAGCCCTGACACGGACATTGACCGCCTTATTGCCGACGCTAAGCGCACCGCATATACTCCCCGCCACGGGGAAACCATATCACCGAGCCCTGAGGGAAAGGAGCATGACGATGGGGCTCGTTAAACGTGGCAATGTGTGGTGGATGTCTTTCACGTATGAGGGACGGCAAATTCGGCGGTCGACCGAGACTTCAGACAAGCGCCTTGCTGAAGCCATACTCGGGAAGGTGAAGGTTGAAATTGTCGAGGGAAAGTATTTTGACAAACCGAGGGAAGAGGCCAAGACGTTCTTGCAACTGATGGAGCGCTACCTCCGAGAACATGCGAGTAGACGGATGCACTATCGTCGGTACGTGAACATGGTGGACAATTTGAAGGCCTTCTTTGGCAATCCGAAACTCCATCATGTGACACCGAAGACTATCGTGGCGTTCAAGAACAAACGCTATGTGGATGGTGTCATGCCGGCGACGATCAACCGAGAACTGGCCGTGCTCAAGAAGGCTTTCAACTTGGCCTGTCGTGAGTGGGAATGGACGCGAGATAACCCAGTGTGTCGGGTATCGATGGAACGGGAACAGAACACCCGTGATCGTTGGTTAACGGAGGCGGAAGAAGGGCGACTGCTCAAGACAGCCCTTCCATGGCTGAGAGAGCTAATCCTCTTCGCGGCTCATACCGGCATGCGCCGGGGAGAAATTCTCGCGTTAAACTGGAACGGTGTAGATTTCGTGCGGCGGACCGTCACGGTCTTTCGATCAAAGAACGGCGAACGGCGCACGATTCCTATTAATCAGACCGTACAGGACATTCTCACGAAGCGGTATGAAACACGAGGCGATGCCAGCCAAACCGGGGAAAGCTTGGTCTTCGGCAGTGAAGCCCAGACGTGTCTCGATGGCAGCAATCTGAGACGGGCATTTATTGCGGCGCTGAAGGCGGCCAAGATCGAGAATCTTCACTTTCATGATCTGCGGCATACCTTTGCGACGCGACTCGTCCAAGCAGGAGTGGACCTGTACAAAGTCCAACGACTGCTTGGCCATAAGTCGCCAAGCATGACCCAACGGTATGCCCACCATTTCCCTGAGAGTCTACGGGATGGGGTGGAGATCCTGGACCGGCAACGGTTGATTAGCACAATTTCAGCACAGCCGGCAGGTGGAGCGATGGTGGATTGTGTAAACGGTTGAAAAGTGGAGCCGGCGACCCGGATTGAACGGGCGACCTGCGGTTTACGAACTGTAACAGATCCAACCTCAGACTACCTAACCCCGCGAGAAACAACAACGCAAGACTCCCCCGACATGGGTGAAGATGGGGCTAGTTTGTCCTATCCTGGTAGCAGCGCGGTAGCAGATGACTCTGAGCAGAGTGCTACATAATTTTGATTACAAGACCCCTTCAGCGCGTGCTCCAAGCGTCTGATCACCGAAACTCCCTTTTACTCTATTCAACAGTTCGCCGGTGGTTCTGGTGTATCAGAAACAACTCTGCTACATTAGAACCCGTTGATAGTGCAAGTCTGGGGGAAGCCTCATGACCACAAAGACATTAGATCAACACATTGAAACGAGCCTTGATATTGCCGGGGGGAAACCCCGTATTGCAGGCCATCGTATTACCGTGCGCGATATTGTCATATGGCATGAACGGTTGGGGAAAAGTGTCGATGAAATTGCCAGCGACTACGGTCTGACGCTGGCCGATGTCCATGCCGCCCTCGCATACTATTTTGATCATCGCGCCGATATCGACAAAGACATGGCTGACGGCCAGGCCTTTGCCGAGTCCTTACGCCAAGCCACGCCCTCCAAGCTCAAGCACAAGCTGAATGCCGGGAAAAATTAGGTTCTATCTCGACGAACACGTTCCCAGAGCCGTTGTACAAGGCTTACGCGAACGAGGCGTTGATATCAAGACAGTGGGTGAAGCAGGACTCCTCAGCGCACCCGATACCGCGCATATGCAACAAGCCCGTGCTGAACGGCGGGTGATTTTTACGCAAGATAGCGATTTCCTCCGTCTCCATGCCGCTGGGCATACTCATTGCGGCATCGTGTACGCCCCACAAGGTACGTCGATTGGAGAGACCATTCATGGCTTGATGTTACTCCACCAGATCCTCAAGGCTGACGAGATGGAAGGACACGTCGAGTTCTTGTAAGCACGCTCCGCACCACTCTCTTTGCCCTCTTTGAGGGCAGTCCTCACGACCTCCCATATGCTTCAGATTGTCAGGCGCGGTTGATCATGTCATACGGTACTCCGGAAAGAGGACACTAAACGTATGCCCTACCTCTTGAGAGCCACGCTTGCCGCCTCCCAAAAACTCCCCTTTGATTTCAATTGAGGATCGGACGCTCACCACACGACTGCGGGAAGGTGGAGACCTACTAGGCATCAGGCTGCTCGACCACCTCATTTTCGGTGACGACCGTCTTTATAGTTTTGCCGATCAGGGCTGGCCGCTGTGAGGCTCTGGTTCACATATTCTCATCGCTAGTTGATGGTTCTTCCACGGACACATCTCGGCCGGGTCCTGAGTGCTCGTCAGACTTAGATCGCTGGAGCCAAATTGTGGTGGATAGCCTGGCAGCACTAGTCGCCCGCATCAAGACTCTTGCATCGTGGCGATCAAGGCACCCAGTATCTTCCGTGGTTTTATCAACAGCTCTTAGTACGGCGCGGCGTGATATCGAGCATGAGTTGGAAGAGTAATTGCTACGACAATGCCTCTGTCGAGAGCTTCTTCAGTTCATTGAAGAACAAATTGGTGTCGGATTAGTGTTTCCAGAATCATGCAGAAGCCCGGTATGTGATTACGGAAGGTATCTAGGTCTTCTATAACCGTTATCGGCTTCATCAGACGCTCGGTTATCTGATTTCTGACGAGCTCGAATGGTAGGACAGTGGTTCCTATAATATCCGTCTGTTGTTTTGATGCGACATCGTTCTATCAGTGCAAAATGGTACCGAGGTATTTCTACGTCGTCACACAGATAGCTCCTTGACTGATATCCCAGAGACTCCGATAATGCGCCGTGTCGGAATGGATGAGAACTCCCGCGCATGCACGCTAATAGACTCCAACAGTTAGGTTTTGGCTGGAGTAGGCAGCGGCAAGTACGTGTGGCCAGTGTGATCGTGATGTTGAAGTGCTGAGTTTGACTCTATGTCCTTAATGGATAACGACGGGGAAGATTTGGGCCATTCGAGTCTTCATTAGGCAAAGTTTTCGGAGCTGGAACACCAACAATCTTGTGCCTGGGGTGAGCAGGACGGTAGCCACCCTTGATTATCAGTACCGTGGTGAAGAGAGCCACGGTACTGCGACCTGTGGGTGCTCAGATGGGAACCTTCAACACGGGTCCCAGTACCCAACTCTAGCAAGACAAGGGGTGCATCAAATGATTGAATCTATCGCACAGATTTACGCTCAGGTACAGCCTGATAGCTGGCGCCAACGCCAGGACTTCAGCGCTGAAATTAGAGAAGCCCAAGCAATGCTATTTGATGAAGCCTCTAAGGGCAGGAAGGATGCCATTGCGAAGATTCTAGGTAAGTGGCTCGAACGCTATCAGCCCTGCCTTTTTGGACGAGTTGCTGCCAGGTTGGATCTGATTGAGTACTGTGTGTTGTTGGAGGAGGACCTCTATAAATCGGATGAGGAAGTCCTGTCTCTTATTCAAGATGCACGAACTCGATGGACACGTGATGGGTTCTACGGCCGGAAGAACGCGTTTATTATTTTTGCGGTCTCACCGAGACTTTCCAGTGCACTGCCAGATGCTACGATGATGCGTTTAGCCAGAAGACTTGCCTTTCTATATCTGAGACAAGAGGTCGAACCGGACCAGATTTACTTTGATGAGTTGTATCTTGAAATACCGGGGAATAGCAAAACTACCTGGAAATGGCCTACGGGAATCAATTACTTTGCGGCTCACGGTGACGGGAGATGGTGGCACGATCATCGGATACCGGGCGGCATAGCTTTTTCGATTAACTCCATTGGTCACATGGTAAAGTCCGGCCGCCTCGCCAAAGGCATGAATGACTTGCTCGAACTCGTTGATTCGGCAGAGGAGGGATGGAATCCGTCCCTTGTTGATTCCCTCGACAAGGCATTGGACCTATCAATGCGAACAATTAACGGTGCTTCTGATACTGTATCTGGGAGGGCAACCTTCTTATTGCCAATTACCGAAGAGGAGAGGCAGAGATTGCCGACGTGCCCCATTCAACTTCCTAAACTGTTGGCAGGCAATAATCATTGTGAGTATGCCGGCTTCTATCATACTGATTACACAATCCCCTCAGAATATTTCTTGCCGGATGTCGAACGGCCCATAGGCACAACAAAACATATACTGGACTTTACATATCTTTTCAGAGGAGACGTGAATAACCCAGATTATGACCAACTGGGTAGCGGAACACGGATTAGAGGCGGAATAGATATGGCAACGCAAGCGAGCTCCGTGAGGGCTAACAAAGGAACACCGATAGCAGTTGATGTCGCTGACGTGCCTAGACTAGTAGCAGCTTTGGGCAATGAAGGACAGATGAGCTAGCCTGGGCCTGACAGACAGCCTGAACAGGGCAAGATCCCCCAGGGACGTGTCTCGATGGGTACAGGTAGACGTGGGAACTTTCACCTCTATGAGATCCATCTTGGCTCCGACTTGTCGAGAACGTTTGGAAATGGGTCATGCGGAAGGCATGGTGTCCTGTGATTTCACTGATACATCAGGTGACGAAAACCTATCGACTGAAGCGAGAATCTCCTTTCGATCAGTCATGCAACGGATTGGTCTGAGACATGGCAGCGCCTAACTTTCCGCGATTGACGGAACCTGGTGTTTTCATTGCGTCTCCGCGCGACGTACAGCGTCTGCGAAATAGAGCAGTGGATCTTCTCAATGAACTACAGAGTGACATACGCGATGCCCAAGCGCACAAAATCGTGGCCTATGAGATAGATGATAGACCTTCTGAGCGTAACGATGCCATCCCAGCCCAGTTGCAAATGTATCGGCCTGATGATCCCTTATGCAAAGCAGTTATCTGCTTTTTTGGAGAACAGATTGGTACCCCATTAGGAGAGAATTTCACAATAGAGTGTCTGGCACCTCTGGATCCCTTAAAAAAGGAGGAAAAAGACTATGGACTTGTCCATCCGTGGAAACCGGAGAAAGCGGAAAAAGGCGGATTTGCGCTGACAGGCAGCACATTCGAATTACTAGCCACGGTGGCAGCAAACCGGCTTAGCCCCGAGAGACAGCCACCGCTACATCTCCGTTTTATTGGGCCAACGGATACCGGTGGGATTCTACCACCTATGGACGGAGGCTGGGGTAACCGATTTTTACGAGGGAGATTAGGAGACAAATTTCCCAACCAATCTGATGCGTACTGCCGATTGCTACAGGACACAAAGGAGCATATTCAGCAGCTGTACAATTTAGTGCAATTCCTTAGATCACCAAGATTAAACGTAACCGTACATTTCACAGAAAGCGACGATTCATTCATCTCTGATCTTCGGCAATTTCTCGTAGCGCAGCTGAGGCTTCACGCACCTTCTGAAGGTCGCAACATTTTTAAGGGGCTGGAATACTATGACGTACAAGACTCCTCACTTTATTGCTGGCTAAGAGAAGATCTAACCGAAGCGCACGTTGCGTACACCAGGGCACTGAATCACCCTGAAAAGGTCAGATGCCATTGGATTATTGGGCCAAGTGGTTGCGGTAAATCATCCTTTATCCGTGCCGGCATTATTGGGCGGCTTGTGAGCGAAACTCATAGAGGGCAATCGATACCGTGCGTTATGCGGCCAAACGAAATTGTGCCGCGCAGCATCCTGGATAATCAGACACAGACGGACGTCGATCTAGCCGACGTGGTGCTCCGCAAGGTATTCCATCGCTGTGTGAAGAGCATTGCCACAGAATTGAAGTGTAGTCGCCCCCATGATCCACTCCCCACACAGGTCGTGGAAGACGAGCTGAGCCAATTTGATGTCTTTCCTCCTCCAGAGGCTAAAGCTCAGTGGTGTGCACGGCGCATTGAACAATTGTTAGATTGTAATCGGCGCAATCCTGAGCTGAGCAATATCTCCTTTCTCCTTGGGTTCGATCAGTTTGAGGAATTCGTCGACATGCTTGACGATGCCAGGCTGCGTCCAGGCTTGGATGCAGTTGTTAATTTCATCAAGCTAGCCCTTGGGGTTACCGGCATCTCTCTGTTCATGACCTTACGAAGTAATCGTGTAGAGCGCATGGCTCACCACAAGGGCTTGAACGAATTATTTTCTGATGGCTGGAAGCAATATATCGGTATTCCGACCGAATCAGGGATGAAAAATATTATCCACACCTCCTTTAAACTCACTAATCGAATTAAACTCGACGATCGTGCAGTAGAACTTATAGCGGAAAGTATTCGACAGTATGGAGACAACCCAAGAAGAAAGGACCAACCTGGTAGTTCCCTTCCACTGGTTTCCGTCACCCTAAAACGACTCTATGAACATGCAGAAGGGTTAATACAGGAAAAACAGCAGCGGAGGAAAGAATACGCTTCACAAATATCAGACCGGTTTTCGGACGTAAAAGGAGGCGAACCGCAAGGGTCTACCATCAACTCCGGAGAAGGCAGCGAAGAGGCAAGATCTCCCAAAATACGGCTACTGGACCAGGATAAGGATCATGGTCAGGAACTGGATCACGATGAGCTTTTTACTGTGACTGAGGATAATTCGCGCGGCTATTTGCGGATTGATGATGCTATCACGCAACTGGCTGAGGACGCATGGGGCAAAGCGAAGAAGAAAATAGGGCTATCATGGGAAGATGGCATGGTCGGCACTCTATTGCGGCGTTTGGTGGTTCTACAAGACATTGCAGATGATCGGTTCTCTTTCCCTGATGCTGCCATTCCTACAGAATTTGGTCCAAGAGTGTTAGCAGAATCACTGATCGACAATAAGCTTCTAATTCCTGAAGAGGGTAAACGAGTTCGTCTGGTTCACGAGGCAGTGTTGGAACATTGGACTGCGGCCAAATCATGGTTGGAGGCGGAGGGTCCAGTTCACGAACAGGCCGCAACACTGAAGGCACTTCAAAAGGTATTAGCGAAGGTGTCAGAAAAGGCTGGTGAGGAACATGCTAGTGTTACACTTAAGGTCATTGCGGACTCTCTCTTCGTGAAGGACGCTGCAATTATCCTTGCAGTCTGGTACGACAAACTGTTCGACGAGAAGGTAACCAATACTTCGGAAAGGAACCAAGAGCTTCGAGAATTTTGCCTGAATCTCATTCGTCTGCATTGCAGGCCCGGAGAATTGGTCGAGAGTTCTATTGGCCAGACACACCATTTGATATTGGCGGCGAATTACAACCGCAACGATATCGTACGTGAGATGCTTCAGGCTGATCCCAGTAGCGTAAATGTTCAGAACTCCAAGCACAGGACTGCGATTTTCGCGCCGTGCTTCTACGGCAATGCCGATCTCCTGGACATATTGCTGGAATACAAGGCGAATCCAGATTTTCCTGACAAGGAAGGCTGGCGCCCAATTCATTATGCCGCCGCCTCTGGATCTTTGGATTGTCTTAAGCGCCTTCTTACGAAAGATGTGTATCTTGGAGGAACAGACACTCCTCATGAGACTGCGCCTATTCACACGGCGGCCAGCTCCAACCATGTGCACTGTGTTCATTCTCTCGTTGAGAAAGACAAGACATTACTTGTATGTCGTAATGCCATGGGGCAAACACCTCTCCATATCGCGGCTTCGAACGGTGCCCTGGAGGCGATTCAGGTTCTCAATGAGTTGGGAGCTGATGCTAATGAATCGACAAAAGACGGCTGGAAGGCGGTCCACTATGCAGCGAGGGAGAACCATCCAGCGGTAATTCGCATCCTTCGAGAAATAGGCGCAGATCTCGATGCATCCCTTCCTAATCAAGCAACTGCGCTTCATATCGCAGCCCACAACGGGCACATGGACGTGGTTAAATGCTTGTTCGAGTCTCATGTAAATGTCGATGCACCTGCCTTGAATAGCTGTTGGTCTGATACCGAAAAAGCCAAAACTCGAATTAATTACCGCCAGGACAAGAAGAAATGTGGCGATATCAGTGAATTTGACTGGACACCACTGCACTTTGCCGTTGCGTCAGGGCACGATGAAGTCGTCTCATACCTACTAGAAGCAAGAGCTAATCCAAATTTACCAAGTGGTTCCGGGGAGACGCCTCTGCATTTTGCCGGTCGTCATGATGGCGTGAAAATCGTCAAGCAACTTTGTGCCAATGGTGCAAACAAAGAAGTCCGAGATAGAAATGGCAAGGGCCAAACACCATTGATAGCAGCTCTTGCGCGAAAGGCTTTCGCCGGCGCACAAGCATTAGCTTCGGAAAGAGCGGATCTACAGTCCTATATTTCGGAAGATCCAATCAAGATTGAAGAAGAATGGTCACCACTTCACTTCTGGTCTTACAAAGGTGATACGGAGGTCGTACAATTTCTCCTACGCAATCGTGCAAAGATTGACGCACAAAACACCGAGGGGTACCGTCCCCTTCATCTTGCAGCGGCAAGAGCCCACTTCGATGTCGTAATGTTGCTCCTCGATCATGGAGCAACTCCAGATTTAATAGCAAAAGACAACCATACGCCTATCACCCTTGCATGTTTGGCTGGTGCACTTAATGTAGTGAGCCAACTATATCAAAGGGTTGATAGCCCGTTAAGTGCTAGGGAGAATATCCCGTCGCTACTACATTACGGAGTTCTGTCTGGTAATGTTGCTATCGTAAATTTTCTTCTTTCAAAAGATCATCCAGTGGACCATCTAGACGCTTTTGGTTTCACGCCACTCCATCTCGCGATACAAGAAGGGCACTTGGAGATTGTGCGTTGTTTAGTTAGGGCCGGGGCAGACCTTGAGTACCCAGCAAGAACACCTTTGATCATGCCTATTCATCTTGCTGCGGAGGGTGGACACAGCGAGATCATTAGACATCTCCACGAGAATCATGTACCCCTGGATGCGGTGACAAATGAACGCCCCGCACCTATCTTGCTTGCCATGCGGTACGGGCATATTGATGCGGTTAAGACGCTTCTATTACTTGGTGCACCCATCTCGCAATTGGATTCTATTAGCGGAGAATCACTGGCTGACACCTTCGTGGAATTTTATAAGAAAGAGGCAGAAAATGGGTCCTATCCGGCTCCTGACCAGGAGCTCATTGATGCCCTAGAGACGTCAGGTTTTGAGGTTGTAAAATATCTCCCAACACCTCCAAGAAGTAAGATGTTGAGCCCTGACTCGTCAGTACTGTCTGCTTCTTCCGGCAATGTGTGGAATTATGTATGGAACGATGTTCCCAGAGAGGTCAGGGAGCGTTTGATCGCGACGCTTACTTCAATGGACAATAGCTACTGTATCAGTCGGGAGACGACAGATATTAAGCTAGCCCGGCTGAGTTGGTACGATCAAGTTTCTTTGCTGCGCGTTGCCGATTCCAATTGGCAGAAACCTGATCTTTACCTTTACTATCTAATTGAGGAAGGTGAGCAGCGAGCGTTTTATTGGCTGAATGGCACATCGCCGCCGATTCACCAGGTGAATAAAAAAGCGCCAATCAAGCTGAACCAAAAAAATGCCTTGGATTATCTCCGGTTCTTCAATTTCTTTGTACGTGGTGAAGAGGGCCCGTTTTACATCGTCGAAGATCCCAAAGACCCAATGATTCCTCGGCACGCTGACGTCCAACGTGCATTAGAAGGGGTTGTGCGGCCTGCTACATTTGAAGGCATCAATGAGAAGGGTCACTTCTTATGCGACGGGGTAGTCTTTTATTCAAATGCGCTTTTCATTGCTAATTTTTCCATCAATCCAACAGGGATGGTCAATATGTTGGATGACGATCCGATAGCTGTAAATCTACCTAAAAAAATCGAACTCCCAATATCTTGATAGCTTGGCTGGCAAATGCCCTGGTAGAGGGGGGGCTGGTTTGTGTCTATTGGTTTCCGCGATATGGACCGTCTCGTTTTGTTAACCTTTCGATGAAGTGCTCTAGAATCGTTGAGGCTTTTTCTCCGTAAAGCGGCCCATTCTTTGATCGCCAAAATGCGAGAATTTGTGGGAACTGATTGAATTCTAGCTCGCTCTCACGGACGATACGGCGATCCAACGGCATGAGTCTAAGTCCCTCTTCTATCACCGGTGGTTGCAATTGTGCATGCATGCCCTCCTTCCGAGTTCGAAGAGATTTTACCAATTCTTCTGGATCATCGCTTCCGAAGCGCCTTCGGGCGTGTCCCCGAGTTTCCACGAGGCGATCTAGGACTGAACGAGCCTTAGTGGCACCCAGCCCCTGGGTAATTCGGCAAACATAGACGGCGGGCATGACTCGATTCAACTCAATTTGTGATACTTCAGGGAGCCAGATGAGCACGCCTGAGCGGTATTGTGGAACAAGATTTAAGTGGGCAACTTGTTCACAAAATATACAGCTTGTGACGAGATTATTGAGATCACGCAAAGGTTCACTTACTGGTACAATCTGTTGATACTTAGCGCTCCTGAAACCACAAAATTGGCAGGTGTGATGATCTCTGGCCGTGACTGATCGGACAATACAAGATGTCTTTCGGAAATCCCGAAACCCAAGACGCGCCGAAACACGATACAGATCGACTTCAGGTTCAAGACCAAAAGTAAGTTTAGTTTGCCGGAGTTCTTTCATCGTCTCTCGTTACAACTTGGCTATACTGAAGAAAAGCGAGTCACGGCGCATGGGGCGTTGTCCACGAGACCATGTCTGTGGCAATCGAGGCATTGCGATGTACCTTCCTGTTCTTAGCGAACACTTGCCGAGCGTTGACGTGAATTCCCATGCCGTGGCGTGGCATTATTGATTCTGGCCACGCATTTCTTTGAATAGTTGGGTAAACCATAGGCACAGGCTCCTAAATTCCTCGTCGTTAGCATTTACCCATGGCTCAATCATCGTGGCTGTGTTGGGTATCTGGTTGGCTCGCAGAAAAGCTAACTTTTCACGCAAACCTCTCCACTGCCCACTATGAGTCTGTTTGACATCGTCGACATTATGATGCACCGAAGTACGACATCACACTTTTTTAACATCGCGCAGACCTGTAGAACCCATCCTGCTTCAGGGTTAATGCCATTCTTGTAATTCGTCTCCACTTTGTGTCCAAGATCCTCAAAGCATGAGTCCATCCTCTTTACCACTGCTAGAACTTCTGGCGTGTAGGAATAGATAATTCCGATTGTCATTTGGACATGCCAGTCGACCGGTTACGCGCTAAGGTAGAGCAGCGCGGGCATTCAGTCATCATATCCGACCATTCTGAACGAGCCGACGATAGTGCATCCCAAGTGGGGTGAGTTTGCATGATTTGTATTCCATCGCTGCATGCCACATGTGCGGGGCATCTACAGGAACAACCAAGTTAATTCGGTTATACGCTTGGAGAATTCGAAACTTCTCAGTATTCCGAGGGTCTGGTGGTGGCATGCCAGGACCGCGCCCCTTAACCTCTGGCTCGAATGATGGATTCAACGGAAATGGATATTCATCGGACGGGAAAAACTCCGCTATCCTCTTAAGATCAGCAAGCGCTATTGGCGCACGCACCGTTCTTATGGGAACGAACTCATGGACGTTTGTCTTAAATACTGGGCGTTGTCCTAGCTTCCCAAGAGACTGATCGACGTGCGCATAGATGCTGCCGAAAGTAATGTGGCCGGTAATGCTTGCGGCACTGCCAGTTAGTGCATCAACGAACAGACTTGTGAAGAGGCCTCTCCCGTCCTGTTCAGTAGAATACTGCTCTGCAGTGGATGCAGTAAGTATTGTAAGCCCTTGCGACAAGAGTGCAAGTTCCCCAGTTACGGGTGGCGTTCCGGCACTCCCCGAATAACAGCAGTCCAAAACAATCGCTCTGTTTCTTGACCGGATCTTCTTGGCTGCATCGTTGGCCATTTGGAGTATCTCAGTGAGAGATATCCCATCGTCGCTACGTCTGGAATCAGATGTGAGAAGGTAAGTGTCCGTTGCGGTAATGTCACCATGCCCTGCGAAATAGAATAGAGCATAATCAACGTTCGCCATAAATAGTTGACTCAGGCTATCTCTTAGTTGGAATTTCGTAATCGGATTAGTTTGACTGCTTCCGGTCAGAAGCTTGCACTCAAAATTGAGAGAACCATCATCGTGACGCTCCAAAACACTCTTGACTGAGTTCGCATCGTTAACACATCCATAGAGCCTTTTGTAATGCTCGTAGAGATCGATGCCGACGATCACTGCGATTCTAGATGTCATTGATAAACCTCCCAATAGTTTCCCAAGTCCATGGGATAGTCGCGAGGTCCGGCAGATAGGTTCTGTCATGTGTGTACGCCCAAATACCAAGAATTGGCTTGGTTTCACCTCGTGCGCACTGAAGCTCCCATTTCTGCCCACTTGAATTCAAAGAGTTCCTACTGACCAGTGCGATCACGCCATCCGAACGGCGAATGCGGGTGCGAACACGCTCTTTCCACTCCGACGAATACGCCTCTTTCACCGACATATCGACGTACTCGAACGGACATTGAGTATTCAAGGACTGTCCTTTGAGGAAGTCTCTCTGCCTTTCGTCCTCAATGGCAAATGCGACAAATATGACCTTGGGGTTCGCCATATCATCTCCTATTCCAAAGAGACCTGTGCCTGGTGCGGAGTAACAACAATAACAGGCCAAGGTTTCCCGCGAAAGGTGTTCCTGGCTCTAGCTTGCTCGCCTTCTTGCGAAGAATGAGAGATTTGGAAAATCACTATCGAAAATTTCTGATGCATTGATTCTGATCATACCCGGAGGAGCAGGTTCCCCCTTAGGGGCAAGGCGAATCGCTGGCGGGGCTTCCGGGATACGCGACCCTGCCAGATTGGTCCAATCAAATTCGAACACATCTCTGAAGTACCGAGCGACTTCATTATCATCCACGATCAGACTCGCGTCACGATTCGTATGTGTGCCGGCATTAGTGAGGTTATGGCTGCCCAAGAGAACTTTGGCCCCATCGACAATGATTCCTTTCGTGTGGCAGTTTGATTGGAGCCTGATCCTGTCGAGCCCTAACCCCCTTCGTACTAATCGAGTCAGGAGGTTGTCTTGCTTCTCTTCTGCATTACCAGGGAATTCCGAAGCATCTCGTATAATAATGCGAACATCAAGACCCCTTTTTTGCTTTGCAATGAGAATCTCAAAAAACTCCTCGAACTTGGGTCGATTGTGTTCCTTGAGTAAGTTGAAAGACTGATTTTGAATAAGGAGGCTACGGTCGGCCCCTCGGATAAGGGAGAGCACTGCGTCGATGAAGTCTTCATAGTCTGGCGTCAACAAAGGTGTGATCCGTATTCGGCGACTGAGGATCAGTGGTTGGAAGTAGTTCGGTTTCCCTCGCGGGGCTTCTAGAACACGGGCCGCATCTGGTAAAGGTACAAACAAGTCTGGCCATTCGAAAGGGGGCGCTTCAGGTTCTCGAACAACCTTGGACTGCTCATAATCGTACTGGATATAATCCTCAAACTGTCCTGCAAGATTGGCATTGTGTATTAATGCATGCCATTCACGATTATGGTCTAGCAGCGGTGCCCAGGTAGTTTCACCAGTGGCTGCAGGGTGAATGTTGGGTTGCCCAGAATCCTTCCAGTTCCCACTTGAGAGCCACACCGATTCGCGATCTGCTACTGCTACTTTGATATGGTAAGAGGTATCGAACAAGTTACGTGGTGCAAAAACTGCAGCCGAAGCGTGCTTCAGTCTATCCCCCAGAATAGTCTTTAGGCGAGCAACATTAATATCAAGAGAAGGACGGGATCGTTTCTTGGGCGGCTGGGTGACCATCAGCAGAGTGCGACCAGCAGGTTCTATGGCTTGTCGGAGCGATTCGAAAATATGCTCAGCATCCCATTCATACATGGTTGCTGTCAGTGTGCGCGTTACTTTTGAAAATAGTGTTTGTAGTTGTGGAAAGCCGCTATCTGGGCTGACGTGGAATATTGCCTCCATGTGCTCATGAACGGTCTTCAGCGACAAATTGGGAGGTTCTCGATAGTTGATTCCTGGTGGGGCCTCCAGGAGTCTTTCGGTAAAGTCAATGCCCAGTGTTTTGAGTTGGGTCCATACTGAAGCAACCTGTATGTCGACTGGCATACCGCTAATTGTTTCCGGAATTGGTTGGATATTGGCGTCTTGAAGTCGAGCCGACGAAAGTTTCTCCCGCACTTCGACAATGATGGCATCCTCGTCGGTGATCCACCCCTTTCGCACCCGCTTGCCAAGATAAATTCGAAGTACTTCCGATCGCTTCCCAAGTAGTTGACGGGCAGTAACCAGCGGGTCGGTCAAGTTCAATTGGGGAGTCGGTTGAACCTTGACTTCATTTGATGCCGATAATGTTTTGGGGAGACGGACACTTACATGGATTTCTAGGGGAATGACAAGCGTAGTATCATCCGCAATCACTTGCCTCGCCGACAATGCCTCCTGCACTCGCGGGGATTGCTCAAGAAATTGAGGGGGGGACGTATCAATATCTACCAGCGCCTTTTTGATTTCCCCGACAGGGACTGCATAGTTCGCCCGCATGAAGGATCCCTCGTAATGCAGGCCGACTGCCTCACCAGATTTCAAGCTGATTAATACCGATCCAGAATTGCCATTTAGTGTAGAGCAGTCGTGGACGACATCTTGGCCTTCCGGGGCCATGATTTGTCCAGGCGCGAGTCGTTTCTTGTTAAATACATTTCCAAAAATGTTCCGAACTAGCTCGCGTTCCCTCGGATCGCTTGACTCGGCAGGGTATCCGATGGTGGCGACAAAATCATCCTCTGCAGGAAGGCTCGATGATAGTGGAATTGGGGTAGGTGGTGCGGTCGAGCCCCAATGAGCAAGTAGCAATAACGCCAGATCTGCCCCGGAGTCTGGTGAAATGTAGAGGACTTTCTGGACCTTGGCGTAAAGGCTTCTTGCACTATTGAATTCCTCCAGGAAATCGACTGTAACTCCTAGAGGCTCAAGCGGATTGAGGCCTGGACGGAAAATAAACTGAACACCATCGGCACGAGCAAACAATTTTGCAACATGCCGATTGGTAGCTACAATTCGGTCTCGAACAAGCCAGCCTGTTCCACCCCATTCTCGACTTGGATGATTTGCGAATTCGATTCGGCCCACGGCCTGAATTCGCTGGCTGATTGTTGCCAAGGCTTCTATCCGCCTGGCCCAGCTTATCCTCATTGGGCCACCGTCGGTTTCTCTGACAAACTGATTATCTCTAATGAGAAAAACGGGTCGAGTATCAGCTCGAACGACTGCTTCCTCTCTTCGATCTGCAATATCGGTCTCGTCAGGTTTTCGCCGTTTGGTGGCATCCTCTAGCGGAAGGGGTATTAACCATTCCGGGAGTTGGTCGAGTTCAGATGCTGCTCTTGATGAAGGTGCGTCGGGTGCAAATTCTGCTTTGCGAATATACTCCGTAGAGAACTTCGGCTCGATTTCCTTGAATAATTCAGGATCGCGCTTGCTGATCCTATTGAGCCATTGCTGTGCGGCGATTGATCGGAGCTTCATTCTTGTGACTCCTTCCCCAAGTATGTAAAAGACAGCATTACCATGCTTGCCGAAATTTCCACAGTGCAGCGAGGAGGGGAGGGTGTCCAAGCACAGCGTTGTACGTCCAAGAATCTGTTAGAACGTGATCTTTCGCAATAAATCAGATTCATCAAGCTTCAGAGTACTAAGTGCATCTGAAAGTCCGTCATAGGCTTTGGAATCAATCGGCTCTAGGCCTTGAGTGTTGCCCCAAAAGATCTTAAGAGCTATTTTCCCTAATTCTGTTTGCCCGGCTGCAACAAGCGCTTCCTGTAAGCGCTTCCGTTCAGTAGCATCCTTCACGTTTACAACTACGGGATCACTAGGTAGCGGAGCAGAACGGCCGATCTGGAGGAGCACATCCCCTGCATCGCCGTATCCAGACTGATTAGCCAGATCAATAATTACTCCATCGTGCCCAGCTCCTACATCTACTTTGCCTTCATAGACAGCTCTGGAAATCACTTCATGGCCCTTGAGAAACTCTACTCGGTTAAACGACAAGAGTGGATGGACGCCAGCCTGCTTTAGCATGAAAGCCGGAATGAGAAAGTTTGAGGTGGAATATGCCACACCGTAGCCTATCGACTTACCAACCACATCACTTAGCTTGCGTATAGCGGTCTTCTTATGTGTGTAGAGCTGAGAAAAGTATACGGCGCCAACCTTTCCATCAATGATCCTTAATGCAACGGCTGTAGCAGACAAATTGTTATTGCGCCGGCGCGCAAAAATGAATCCCAATGGGTTCATCAATGCAATCTCCGCCTTATTCTCAGCGATTTGTGAAATCTGCTCGGGCACATCAAGAGGCGGTAACACTTCGACCTCGGGACTGGAGTGATTCCTAGATTTCAATTCTGAAGCAATTGTGCTTGCGAAAACCCGGATCTGCCTGTCTATCTCGGTCGGTGGGACATTTTGTGTTAGCCAGGGGTAGTAACTTAAGCGATACATACTTAGACCTCCTCCCATTCTAGAGCCTCGGTAATCATCTGCATGTGATTTGGGCACGCACCATACTCGATGGAAAAATGCAGTGGCTCCATAGCGGCCTTACATGCTAGTGAAGGATGCCATACGGGCAGCTGTAAGTCGTAAGGAGTGACGTGCTTATGTTGTGAAAAGCCGGTATCTATAGAAACGGCTCCCCGAGTATTTTCATATTTGCTGCGCAGCACCTGTACCGTTTCCGATTTCTTGGACACAGTTGTAGTCGTATTTGGCCAAGTCTTGCGGGCCGAAAATTCCGCAGGATCTTTGCCGCAGTTGAATGTGCGTTCTGCTGTTAAAGAGTGCTCTGAAATTGGGTGGGGAGGACTGCGCAAGCTGTCGTGGCAGTGCGCCGATCCTGGGCGATGTCGTAATTGACAAATGCATCAAGCCTCCTTGGATCGGCAGAAGGCAATGATTCATCGATAAGCGAAATGCGGGAAAAGATTTACAGCAGACAAGTGTGCAGCGTCAAGTAGAAAGCATCAAAAGTGTAGCGGGTACATGGAGATTAAGAAAGAGTATGCGCTACGCGGTAAGTGGCAACGCAGACTCATCCGCCACGCCCGGGTACCCGTGGTGGTACCGAGCGCGCAATTTCTTGTTGAGGACCTGGGTACCGATTTGTAACAGCAGTTGTGTGCCCGTTGGCGCCATTTCATTTGCTACACCTTCACGGTGTTTGGGCTCTCAACAGGAGCATTTAAGATCGAGGGCAAGGTTGGTACGCTGGGGCAGTGATGACGTTGGACGCAAGCTCATGTTACATTGAGCGCACGTCTGGATCCACCAAATCACTCCGATGATCTGACCCCGGCCCTTGGTAGGGCAACGGATCTGACTTTGGGATAACATGCCAGAAGCTCGGTCCCCTTTCAGAAAGGACTCACCTGCGTTACGTCGGCTATTACACGCCATCGTGTAGTGGTGAGGAGCGCCTGCCAGTCGGTACTGGCCACTTCAGGCTAGCAGGATAAGCCAAAGTAGAAATATGCAGCGCTCAGGTCTCCGCAGCCTGCAGCGCATTCCGGAGGGCTTGAATTGTCAAGGGCGCATTCCCCTCGCTACGGTTATTCACCAAGACATACGCCGTGCGCTTTTCTCCCACCGCTTTCTTCACCAGCTCCACGGTATCTCGCCGCATCTCTGGCAGCTCTTCCACAATCCTGGTGTAGGGCTCCGCTCGTTTCTTCGCGACTTCATAGGACATCTTGAGTGGTGTCAGGAGGCGCAAGACCGTGAAGGGCACCGTGAAATGTTTCTCCATCCGTTGATGCTATTCACCTAACGAAGGCATAGAGGACCAATGGTTGTAGACATGGGCGACGCCCTGATGCTCTAAGACCTTGCGATAGTCAGAACCGAGCAATCCCGCGTTACGAATTTCGACTGGATAGCGAAAGTCCTTGGGGAGTTGGCTAAAAAAGGTGTCCAGTCGTGAGCAGAACTCTCCGCTCGAAATCCCGTGCTGTAGAAACTCGAAGAGGAACGGGTCGGTGTTGGATCAGCAGTAGGTCATTTGCCGCACATATATGGCGATGGCACGAGCCTGTGACGTGCTGAGTCATCCGCCGGTACTCGCCTTCACGGGTAAACCAAGACGAAGGTGCCTGGTGCTGGAAGACTGCCGCGATGGGCTCGCCGTTGGGACATTGAAGCGCCGCCTCCCCCACTCATCGAGCCACCCATCGATACTCGTGTGTGCCGCACTCATTGGATGTGCCAGCGCTCTACCGTCCCGCGTAAGAGATCGGACACCTTCTTCGTATGGGCCTGGATCACGCGAGAGAGTTCAGTGATGACCTCGACGCGAAACGCAACTTGGTGCCGAGGCGAGGTATTGAAGACTTTCGCAATCTGGTTCAAGTTCCTGCCCAAGGCAAGCAGTTGTTGATTCGACCGGGCCAATCCCTCCAATTCCGGCTGCCCGAGATGCGGCTGTCCGGTCGACTTGGTGCGGATCATCGCCACCACACATTTCGTCGGCACACAGCCTTCGTGACCGGCCATCCGCTTCAGGGCAGCGAGTTCTGACGGCGTGAGGTTCACTTCCATGCGAGCAGTGGCTCGTTCAGGCTTCGGCGTGACGCGCAACCGAGGCGCAGGAGCCCGCGTTGCTCTCCGGTCCATGGCCTGCCGAAGGGCGTTCCGCAGGGCATGGCTCGGAGTTACCTTGTGCTCGTCACACCAGGCCTGCCAGGGCGCTTTCAGTTCACCCAGCTCCACCGTCACCGTGGTCGTCCGTTTTGCTGTTTTCCCCATCAGCTCACCTGCGCCAACCCTAGCCGAGACGCCCCGCGCCCCTCACCGACCAGTCGTCGAAGCATCCGGGTATTACTCTTGTCGCGCTGGACATTTCGATTGATCTTTTTAATCCAGTACTCTTTGTTCAAGCATCTTGAGAATTGTCGATCAAGAGATTCTAGACCCCGCAGTTTCCACTGGCGACCATGCCAGAAATCGCCATCAACGAAGATTGCTACTCGTTGATTTGGGAACGCGAAATCTGGTCTTCCGGGAATGTTTGAAGGATGGGACCGAAACTTTCTTTGTAGAGTACGAAGCGCCTTTTTAAGCGTAAGTTCTGGTGTAGTGTTCTTCGATCGTACCGCCGCCATTGTACGGGAGATGACTGCCCTACTTCGGCGCATTATGCCGTGTGGTAATACTCGACTCATCGGCGCGTGTCAATCGCTTTGTTCTATATATAGTATGAGCATAACAAGGCAAATACCATAACCTGTGGTCCTTCAATTTCCGGCTCGAAAAAGCCTTTCGGTAAAACCTTTTATTAATCAAACCCGAAATCGATTAGTTCGGATATGAGCGTATAAATTGTGTAGGCCAAGGTAACCACAGACATTTTCAAAGGAGTTTCTGCCTGCATCTCTTGGAAGAAGCGAGCAAAATCTTGTTTGAATTTGCTGAAACCTTGTACTTGATCAAAGAGAGCCACAATCTGGCTAAACTGTTGGTCGAGTTGGTCGCCGAGAAAAGCACACCGCTGATTGAATGTTTTTCTTATTCTTCCCAGCAGTGTCCAATCGTTGAATGACATTGACGGTCAAAAGTTCTGTCAGCCCCGAGGTAGGTACACGGAAATTGTCCCTTCAATTCGTTAGTCAGAAAACTTCCGTTACCGAACAATTTGTACTGCGATTGTTGGTAGTGCCATTTGAATGAAATTATGTCTTGTGTGTCAAAAGAGAGCTTGATCGATATCTGATTGTCCGTATCATGTCCATAATGATCTCGGGCTTGGAGTTTCTCGTGTGTCCACCATTCAGGGCCTAAAATATTGTTCACGGTTCTAACGATGTTCGACTTGCCGGCATTGTTAGCCCCTACCAGAATAAGTAAATTATTTTCTGGGAATAGAAGATTGGCGTCCTTAATGGAACGAAAGTTTTTTATGGCGATGTTCTTAATTCTCATGAAATCTAGCCCGTTAAGGCTTCACGGACACTTCCGTGAATGATATGCAGCCTGCCTGCTAGCTTTGCGTTCCTTAGCATTTTAATTGGCTTCGGCGTACTTACGCGCGGTTCAATAGTTCGCTGCTTACAACGCAGTAATTTTCAACCTTCCTAGCTAAACAGACAGGCTCTAGTGGTGCTCCTTGCTTTTCCAGTAAGCAGCTATTGTCTCGTTTACGAGGTCGATAGGAATGATCTGTGCTAGGCCAGAATTCTCTTGAAATATTATCCGTGGTTGATTTGTTTGGGTACTAATTGCCATCTCAGAATATGGTAAGTACCCTTTCACCACCCCGATCAGATTGGCCGAACCTAATGGTTGAGTCCCCTGAATTGCTACGGCCTCTGGCCTGATGATGACAGGGCCGCCACTGTTGCCTGGGAAAATCGTGGTATCAATCAAGAATTCTTTCGCACTGCCCGAAAGAGCGTCCCTGATTCTCGCAATAATACCTTGCCGAGCTATTACATAGTTCTGTTCTCCTCCTACGAGCTCCATAGGGAAACCTAAGACATAGACTCCATCACCTTCCGACACACCAAGTTTGCTCGCGCTCGAGAGATCTAGCACATGAGCATCACTACGAAAAAAATTCAATCTGAGCTTGTGTTCCTGTCTTATCGCATCGAAGCCAGTTGGCACAACGGCAATGTCGACAGCAGGGTCGGGGTGAGAGAACCAAATTGGCCTGCCCTTATCATCTTGAAGGGGTAACTTAAATTCTTTTGCTGGTTCTTTCCCTTCAACGTTGGCTCTAACGAACATGAGCGTTTTTCCAGCTAATACATGACGGTTAGTCACTAAAAAGGTGTGGTATCGTTGTGTTTCATCTGACACCTTCTCGTAAAACTCTCCATACATGAAGCCAGTGGCCACCCAATGCTTGCTACCGTCATTTGCTAAGAGACCAATAGCGACTATGCAGTCGAGAAAAAAAGGGGGAATGAGCGCCATGAATCCTTGTGGTCTACGCATGCAAAGCTCCTTTAGTGAATGTGCCGAACAGGCTTCCTGCCGGGTTTGCATAACACTAAATTGAAATATGTGGCGCTCGAGCTTCTCTTGACCAATTTCCTGGCTCATGGTTTATCAGATCGCCAGATCCACCCAAAGCGCCGCATGGTCGGAGGCGGCATCCTTTTCTGATTTCATTTCTGGTAAGATCGGCCATAACTTACCGTTCTTCCCACCCCAGACACCGCGTCGCTCGACCCCGGCTTGTTGAACCACAGCCCACAGCGCGGGTGACAGCAAAATGTAGTCAAACTTGCTCGACGCAGCGCCATCCCCATGTGTGCCGGTCCGACCGTCACCGTGGAACTGGGGATGTTGACTAGTATCTTTTAAATCAGATCCCTGTTGAAGTAGGTGACTTAGCGGCACGCTGGTGGGAATATCATTGAAGTCTCCAATAATGGCGATGTGGGCGATACCCTCCTGCCGGCGAAGATCATAAATTTCTCGGACTCGTTTGGCTTGGTCCTCTCGCTTGGTATTGGACGAGGCTGCTGTCCCATACCCCTTGCTCTTGAAGTGATTGATCAGCACCAGCAAACGGGTACCGGATGGCAGCGTGAAGAGATATTCGGGACAATCACGACTAAAGATCGACAATGAACCCTTCTTGTCGTCTACGTGACTGCGCATGGAGTCGATGGCAAAGGCTTTGCGGCTCATAATGCCGACGTCGATCCCACGGTCATCATTGCCATCGATCAGCATGACGTGCTCATAGGGCTGTCCTCCGATCTTCTTGATCGCGGCACTATTGAACTCGGTCAATCCCATGCGATCTTCCGCCTCGACGATCCCAATAATGTCGGCATTCACCAGATGGACGATGCGGGCGGTATTCTCCGTGGCCACTTCTTTGATGTGTTCCGTCTTCAATTCGAACCAGCCAATCCAGTCGCCTCGTCCATTGGCTACGATCTCGACTGGCTTACTCTTGGGTTTCTTAAAGAAATCACCTCTGATGTCCCTAAGGTGGATGTACTTGCTGTCTTTCTTCTGCGGCGAGTTCAACCCCGGATACTTCCCCATGATGTTGATCAGTTCTTGTTTGTCGGCCGTGGAGTAGGAGTCCTGAGCGACAAGCTCGTTCAGTCGGGCATAGTCCTTGAGGACTTGAGCGCCATCGCTCCACTTGGGCAGATTCATGATCTTCGGTCGGTCGAAGAGATTTTCGACATTAAAGGTGGCGAGTCGCATCGGATTCTCCTCTCTCAAGGCATGAGTATCAGGTGCTCTCAGTACTAACTCAGTTACCTGAAGGAAAGACCATGAGCGTCTTGGATTTTTCGCTGAAGCATAAAAGAGTGTCAGGATAGGGTCAATTCCTAAGGCGCAAATACACGTATTGATTCTCCAGGTACCCTCGCTTGAGAGGGAAGCCTCCGGAGAGCCGGAAGCTTCCCCCTCAGGGGCTTACCGCCTCAATGCGTGAGTGGCGATCCACTCCTGAGCCTGGCGTGCGACGGTGCGCAAGGCTTCTAGATCGTTGAGACCGAATGAAGCCCCATTGCGCCACGCACCCGATTGATCTTTGTACGGACGAGAGAAGGTTGTTGCGAAGAACGGACCGTTCTCACTGCCATTTTCCCAAATTGTCGCCTTGATGTTGCCAAATCGCAGCGTGTTGGCCGGCTGTTTGAACTGTTGTTTCTTAGACGCCATCGTGCTTCCTCCTTTGGTTTGAAATGCAGGTGGCTCTCTCACGGAAAGAGGAGAGCTACCGCACATTTCGAAGGAGGAAACATGAGGCTTAAAGGGGACGGCTCACATATATGCGATGTGCAGCGGAGGTGACAGTGAAACTGGCGCGAACGGTGCGTTTCGGTGGATCTCTAGCTAGTGTATGCCGTGAGTGGAGCTCGGCAGCGTTGGTGTCCCAACGGGATTGGATGGACTTTGCACAGCCTTGCAGGATACATGGGCCACACCATTTCTAGGTTTGTTAATGCCGTGTAGAGAAAGACTCAGTCGGGGTTATGCAGGACTCTGGTCCCGAAGGCGATCGGCAATGATGTAACCTTGGTCGGTGACAAAGAAGACCTCTCCCTTACCGGTCCTGTCCTCAATCATATCCTGCCTATATAACTCATCGACAGCGCTTCTCCAGCGAGCCGTTTCGCGGGCATCGCTGCTACTAACAAAGTTCCGACCATGAGTGACCACACTTGTTCCCCCGTGAGTTTGGAGCCGCATGATCACGCCATTAGTATCTTGGGTTGCTTCAAGCAATAGTTCTCGTGCTGCGCTGGAAATGGAAGGGATCGGATCAGGACGGATCACCGGCAGATCGGCTAAATTGACCTCATCTGCCGTGAAATTGCGAATTATCGTCTGCGCCAGCTGACGAACTAACTTCTCTCTGAATTGTGATAAGTTTTCGTACTCTTCTATGAGTCCACGCTTTCTGCATGAGTCTTTGAAGGTCTTAAGTGCTTGGTATTGCCCACTATCCACGCTGTCGGGAAGGACAGGTGCGGAAGAGAAATAGATCATCGCGGGTTTGCCTGCTCGTCGATGTTCTTCGATCTCTTCGACAGTTCCGCTTTGAGCTTCACCAGTAGGGCTTCCAAGACGGGTCCAAAAGACCGCGATAAGCAGATCCGAATCGCTCAAGACTTGTCGATTAACTATCGCTTGCGGTCTGTCGCCCATCTCGGGCGATGAATGAGTTTCCCAACAGACCGGCATTAGGACGATTCCTCGATCTTCTGAGTGTATTGCATTCCACTCGTGAATTAGTTCGCGTACTATCCTTCGTTCTTGGGGCACATCCACCGGCGAAGCGATCATCACCTTTATAACATTGGCTGTATACGACATTCGTTATAGTCCGTGCCTAAAGCCACGCTTAATAAGACAGATCGAGAATATGTTAATCCGTAGGAGAAATTGAGGCCTGCACGGTCAATTGCAGCACATTCTGGTTGACTTTCGGTGGAAAGTGCCTCTGCAAATCGGTGAGTTTCTCTACACCACGGTTTATGATGACGGCCGCACAGAGCCGCAGTAGTGATCCCAGGTGCGGCCAGTGCGATCCTTAAGGCGTCTGTATCCGCGTTGGATGCAGTGCTTCGCTGCAGACGTCTTCAAAGGAGGGGCACTCATTTGCCCTTGCCTTTCCGCGCGATGCTTCCTGACAGGCTCGCTAAGAAGGCAACATGGCCTGGGGTGAGCGCGTTAGTCAGACTAAATTCTATTTTGCTCTACGAGCCTGCGGTAGTGTTCTCCTAGGACTGTAAGCTTGCAAGCCTTGCTGCTCATCGCTGCGTGCCACATATGTGGGGCGTCCACGGGAACAACGAGGTTCACGCGATTGTACTTTTGAAGGATTGCAAATTTGGCTGTGTTGACAGGGTTTGGGATTGGAATCGTCGAATCTTGGCTTTGCCGCTCTGGTTCATATGAGGGATCGAGTTTAAACTCAAATCCTGGAAAAGGGAAAAACTCTGTAATTCGCTGGAGCTCAATCAAGCTAATAGGCGGTTGGACTTTTCGTAAAGATACAAAGCTTTTCACATTGGTTTTGAACACCGGGCGCTGATCCCACGGACCGAGTGACTGATCAATATGTGCATAAACGCTTCCAGGAGTTACATCGCCCACTAGGTTCCCTGCTGCCCCGTTGAGCGCGTCAACGAAAAGCGATGTGAATACACCGGCGCCGTTCTTCTCGTTCGCATATTGGTCTGCCGTGGATGCGGTAAGAATCGTGGTGCCTTCCTTAATTTCGGCGTTTGTTGGTGCCGAAGGGTTGGTTCCTGCAATTCCGGAGTGACAGCTATCCAGCACGATGATTCTATTTCTGGCAGCAGACCGGTTTGCAAACGTAAGAACGTCTCCTAAAGGTATGCCCTCATCACCTGTTTTCGAATCACTTGCAATAAGATACCCACCAGTCGCTTCAACATGACCGTGTCCAGCGAAATAGAAGAGCGCAGTTTCGGACTCATCTGAAAAAAGATCCTGAATGTGCTCCCTTAACTGCGACCGCAAGACGCGGTCACTTGGTCCAGTACCCGTGAGAAGCTTTACCGCGAAATTTACAGTGCCGTCGCTATTTCTCTCTAAGGCGCTCTTTACGGCATGGGCATCGTCAACACAACCATATAGCTCGGAGGCATGACTGTAAAAATTGATTCCGACCACGAGCGCCTTTCGCATTGTTACCTATCTACCTCCGTCGATCAGCGTCTTGAGGTTCTCCCACGTCCAATTGTAGAGCTTGTCTGTGGATTTCGCTGATGTCGGCCTCGTGCATTGCTTATCTCCGTAAGCTGCCAATAGGAAATATGATTTGTCCTTCTCCTGCGCAATCGTTAGCTCCGCAGCCACACCTCTTGCCGTGTGTGTGCGTTCGCCACAAAGGACAATAACGACGTCAATATTGTCCATTTTACGCCGGACCTTCTCTTGCCAGTCTCCAGTCAAGTGATCTTTTACTGAGGCATCTTTGAATTCAAAAGGGCTATCGGGGAAAACCGATTGCCCTGACAGCATGACCTTCGCTCCTACATCATTATCATAGTCGAAACATCATAGTCGAAACTTATGAAAATCCTTTTCTTTACTGCCATATATCGCTCCTAGCTATTGGGAAGCGGCTTGACGGCGGGCAGGTTACCCCAGCCGCAAATGTATTTCATGCCCTACAGAAGGAGGGGTTTTAATTGCGTGCTATTTTCCTGATCGTCAGGCCTTTGCAAATAATCGAAGCCGCCCCAGTCTCTGGCAATATCACTACACCGGCAAACAGGCTTCAAGTCATTGGTAATCAAATCCAGTTTCTGGAGGAAGTTCAGTATTGGATCAGCGTATTCGGGTTGGTCTTCCCTGAAGAGGTCTGCTTACGCCGCATCCCGAGATGAGGTGTATGAGTTACTATTGGCACGGGATAATTGCTTTGTTTCACATTCGCACCTCAAGCGGATGCTATTGAGGGTCCCTCCCAGCTAATAGGTCAACAAGTACCCAATCGTTGCAATAGTTCCCCGAGCAGAGGTGTACGCGCGGTTCGAGGTAAAATCCGCCTGGGTCTGTGGGGTGTAGTACAAGGTGTTCAAAAGATTCTCCACAGCGAAACGTAACGTACCGGGGCCTACATTGATCGTACTGATGAGATCAACGACCGCGAAGCTGACGATGGGGAAGCGTTCGCCAACGGCTCCATTTGAGCCATTCCAGGCGTTGTAAGCTGTCGTGCGGGGGCCTGAATACATGATTTGAACACGGGTTCGCCAGTTCACACTGGAAATGGTCAGGTGTTCGAGGTAACCTGTGACCTTGACAGGTGGAATATTGATGGTGGACATGGCTTGGAAGTGTCCATCGAGATCGGGATCAATTTGCCCCTGGACATAACTCACTGTCGTGCCAACCTTCCATCTTTCCCACGGCCGAACATCCCCCGTGAATTCCAAACCCCATCTGCGTTGCGGAGCGCGCGCCATAGTGTTGGTTATGGGGTCGAAATAGGTGGCCAGATCAGACGTATTGTAGAAAATTGCCAGCGTCGATTGAATACGATCCCAGTCGCCCCTGGCACCTATTTCATAATTGGTCGTGCGAACTGGGGCAAAATTTAGTTGCCCTACTGTGCCGGCCAGCGCGGTGAGGTTGGGCACCGAAAACCCTTGAGAGTAGTTGAAAAAGACATTGATAGGATCATTCACGATGACTGTGATACCGCCATTAAAGACCGGCACCGAATAGTCGGCAATTCCCCCGGTTTGCTCGATTGGCGGAGTAGTAGGGAAAAAATTGTCCGATGCCTTCACTCGATTGATCTCATAGCGCATGCCTCCACGGAGGACCACCCACTCGAGCGGTTTGAGCTCTGCTTGTGCAAAGAGTCCGAAGTTGTTTTGTCTCCAGAACGGTTGGATGGGCGCTTCGCGTACTTTCTGGAAGACCCGTCCCCCGCTGGCGGCATAGGTAGCGGTGTCAAAGATATCCCCCGTTTGGGTACTGTTCTCGAAACTGTAGTCGGCTCCGTACAGCAATCGCGGACTCCAAGCGAGTGGGAGGGGCGTGACCATTTGAAATCTTCCGCCGTATGTATCGGAACTGGTCCGGCCGGCGAGAATTGGGAATTCCAAAGCTGGAGAACTGAATTGAGACAAATCGAATGGTGGGAATAACGTACGGACGCCACGCCAATATAATTGGGCATCGGCCCGACTCCCCCAAAACAAATCTTTTGCCGTATAGTTGAGACTCGTTACATTGTTTGTTTGGTTTGTTTGATCTGACAGACTCAGTCCTGAAAGGTACCGCGCTTTAGTGCGTGTGCATGGCACCGCGGGGTCGAATGGCGACGGACAGGTCGCATCCACTGACGGGTCGAACGTATACTTCGTATGTTGCCGGATTTGGTGAAAGTTTTCTGACAACTGAAACCGGTGTCGGCCGAACTCGAGGCCAATCTTGGCATGAATATTCGCAACGTTGCTGTCAGCAAGACTGCCGGTGAAATTCTGATAGCCTGGCATTGTCCGGTCCCCTTTAGCATCGAACTGCCCACCGATCCTTGCGAAGGTTCCAGTCAGGGTATAGTCGAAGGGTCCCTTTCCGCCCGTGACACCTTGTGTCAACGAACCTCCGAAGCTCGCCTCCGGATGGGTCAAGGACATGTTCGTGCTGACATCCGTGTTGAATGATGGCTTGCCCTTTACTGCTTTTTTCGTAATGATGTTAATGATCCCGCCGCTGGATCCACTACCATAGATTGCCGTTGATCCGCGGACGACCTCAATGCGCTCAATGGAAGCCGGATCGATCGTGTTAAAATCTCGACCATTGTTGATGCTGGAATATTGCGGCACGGCATCGATCAAAATCAGGATATCTCGGCCTCGAATACTCTGCCCAAAATTGTCTGTGCTGCCATTATTAATTGCGAGTCCAGGCACTAACTTAGGCAAGATGTCCGCGAGATTCCGCGTTTGGTTGATCGTGGTTTGCTCGAATAGTTCTTCTTTCGTGACGATGGTCACCGATTGCGAGACAGTTTTTAGCGGATCGTCCATACGTGTAGCTGATACGGTTACCTCCTGAGTGGCGATCACCTCCGCAGATTCATGTTGATCGGCCGGCTCAGTCGAATTGTCTTGAGCAGAGCCAACATTATGCATGGCGGTTACCAGAGCAACCGTGAAGAAGCATATAGTGCGTGCAAAACGGGACGTAAACGTGAGACGGCTTTCGTGCATATTTACGGATTCCTTTCTGCATGTTAAACGGCCATTGCACACAAAAAAGCCGACTGTCCGCAGTTTTGGGATCCCTTGTTCGGAGATCCTCAGCTTGCGCACAGTCGGCTGGCTGGTCCTGGCGAGATAGGCCTTGGCCCGTCTACGCAAGAATTAGCTGGCTGACGAACTGACTGATTTGTTCAACAGTAGTTTGCCTTGCTTCGTGAGTATCAACACATATTGCCTGCCGTTATACACAATCATCATTGGCAACTGACTCTTCGTCAAAACCAAGGGGTCTCTACTAATCCCCGTCGCAATAGGTGGCTTCACAATATTCTCATCACTTATTCATTAGTCTATGACCCGATCATCTGAATTTCACGAAGAGGCTCATTTCGTAGTCATCCACAAACTTCCCATTCTCAGCTTTCACGGCTTGAGCAAAGCGACCTTCAACAAAGAAACCAAGCTTCTTGTACAGTGCCAGCGCACGCTCATTGTGAACTAGCACTCGCATGGTCACCTTTCGAATCAGGGGATGCTGGGTGGCCCATCCGTTGAGAGTTCGCACCAAAGCCGTACCCACTCCTTGTCTCCACCACTCCTTCCTCACTGACATCGCAAAGACACAGACATGGGACATCCGGCTTGCCTTGTAAGCACGACAGTAAAGCGTGCCGACCAGACGACCTTTGACTTCAGCCACCAAGGCGAGAGTCGCTGTGGCGATATTCATTTCGGTGATCCACTCTTCTAGCTCAGGATGAGACGTGGTGACGTCTTCGGGGTCAGTTTTCGTAAAATCACTTTCTTGCATAACCATAGTCGCGTGGTCGATCCATGCCTGTGCGTCAGCTTTACTGGGATTGCGCACTATGCAGGGCTCGTCGTATTTCGTTTGAATTGTTAGGGGACTAATTGTCGCCATTCTCGCTTCTCCTGAGGATGATCATGGGAATTGCAACGGTGACCGGGTTAATTGAATGAGGTATCTCAGCCTGTGTCAGAGCAGCGCGGCATGTCCGGTGCGGAAGGCAATACATTGCCTCAGTACGCGTCTACGCTGCGTTCGAATCAACATGTCGTCGGCCTAACGTTTCTCCTTGTGCGAAGCATGGTGACGGCAGAAGGAACAGTACTTCTTCATTTCGATACGGTCGGGATCATTCTTCTTATTCTTCGTTGTCCAATAGACCGATTTCCCCGGTGTCGCACAACCGGTACAAGCCAGGGCAATGATCTCACGCATGACCAGGTCTCCTTACTTCCGTTAGAGGGTTTGTCGAGCGGTTCGCACCCTGTGATGTTGTTTTGCGACGATGCATAAGGGGTCGCGAAGGCAGTCGGTCATGTCAGACTTTGACGACAGTAGTCTCCAGGTCATGGCCCGCCGGCGGAAACGGATCCGTTGCAGTTTTCCAGCTGACGGGATCGGTCCACTCAACGGATGTGACGAGACACGCATCCAGCATGGCGGTCAGGACCGCCTGGTCCATTTTTCTTCCAATCACGACCAATTCCTGCGTGCGGTCTCCAAACTCCTGGTCCCATAGCCCATGGATGCGCTGGGCCTCTTCCTCATCACTTGGCCATTGAGCCTTGGGCATGGAGGCGTACCAGCGACCGATCCAACGCACGGATCCGGTTCCTCCTGCTTGCGACCACAGGCCGATCAGGTCGGGGCGTGTCGCGATCCAAAACATGCCCTTCGTGCGTAGCACCCCAGCCCAATTCTGCTGCAGAAGCTTCCACCAACGGATCGGATGAAATGGGCGACGAGCACGGTACACAAAACTCGTAATACCGTACTCATCTGTTTCAGACGATTCTTCTCCACGCAAGGTCTTCATCCACCCTGCAGCCTGGCTGGCAAGCTCAAAATCAAACAGCCTAGTATTGAGTAGCGCGCTCACCTGGACGTGACCATATTTGACATGCAGTATTCTTGCGTCGGGATTGAGTTTCGCGAGTATCGCTGACAGTTCTTTGAGTTCCTCTTCGGAGATGAGGTCGATCTTGTTGATCACCAGGACATTCGCAAACTCAACTTGATCAATGAGCAAGTCTGTAATTGTCCGTTCGTCCTCCTCTCCAAGTGCGAGGCCCCGCAGTTTGAGGTCTTCAGCTTGACGATAATCTCGTAGAAAATTCTGTGCGTCGATGACGGTCGCCATTGTGTCTAGTCTCGCAACGGTTGATAAGCTGCGCCCCGTTTCGTCTTGGAAGCGAAAGGTTTCAGCGACTGGCATCGGTTCCGAAATTCCTGTCGATTCGATTAGGAGATAGTCAAACCGACGTTCTGCAGCCAGACGTGCTACTTCCTTTAATAAGTCCTCCCTGAGAGTGCAGCAGATACACCCATTGCTCATCTCCACGAGCTGTTCATCGGTGCGGCTCAAGGCCGCTCCACCCTGTAGAATGAGGGCAGCATCAATGTTGACTTCACTCATATCGTTGACGATGACCGCCACTCGAAATCCTTCCCGGTTGTGTAGCATGTGATTCAGCAGCGTGGTTTTTCCTGCTCCCAGGAATCCAGACAAAACTGTCACCGGTAACCTCATGTCGTTCGGTTGTGGTTGCACATATCGCTCCATATCAGCGGTCCTTTCATTTGTTTAGACAATAGGATCGTCGGATTGCCTCTACCTACCCCAGCAGATGCAGTCGCGTAGCGTCTGCCCCATGAGTTACCAACTTGCCTTGCGCACGCCGGGAATGTCCCCTCTGAGCGCCAGCAATCGAAAGTCGATGCGTGACATATTGAATCGGCGAAGAAATCCTCGCACTCGTCCCGAGAGCGCGCAGCGATTCCGAACGCGAACGGGTGAAGAGTTGCGTGGCAAACGGTTCAAGGCGCTCTGCGCGACTCGCTTTTCTTCGTGAGTGCTTCTCTGACTCTTGATAATGGTCTTTAAGGCGTGCCGCCTTTCGGCATACTTAGCGACTAACTGCTTCCGCTTTTCATTCCGCAAATGACTGCTCAGTTTCGCCATGTTGCTTTCCTCCATTAGCAAGTTAAGTGGGGCGGTTGTTTGACAATTAGGACGCACCTGCGAAGGGCAACAGTGCCATATGGCGTGCTCGCTTGATTGCTCTGGCAATTAAGCGTTGACGCTTCGGGGTATTGCCTGTCATTCGCCGCGGCAGAATCCTTCCCTGGTCGCTTAGGAACGGTCGTAGGTATTCGGCGTTCGTCCAATCAATGGGCGCGCTCTCGTCTAATACACGCTGCCGCTGTGGTGGGAGCATTTCGACCTCCTTTCGCCGAAGAATAGTGTTTGAAGACCTATCATCCGGGCAGGTACTCTCGTCTCGCGTTGTGAAGTGAATCCGAACCACGAGTTCGTCACGTGACCGTCGCCTCTCTGGATACCATCATCCGAGCTTTCATCCACTGGTCGATGACCATGCCGTCTTATGCAGCAGGTACACTGACACACGGTGTAGCTTTGGTTGCTTTGACACCGTTCCAAGTACAAGCAACACGGACCTTCCCGCTATGGGAGGCAGGAAAGTGTTGGAGCGTCAGTGAGTCGTAATCGTTAGGTGAGAAGAGGGGGACCGCGGACTGGCTCGAAGAAGAGATCGACAATGGAAAAGGCAATGCCAACCGATAGCGGAGACGCGAGCAGACAGTGTAGAAGCGACGCAGGGGGTTTGATCGAATGGAGACCCGCACTCGCCGCATGGTCTAGCCAGGCACAGATGTCCTGGTCAGAATGCTCATGCGAGGAGCCTGCGGCAAAGACATGGTCTAATAGGAGCGGCTGCAGGGATAACGCCAAGAGCACATACAGAATCAGCAGCATCCAGCTGCCGCGTGTCGCTATAGGGGATCTCATCGACATTGCGGGCACCAGCCAAAAACTTGTCATAGTGTTAAGGCAATCCAATCCCTTCAATACTGCAGCCTCAGTTCAGCTTCCGGCTAGAAGAACCACTGGGCACGGAAAAAGAACGATCGCGGCATTCCTGCATGAGCCACTCCAAGACCAATGCTGCCTTCTCCGGAATTGTAAAAGTATTTCTCGTTGAACATGTTGATGAGATCGAATCCGATCAGCATCTTCTGGTTCTCCCAGGGGAGCGGCAGCACGTGAGTGATCGATGCGTTGTAAGTGGTGTAGGAAGGCTCGTGTGACGAATTTGTCTTGGCTCCTTCTTCTGCGGTTCGTAGTCCATAGCCGTACAACATCTGACCTGAGATGTTAGTTCGTTTTAGTAGCTGGTAATTGATGACGGCGGAGCTGGTGACGAACTGTGAGTGATCGCAGAAGACACCGCCATTGGAATTGATGTCGTCGATCTCTCCTTGGTCGAGGAGATATTGGCCAGATTGTAAACCGTACCCCTTGCACTGACCCCAACCGGCGGTTCCGCGTGCCGACAACTTATCGTCGAACTTGACCGTTACCGCACCGTCGATACCCCGTTGCCAGCCATTCTGAAAGGCAAAGAAATTTAGTAAGGGTGTGCTACCGAACTGTCCTGCATCTGATAAGTAGTGGGCCAGCTTGTAATAGCCTGTCAGTTGCATCGTGGCATATTTGCTAACAGCGTGATAACTGCCGACTTCGAAATAGTGAGATCGCTCCGCTCGAGGCCGGAAGCCCGTCGGATCATCCGGCGCGGCAGTGGTGTTTTGCGTATTCAGGTTTACAAAGGCAACCTGCTCGATGTTGGGCGGAGTAAATTGGCGGCCATAGTACGCGTGGAAGACGTTGGCCTGATTGAGCTTGTAGGCGACACCAACCTTTGGGCTCACCTGCCCTTCGTTGTAGAAACCTTGAATCGCGTCACCACGGACACCTAAGTTGAATGTCCAGTGGTCGTTTAGCGTCCACTGGTCTTGGAGCCAAAATTCCTGTCTGGTTTGAATGTTGCGGTTTGACGCTTCGAGCGTTATAACCGGCCCAGCAGGGGCCCCTCCGCCGGTATCGAACGCATATATTTGTGAACTGTTACTTGCCGAGGTGTAATCGAACTGAAATCCTCCCTTCACGAGATGATGGCTATCGGGCACCCAGGTGTGATCGAGACGGAAACCTCCGGAATACGCCGTCCGCTTCTGGCTGGCTGTTTGCGCGCTGTTAACATCGTCAGCATAGGCCAAGGAGTTGAACGGGTCGGTCTGAAAATCAGCCACACCCCGCCGAAAATAGGCACCCAGACTGAAGAAATGGTTGGCATTAAGATCATGCCTCCAGACCAGCTGGGAGTACTGATTGTTTTCTTTTTGGAATTGATTGACTGACTGAGAGGCACTGGGCTCAAAGCCAGCCGGCAATAGGGCCAGCACATCGCCGTTGGCCTCAAGGTTAGGAATCGTCGGTACTTGGTATTTCGCCACGGACCCGAGAAAGATCCATGCAAAGTTGTTCTTGTTATCGTGTTGATAGTCTCCTCGCAAGTATGTGTTATTTTTCTCGCTCTGGTTGTGGTAGCTCTGCCTTCCGAGCGTAGGCGGCTCGAGACCCCTGTTTGTGGTGACATAACTATTCATAATATAGAATCGAACTTTCTCGCCGATTGTTCCGCCATACTCGAACGACGGGTTGACCGTTTCGTTGGAACCGCCGAATACCTGAACTGAACCGAAGCCCGGTCTCGTACCGCTCTTGCTGGTGATATCCACGACAACTGCCGTCTTGTTCCCGTATTGCGCTTCCATGCCACCCAAAATAATTTCCGAGCGTTCCCATGCACGAGGAGGGACAATATCGGCAAAAGCACCGGTGACTGTGTCGGGAATTGGAATGCCATCGATCCGGTATTGCTGGTTGGCATGATCCTGACGGATGTGTGTCTGATTGAGGGCGCCGTAGGCCACGCTGGGAATAGTCAGCAGCACACTAGCAACATCGTTATTGTTCCCGCGCGGAAGGATTTCAACGTCTCTACGGCTCAACTGGTAGATTGAGCTAGAAGCTTTGTATTGGATCGGCGCGAGTGGAGAGACAATCTCCAACGCGATTTCCTGGGTGACTGCCAGAGTCAGCGTGATTGGAGCCGGCATTTCTGCGTCTATTTTCACCACGACAAATTCACTCTTGAAGGTATCTTGGATTGCGCTGATGGAATAGTTTCCTTGAATTGGAACCGTAATTGAGAATTCGCCAGCCTGGTTTGTCAGCGTTTGGGCGACCACATTCCCCTCCTGGTCGCGCACCTGAACCATTGCTTGATCGACGCGTCGAAGGTCCTGATTCTGAACCGTGCCGGTAATGGTGTCAGTTGGTTCATTGTTTGTGGCATGGACCGTATGGACGATCAAAACCATGAACACAATATTGGCCACACAGAGGCAAGAAAAAAGCATTGCAGCGGCGCGTTGCATCATAAACTCCCTCAATCATGCAGTTGATGACAAACCTATGAATTGGCGAGCCGATGGCTCTCACCGATTACAGCGTGTGATTGCGTTGGGACGTTAAAGCGTGGGGGAGCGCGGGAAGGGCCCAGAAGACCGGATTGAGCTGAAAAGGGGATCCGCTGTGGAAGGAGATCACCCTGGCGGACAATCTCCCAGATTGAGAAAATCAGCGTATTGAGGTTAATCGAAGCAGAGCTTTGATGTTGAACCCATTGACACAAATCATTGTCCGAGTGTTCATGACCATCGGTATCTGCCGCTGCCAGCTCGTGATGGACTTCCTGTGCAACCGCAAGCGGCGCGATAATCAGCAAGAACAGAATAGTCCAAATGGAGAGCCCCCTCATCAACAGACTGTATGTTGTCTCGCGTGGTCTCATTGAAGGGGCCGTGAGTGCTGCCTAAATGGTCATTGTTCGCCCATGCTAATTCAGTGTCGCGTCCGAGATCAGCGGTTGCCTTAGTCGCGATGGGGACGGCATCGCTGTGCGAACTTGTGCGCTCGCACTGTCCATCTGGCGTTTCGAATGGCCCGCGCCCTTCGCTTCGGGGTTATGATCAGGTGGAAACTCTTCGATGCCCTCATGACTCGTAACGGTGGAGTACAACCTGAGCGGCGCTGCTCAGGATCAAGTACAAAGAGATTCTTACCTGTGAACATTGTTCCACACTCCCAATATTTGTCGGTTACGCATGTCTATCTCCTGTATGCTCGAGTGTCCCAGTAGAACAAATCACCTGAAGGCGATTGTTGAATGCGGCATTTCGCCAATCTGTAACTGTGGATCTAACCTCCTCGAATGCATTTGACGACTGCCGCGACACCTTATCGTGCGCGATTGGCAGCCCGCCATTCAGGGAGCGTTCATCGTTCGCGTCCATTAGACTTATCTACTCACCGTCGGTAGCCGAACCGATGGCGTCACACTCGTAACTGCAGGACTGCATAGAACGAGTGGGTATTGAGCTCGTCCAAGTGCAAGAAACACGGACCTTCCCGCTATGGGAAGCAGGAAAGTGTCAACAGCGGCAATGAGTTGTGATCGCTAGCTGAGAAGAGGTGGACCGCGAATTGGATCGAAGAAGGATTCGGCAGTGGGAAAGGCAATATCAACCGGTAGTGGAGATGCGAGTAGACACTGTAGAAGCGAAGCTGGCGGTTTGATCGACTGGAGCCCCGCACTTGCCGCATGGTCTAGCCAAGCGCAGACATCCTGGTCAGAATGCTCATGCGCTGAGCCTGCGGCAAAGACATGCTCCAGTAGGAGAGGTTGCAGGGATAACGCCAAGAGCACATACAGAATCAGCAGCATCCAGCTGCCCCGTATCGCTATGGAGGATCTCATCGACACTGTGGGCACCAGCCAAAAAATTCTAGTGCATGACGATCAACAGAAAAGCGAGTTTGCTTCTCCACGAGTTGCGTCAATTTCTCCAAGGGACAGAGCATGAGATCGGCAATCTTACCGCACGTAAGGCACTGGATATGGTGATGATGCTCACGCCCAGAATGGATCTCGTATCGCATTTGACCATCATGAAAACCGACCGTATTCACCAATCGCAACTTTTCAAGTAGGGACAGATTGCGATATACCGTGACACGATCGGCGGGCATATGCGCCTTCATGAGCCGCGCATGCACTTCCGCCGCAGTAATTGGAAGCTGGCTACCCTCCAGGATCGTGAGAATGGCCTGCCTAGCCTGTGTGAGTTTCTTGCCACTGGCCTTTAGCCTATGAGTGAGTGAGGATGTGTTCATAGTGTTAATGCAATCGAGTTGCATTTACCATCAGCATGCACTGCCTGTCAATAGGTCGTGTGCGCTTTAAACCATCGTTCCGAATTTTTTCCGGCCCTACCCTTCAGATGCATTCAACCTTGGTATCGGTACGTACTCCACCTCGCGAAATCGGTGTTTCTCGTTGAAATGCCGTCGTTGTCAATTGGCGAAGTAGTTTCGGCCCTAGCTTCACCTGTTTGATTTATTTCGGAATGCTCTGCTTTATTCCTCCTGCCCATACTGACTGCTTTGTCCTCATCTGTCCTTAGGAGTACGCATCAGGCCTAAACAGGGTCCTATTCACCTCGTCATCGATTCACTATGCTCCGCGCCAGCATCGGGCGTGAGAAAGGGGATTTGAATGAAGGCCTTGCTGAACGTGAAGGAATTGGCCAGTGCACTCGGCGTGAGTGTGAAATCGGTGCAGCGCGCGTATCGGAAGCAAGAGATTCCCGTGCAGTGTCTCTGCCGCATGGCGCTCTTTGATCTGGACGACGTGCGCCGGGCGATGACCCGCAATGGCAAACGGCGCTTCGACACTTCGGAAGTGAAGGCTGACAAGGAGCGCGGTGCAGCCGGCGGCGCCAGCCGGCGGCGCACCGGGTCGAACAGCCCCCGGACGGTAAAACGGGGGCGCAATTTCCAAAAGGATCCACGGAGGCATTCATGAGTTGGACCTGTTCCCTCGGTTGGCTGCGATTCACGGTTCCCCAGGCGACCGTCGAGGAGGCGATGACCCTCGTCGGTGGCGACTGGGTTGCCGATGAGAAGGGCTTTCTCGGCTATGGACGGAGTTGGATCTGTCGCGGCCAAACCGGCGGATACGGCCGCATCGGGACCGGTGCGAAACGGGCCCCGCAGGAAGTGCATGTGGATCTCTCGCAAGAACTGTTGAGCGGCTGGACCTATGAACAGTTTCAGGCGGTGGCGCAGTGGGTCTTCGCGAAAGACGGCCATTTTGGGCGCCTGGATGTGGCGCTGGATGATCGCAGCGGCATCATTGAGGTCGAGGCCGTGTATGCCGCGGTCGTGGCCGGCCATTGTGTCTCTCACTTTCGGAAGTCCCAACTGATCGCGGGTCTGGATCTCGGCTCCGGCGCGGACACGGGCAAGACGCTCTGCATGGGGTCCCGGCATTCCGATACCTACGTGCGTATCTATGACAAAGCGGCCCAGCAACAGAGCAAAGGGATCGTGGTGGAGGGCCCCTGGGTCCGGTGGGAAATGGAATGGAAGGATGAGCGGGCGCAGGCGGTGGGGTTAGCCCTCTCCGTCCTCGATCAGGACCGGTTTCAGAGCTACATCGTCGGCGTGTTCCGCACAGCCTTGGATTTTCGCGATTGCACTCGAGAGGACGATCCGAAAGATCGCTACCACGCGCCCTTGCTGAGTTGGTGGAAGACCCTCACGGAGGGCATGCAACGGGCCAAGTTGGAGGTGGTCAAAGCCGTCAAACAGATCGAGGACGTGAAGCAATGGGCGGCGAAGAGTCTCTCCCCCATGCTGGGGTTGCTCTGTGTGCATCCGGAAGCCGGTGAACGCTGGTTAGTCAGCATCATTATCGAAGGAGTGGAACGATGGCGCGCCAAGCATTACGCGCTCTTGGCCAAAGGCCAAGACGCCCAGCAAGTGTTGAAGAGGGTCCGGTGGTGGAAGCCGACCGACGGCTTCGCTGCCGGCTGTGCGAGCACGGCACCCTAAGGCTCTACATGTGCGGGCCTCGGTTGCGGGGCCGGTGTCGGAGTTGTGGCACCGTGTTCGTCTTTTTATGGTCCCACCTCCAGCAAGGCTGGTTCCGGTGGGACGGAAGGGAGCGGTGAGATGTCCAGATTCGTGGGGCACTGCGTGGTGATGGGGGTCAAGGCTCGACCCAGTCAGGACGGGAAACGGATCTTCCGCAATGCCGTGCTCTACTTCGAGGAGGATACCTCCACCCTCGAAGCGAGCGTCTCGGAAGACCATGAGCACCTCTACAAGCTCATGGAGGCGAACAAGATGAAGCCGTGCCAGATCACGGTGAACCTCCGGGAATTCAAAGGGCAACGGTTTCTCGATGTCACGGGCTATCAGCCTGGGATCATCACGCCCGGAACCAAAGGCCCGGAGAAGTAGGCGTGATCAGCATGAAGGGAGACCGGCATGACATGGACCGATCCGGGGATCGCCGAGCAATTCCTGTTCGCCTGCCTGCTGATCCTCCTGTTCATGACCGGCATCGGGGTGGGGCGATCTTAGCGTTGAGCCTGTATCTGCTCATGATCGGGGTGATGGCCTGGGTGTGGGCCGTCACCCCGGCCTTCGCCTTAGTCAGTGCGACGGGCTATGTCCGGGTGGCGACGGATTCCTCGAAACTCCTCTATCTCGGAGCGAATCGCGCGGCCTTGCTCTCGACCGTCGCCCAAGCGGCGGCGGTCACCTCGCCGGCCTCGGTGGCTGTGCGGTTGGTGACGGGCCCGATCGGCTGGGCGGCATTGGGGGTCTCTGTGGGACTGGCGCTGTATCAGATGCATTACAGCGACACAGAACTCCAGGCCGTGAAGCAAGCCGCCGCCCCCTCGAATCTCCAAAGCGGCACCGGCGTGGTCCTCCCCAACGGCGCGGCGCTGGAAGCGGCCCAATCCTGTCTGTATCCCAGCTGTACAGCGGGGCAAGCTCAGATTGTCACCGTGGCGATCCCTGGCAAGACCCAAGCCACTTGCGGGTTGAACGTCCAACCGGTCGCGTTTCCGCTGCCCTGGTTCTCGAACTTGGGCGAAGCGTGGAATAGTGGTCGGAACAGCTGTGTGCAGACGTTCCGGTATGTCTATGACGGATCCTCAGCCACTAATCTGGTCCGCTCGGGTGTGGGCGTGGCCACGGCCCAACAGATTCAAGACTATGTCGCGGCGCTCCCGGCGTCGGATCCGAAATCGATTGAGAGCAATACGACGCCCCTCGGACAAGGCGCGAGTGCGACCCCTGCGGCAACGACGACGAGTACGGCGGTATCGCCGACTGAGATCCCGACGACGGTGAAGCCGATCGGTCAAGTGACATCCACGGACGCGGTCGTGGATCCGAATGCCCCGAAGCCGGCTGGAACGCAGACAGTCCCGGCGACCCAGACGAGCACGAGTACCACGACGACCACGACCAATCCGGATGGATCCACGACGGAGGCCACCCAGGAAAGTGCGTCGGTGAGCTGTAGCGGCGCCGACCATGATGCGCGGTCGTTCGGCTCCGTCCTCCAAGCGCACATCACGACCTGGCAAGGCTCAGGCATGCTCAGTGCGGTGTCCCTCTTGCAGACATTAGCCTGGCCGGAGGCGTTGCCTACCATCACGTTCACGTCCACGATGTGGGGCACGCATCAGGTCGATTTCAACCAATGGGCAGCCGTGTTCACCGTCCTGCGAACCCTCACCATCGCGGGGGCGGGGTTCGCGGCGTATCGGATCATCTTCGTAGGAGGCGCATGACCGCCATCCTGAATCTCATCTACTGCTGGCTCCTCGATCTGCTCGCGAAGCTCACGGACATTGCGCTCAATGCCTGGGATTCGGTGCTCGGGCCGGCCGATGCGATCCTCGCCTCACTTGGCACGGGCAGCCTCACCGTGCCCGTGATCCCCGCGCAATACGCGTGGATTCTCGGCGCCACGGGCATGGCGCAAGCCGTGGCGATCATCGCGACGGCGATGCTGGTGCGGTTCACCCTGCAATCCGTGCCGTTTGTCCGATGGGGGTCCTAATGATTGAACTCCTCGAAGGCGTGCCAGGGGCGGGGAAGAGCTATCATGCGGTCGCCGAGTACTTGTTGCCCTGGGTCCGGAAAGGCCGGCGGATTTATGTCTACGTCGATGGGTTTTACCTGGATCGGCTCGCGAAGTTCGAAGGCCGACCGCTCGAGGAACTGCAGCAACAGATCACCGTCTGGTCGTCTGGAGCCGAAGTCCTGGATCAGCTCACCAAAGTGGATCCTGGTTCGGCCGTGTTTATCGATGAGTGCCAAACCGTCTTCCGGGCCCAACAGAAGCTTCATGGCGAGATTCTCCGCTGGCTGGAGACGCATCGTCACTATGGCATCGATGTGTTGCTCATCTGTCAGGACTATCGCCAGGTGACCTCCGGGGTCACGCGCGTGGTCGAAATGACGACGAAGTTTCGCCGTCTGGACCGCTTCGGCTTCAAGAACCGCTATCAGGCTTTTGTACGCGGGAATCCGGAAGAGCTCGAGATCATTCGCGGCTTCACCGGCACCTATGAGCCGACTGTCTACGCCTATTACGGGTCCTATGCGACATCCACGAAGGAGGTGCGGCACGTGCGCTCGATCTTGCGTTCCCCCTCAATTATCCTCGGCGCACTCGGTCTGTGTGTGGCCCTGAGCTGGTTTCTCTTTGGTGGGGGAACCTTCGGGGGCGGCACGACTCTGCCGCCACCGCCAGTCCGTGTTCCTGTCGCGGCGATCACACGCACACCCCAAGAGCCTGAGCCCTCAGGATCGCGTCCTGTCGTGCATCCGATCCGCATTCAGGGTGGGATGAGTGATCCCCGTCAGGGTGGAGCGGACTGGTTGTGGGTCACGGACGACGGCCGCTTGCTCACGGTCGATGAGATTGCGGCCGAATCGGGGGGGACCGTGCAGGCGGTCACGTCCCGAGGCGTGAAAGTCCTCAAGGGGTCGGGCGTACTCTGGGGCGGGACAGTATCTCCTCAGTCGGGATCGGCAGGGTCGATGCCCGAGCCGGTTCTCGCACCTAGTCGGCTGCCGACTCGCACAGACCCATTGGTCGCGCCGACATCGGCACGCGTGGATCAGTCGGGCGTTGCGTCGCCGGCTGATCTCATCACGAGCGATCGCTCGCCTGCGATCTTGGATCAAGGGACGGAGCCGCCGAGGTAGCCATGACGCAAGCGGTGATCGATGCCATGGTCTATTGGAGTGCCGCGTTCTTTCTCGGAGGCTTCACGGTCGGGGTGATCGTGAAGCTGCTCCTGGGCGAGACGAAATAGGGCACCGAAAGGAGGTGAGAGCCATGAAGATTCGAATCGGAGTCGGGATGGTGATCCTGGTGCTAATGGCCCTGCCGGCATTCGCCCAGGTGTTCCCGGTGGATGCGACATCCACCACGACGATTACCAGCGTCAAGGCGGATTTGATTGCCTGGGGCGTCGCGTTTATCGGCGTGGCGCTGACCGTGTTCGCGTACAAGCGCGTGAAAGCGCTGGTGCACTAACACGACCAGAGTCCTGAGAGACTGGCGCAGGCCGGCCGGTTGCGTCAGTCCTCTTAGAAGCAAGTAGAGGGAGAGAGATGGCGACACAAATCAATCAACTAGGTTCGATGATGGCAGCGGATGTGCTGGCCTGGGGAGCCGCCGTCATCGGCATTGCCCTGACGGCGTCGGCCGTCATTTGGGTCATGCGGCTGATGCGGGCCTGAGCCGTTAGCTGCCCAGCCAGCCATGATCCGCAAAGCTAAAGTAACTCGGCTCACCGAGGACGAGATGATCCAGTAAGGTGATACCCAGGAGGTCCGCGCCCTGGCGGAGGCGTTGGGTGAGGAGTCGATCCTCCGGACTCGGGGTCGGATCAGTGGACGGATGATTATGGGCACAAATGAAGGCGGCCGCGTTCATCAGAATCAACGGCTTAAAGACTTCACGGGGATGCACGATCGACAAGGTCAGCGAGCCAATCGAGACAATGTTGATGCCAATGATGCCATGCTTCGCATCGAGTCCCGCCACGAGAAACTGTTCCCGATCCAGACCCGCAAAGCAGGGACGCAGGATAGCTACCGCCGACGAAGAAGCCTGGATGGGTCCGGACATGACCGAATCAGATGACTCGCAGACCAGCGTCAGGCGATAGCGAGGCACGCGATACGGCGTGAATGTCGGTGTCGATGTGCGTGGCCGTTTAGATTTGCGTGGCGTCTGTGATCCGTCCATCGGTCTTCCTCCTTGAATAGGTAAGGGCCCCACCCGCACAGACCAGGGGGTGGGGCACACAAGGAGGAAGAGGCGGACACGGATGCGCTCGCAGCGGGCAGGCCAGCACGACGGATGTCAGCCCTGGGACGTTTCGCTGGCCTGATCTGCTGCTCTCCAGCGACGGGACGCGACCATTGAGGGATTGTTCTGGAAGATATTGGGCATTCAAACCATCATCTGTGCCTTTCGGTCATCTTTTGAAGAATTACCCATGAAATGATTCAGAGATGCAAATTTTCTCATTTGATGAGCTCTTGGCGGACCCAGCCAAGGCTGCTACATTGTCACCTCAGATCGCACAGTCCTTTCTGATTGCGCTTGCCTCCCTTCACCCAGTTCTGCTTCATAGGGCACTCGAGGGATCGCACAATGTATCCAACCAGGACCATCTACTTACGATTCCTGAGGTGGCAAAACGACTACAGGTTTCGAATTACCGGGCTTACGAGTTGGCGCGGTCAGGAATCCTGAAGTCCGTTAGGTTTGGCAAATCTGTACGAGTGAGGGCATCAGCCATTGATGAATATGTGTCTCAACATGAACCTTGACGGGATAGATTAACGACTTGTATCGTTCTCGTCCTCATCCAACTGTAAGTGAGGAGTTGACGAATGGCCTGCGTTCGGAAACGCCGCGGTAAATATGTTGTCGATTGGCGGGATGGGGCCGGCGTCCGCCACTGGAAGACCTTCGACAGGAAGGTTGATGCAGAAGCCCATCGGGACAAGGTGGGCCCTGAAGCACGCCAACGCGTGACGCCAGCTGTTCCGGCCACAATCACCTTGTCAGAGTATGCCACGCATTGGAAGCGACTGATCGGGCAGGCTGTCAAAGCTCGGACGCTGGCACGCTATAGTGAAATACTCACTCTCCACCTCCTTCCTCGATTCGAAAAGGTCCGCGTTCGGGACCTCGATCGAGGGCGGATCAAGATCCTTCTTGCAGAGAAACTCGAATCCGGACTGGAGCGGCGAACAGTGAGAAACATTCATGCCACCCTGCGAACTCTGCTGAATGCGGCGATTGAGGACGGGGTGATTGTCGCCAATCCGGCCGCGCGGCTGGGACGCACTCTCAAACTGACTGTGGCCAAGTCGACGATTCAGGAAGAAATCAAGGCGATGACGAAGGCGCAACGGCTTCAGTTCTTAGCTACGGCTCAGAAGGTGGCGCCACGGTACTACCCTCTCTTCTTCATTCTCGCGGGTACCGGCATGCGATTGGGTGAAGCCTTAGCGCTGCAATGGTCAGATCTCGACCGCGGGGCCAAGACGATCCGCATTGCTCGTGCCTTTGCCGAGGATGGAACGCTGGACACCCCGAAGAGTGGCCACGGCCGGACAGTCGATCTCTCTCAGGCCCTCACTGATGCCTTAGTTACTCACGAAGAGCAGCATCGGCGGGATCACCTCAGATACGAGTGGACCGAGTGCCCACCCTGGCTCGTTGTGACGAAGGCCGGGACTCCGGTTGATCCAGCCAACGTGCGCCGCACCATGGCCCGCGTTCTGACGTCCGCTATGCTTCCGACCCACTTCACGCCGCACTGCTTGCGCCATACCTATGCATCGATCCTTTTAGCCGATGGCGTGAGCCCAGCCTACGTGCAGGAACAATTGGGCCATGCCACGATCGAACTTACCGTGTCGACATATGGCCGCTGGCTGAAGAAGAAAGCACCAGGGGTGCTCGATCAGCTCGATGCCGTGGTGAAGGAACAGACTCACGCGGTCGCCGTTTCGGAACCTGGTAGCAAAGTGGTAGCAGAAACCCAGTCTGCGGTAACGGTGGCCTCCACTCCGATGGATCAACGGGCCTATATTGAGGGTTTTATGCTGGAGCCGGCGACCCGGATTGAACGGGCGACCTGCGGTTTACGAAACCGCTGCTCTACCAACTGAGCTACGCCGGCACCTGGCGGGGGATGCATACCCTACACAGGTTTTCTCCCGTCCTCAAGAGGTTTTTCACGATCACCAGGCTGGCCTGTCAGGGAGTGGTTTTCCGATGGATTCGGCTTTGTTGAGCTACTTCAATCGGGAGACCGGCTGAAGACGGACCTCCGCCCCTTTTCCCGGGAGTGGGATGCACAGCGGCTCCTGCTCGTTCCCGAACCGCTCGCGCGCCGCCTTGAACACGCGGCCCTTTGCATAGGTGCACAGTTCTCCGGCGAGCACGATTCCATCCTGATTGAAGTCGGCCGGCCCTCCCAACCCATTCAGGATTTCGTACGTGAACAATCCGTGTTGACCGAGATCATACGGATGCGCCTCCTGCACGGAGCGATTCCCCACCATCCACATGATCTTCTCCGTTCCCTGCCCCGTCTGCTCCCATACCGGAGACACGGGACTGACGCCGTCCTTCACGGCCGTGCTTTCGAGCGAGAGATCGAGGATGACGATGGCAAATTGGACAGGTGATCTCGCCAGGGCTTCGTTCAAGCGCCTCAGGGAATAGAGTCTGGCTGAGGAGGATGGCGTACCGTCGAACGGCACGATCGACACGGCGCCGGTCGAGGCATCCACCGTCCCGCGGCCGGACAGATAGACGTAGGCCACCGTGCCGGAGTCCGCCTGCTTGAGGAGCCAGTCTTCGAAGACTTCGGTCAGGTCGCCCTTCAGCGCATGGGAATCCGTCAGCCGCCTCACACGATCGGCTGAAATGCCGACCACCCCCTGCCAATAGGCTGCGACGACTTCCGCATCATGCGCCGCATGCCTCACCCGCTGAACCCCGCTTTCACGGAACTGGCCGACCCCGATGGCGATGCCGACGGCTTTCGGCTGTTTGACCTTCAGGGCCTGCTTCGGCAATTGATCCACGTCCACGGGAGAGGCCGTCGCTTCCGGTACGGTGTCAGGCTTCATGGCCACCACGAACTTCTTGGAGGACGGGAGGCGGTCCAATGGCGAGCGGCTTCGCATGGTCAACACCAACTCGGCCTGCGTTTCTTCTTTGACCGTTCCGATCTTCCCTTCCACCGACAGACGTTTGGCCCCGCCGGCCGCGAGATCGCCGACCGACAGCACATCGGGAATCTGGTCGATCAGTTCCGGGGTCCCGCTGACCTGAATCTCTAAACCGGATGCATCCGCCGGTCCTTCGTTCTTGATCTCGATCTCGACCGAGAAGACTTCGCCCGTGTGCAGCAATTGGTTGCGGTTCTCATCGAGAATGATGGCCCGGAACGTGATGGTTGCTGGCTCTACGTCAGGAACCGCCGGAGCGGCCTTGGGAGTCGATGGTGTGGTCTGTGGAGGCGCCGGCGGCGGCGACGATGGCGTCGACGATTGTGCGGCGACCGCCGGTGCCGCTTGAACGGCCGCGGCCGCCAGCGGCGAAGGAGGCGCTGATGCCGTCGAGGACGACGCGGCGGCCGTACCGGACGCCCGAGCTTCGGAAAACGTCGCGATCTTGGCGGACGTACCGAGTTGCTTGGCCATACCGTCCGTCACCTTGTCGACGGCAGCCTGAGCGACGGAATCCAATCCGGTGACATCGCAGGAGGTATCGGTCGTTTCCACCTCACCTTTTGCCATGCTCTTCAATTTCTTGTTATAGAGTACGGTTCCGTCCGCCGTCGTAAAGGCAAAATCGAGACCGATCTCCACCGTGGCGGGATAGGATTTATTTGCCTTCCGATAGGCATTGACGTCGGCATTGAGCAGCCCGAGCGAGACGTCTTCATAGCCGTCCACGACCACCCCCGCTTTCTCCTCCAACATCACCTTTTCGAACACCAGGCCTGATTTCCGCTTGATCGCCGTGGTCAACATGGTGCCTATCGGGAGCACCTTGGCGGTCCCACAGACATCCTGATACGTCAGCTGCGCCTCTCCAATGATCGGAGCCATTCTCACGTGGACGGTGAGCGGAAGGTAGTAGCCGGTACCCAGACCGTCGCGGGAGGCGAACAGGCCGCAGGACGTAAGAAGGAAGAGCGAGAGCCATGCCAGTGCTTGCCCGGTCACGCGCGGGAGGAATGCCCACGGATCTCTCTGCGGCTGTCGCACGATAGTCGTTATACCGAAAATTCTCATTCGAGCACAACCGAAGCGGGATTTGACAGGTCCACCATGCTCGGTTATGGTCGGCTCATCCGATGCCTGTGGCGACCGGCTCTCCGACATCGCCTCCCTGATAGAGGACGAATGACGAGAGCGAGCTCTCATGCGGCCTCAGGCGGATCCCATGGCTCCCGTGACTGACTCCCCTCCTCAGACGCTTGCCGAGAATCGCGGAGCCAGGTTCTCCTGGTCGGCCGCCGCACGGCTGATTCGCCTGCATAGCCAGACGGGAACATGGCTGCTGCTGCTGCCGACGCTGTGGTCTCTCGTTCTGGCCGCGCGCGGCGTTCCGGCGCTTGGGCTGATTGTCACCTTCTCGGCCGGGTCCTTCCTGATGCGAAGCGCGGGGGTCGTGCTCAATGACCTGGCGGACCGGTCGGTCGATCGGGAAGTCGCGAGGACGCGAACCAGGCCATTGGCCTCGGGGGAACTCTCCTTTTACCATGCCTGCGGACTGGCGGCGCTCCTACTCGGAGCAGCCCTGGCGCTCGTGCTCACGCTCAATCAGCTGACGCTCCTTCTGAGTCCGATCGCCATGGTATTGGCCGGGCTCTACCCCTTTGCCAAACGGGTGGTCCATGTTCCGCAAGCGATATTGGGCATCGCTTTCGGCTGGGGAACGATCATGGCCTGGGCCGCTTCGCGCGGGACGATCGAGAGCCCGGCCTGGCTGCTGTTCGGGGCGACGATCTGTTGGGCGGTCGGCTACGATACGATTTATGCGCTTCAGGACCGCGAAGACGATCGGCGGATCGGCGTCAAATCCTCGGCTCTGTTCTTCGACCGCTGGACATGGCTGGCCGTGGCGGCGGCGTTCGGTGGAATGCTGACCTTCCTCGTGCTTGCCGGCCTGGAGACGGGCATCGGGTGGATCTACTATGCCGCCCTGGCAATAGCCGCCGTTCTCTTTGCCAAACAGACGGTGGAATTGGCGGGTTCAGTTTCCGCCGCGCGAGCCTTTACCCTGTTTCACCGGCACGTCTGGATCGGATCGGGAATCCTGGCGGGAATGCTCGCGGGATTTCTCTGGCAGTAGACTTACGCGGCTGCCCCGGCGTGGTGCGACCACCAGCCGAGGCCAACCACATTCTGATTCACCGCGACGGCCTCAGCTGGCCGGCTTGTCGCTTGCCGGTTCCGCTTTGGGAGCGCGCAACGTATTGAGATACATGACGACGGCCTTGGCATCGGCATCGCTCAATCCCAACGCCGGCATTCTGGTTTCCGGCTTCATGGCCTGCGGGTTTTTCAACCAGCGATAGACCCACGTTCCGTTGAGACGGAACCCTGCGCGATCCAGCGCCGGACCGACCTTGCCGCCTTCTTCTGCAAGACTATGACAGCCGTTACAGCCGTATTTGTTCGCGTACAGGTTCTTGCCGACCTCCGCCAACTTGGCGGCTTGATCCGGTTTCACCGTCAAGTCGGGCCTCGCCACGTTGACGCCCTTCCCCGGTCTGGTCGAGAAGTTGTTCAGCGCGACTTGGGCCGCATCGAACTCCTTTTTGGCCTGAGTCATCGCCGCCTGCTCCTTCGCATAGGACGACTCGTCGACGTCGACGTCTTTCTTGAGCTGGGCGCTTTTCTTTTCAGCCTCGTCGCTCGCCCGCTTCTCGGCCGCTTCATACTCTTGCTTGGACTGATCGAACTTGGACTGCGCGGCCTGCAGGTGCTCCGTCAGTTCCTTTTTCCGTTCTTCGACCTTGAACTCCAGTTTCATGCCGTGCAGGCCTCGGACATAGGCCACGATGGCCCAAATTTCATCCTCCGAGAGCGTGTACTTGAACGTCGGCATCGTGGGGACGGCGAACTCGTCGTCGCCGATCTTGTCTCCGCCAGGGCTTGTATCCTTCATGTCGCGCGAGATGGTATTGAAGATTTCTTCATCCTTGAAGGTGCCCATCTCGGACTTATTGGACAGGTCCTTGGGCTTGGGGTCCGGCATGGACGACCAGTTGAAGCCCTCGTTCTGTCGGCCGTTTTCGCCGTGACAGTGCATGCAGTAGTGGGCGTAGAGTTCGTGCCCTTTCTTCTGCTGCTCGTTTGCGCATCCCCCGGCCACCAAGGCCCAGAGCCCCATCAGGCCAGCCACCGCACCCATGACTCGCAGCCTTGCCGCCTTCATGCTGACTGCCCTTTCTTGAGTTTTCGGATCAGAACGAATTGGAATCCGACGGCGATTGCGATGGCCACGACCGCGTAGAGGTACCCGGAATAGTCCGCGGGCGGCTCCGCTCGGAAGTACCACCAGGAGGAGACGGCCTTCTGCGATCCCTTTTCACGCACTTCCCCGCTGCCATCCTTTTGCCCGTCCCAGACGGCAAATGCGACGTTGATGAACTCACCGGGCTTCACCTGCGTGTCTTCGTTGGGATGCTCGGTCGCCAGCGGACGGGAGAAGACGACTTTCCAGGTGCCGTTCGCATAGACGCCTTTCGCCTTCACGTCTTGATGCGTTTGAGACTTCAAGGTGCCGAACCCCAGGGCGCTCATGTCGACCGCCTTGTTGTCCTTATTCTTCCAGTACCAAATGTTGACCGGTCCGCCTTCGACCTGAGCCATCGGCTGCCCGTGCGCGAAGTGCGCTTTCTTCTCGCCGACCATGAATTCCAGCGCGGCCGCATCGTCCGGATCCTGCGTCGGATCGGCATATTCCAGGAGAAACGCCACTTGCGTGCCGTCGTGCAACGCGCGAACCTTGACGTCCTTCACCGTGGCTTCCAGGATGCGGTTGGGCCAATGGACTTGAGGAGACATCGGGAACTGCGAAAGCGGCGCGCTGTTCCAGACCGCGGACTCCGGATCTTCGGCCGGAAGCGTGCCCTTGACCAACGGGGCCCGAACCGCCACGCTTTCCTGTGCGAGACTCGCCGTCGCACCGCACAGGACCATGGCCGATGCCAGCAGCATCGCCCGCCCCTTGTGCCACTGTGTCTTCCGCTTTGCCGATTTCATGCTGTCCTCGTTTCGCGTCCGCCGGCACCGACCGACGGTCTATTCCCAGGTGCGAGGCGATTGATGCGCCCCGTCGTACTCACCCATGATGATCTTCCAGATCCATTCGTCCGGGAGCTCGACTTCCCAGCGCGGCATGGCGGACTTCCAAGGCATACCCTCGATGGGGAGCCCCACGCCGCCCTTCTTGATGCGCCAGAACAGATAGCTCTCCTGCAGCATGGCGATCGTCGTCGGATCCGAGAAATTCGCCGGAGGCGGATTGAAGCCTCTGGCCGCCGGTCCTTTGCCGTCGAACTGTCCGCCATGGCAGGGCGAGCAGAAGGCCGCATAGAAACCCTTGCCCTGCATGATGTTCTCGGGTGTCTTGGCGACTGGATTTGAAAGGCCCGTATATTCTCCGGGGGGAGCCGGGTGAATCGTCCGGTTTTCGGCCGGTGGCTGATCGCTCTGCGCCGTGCTGCCGTAGGTCTGCCACCCGACCAACAGGGGGAACAGGATCAGCACGCCGTAGCGAAGCGCCTGCAGCCCGCCGATGTTTTCGCCGGTCATGAACCGTTGGATCGGGCCCCAAAAGGCGTCTTTCGACTCGCCGCTGAGCGTCGCAAAAATGACGATACCCGAACTCACCAGCATCAAATAGAGGAAAATGAGGCTGGCCGGAAGCGGCGCCGAGCCCGGAATGTTGGGCACGATGAACTTCAGCACCAGATAGACTGCGACCAGCAGGATGATTGGCTTGACCAGCGCCCCTCCCATAATGCCTCCTCAGTGCGCTTTCGCGACGGCGACAGGATTCGATTCCGCGGCCTTGACGGGAGCCGCGGGAGTCTGTCCCGGTACTTCGAGTTCGGACGGATTCACGGAAATCGGTTCGCCGCTCATCTGTTGCAGGAACGCGATGACGGACAGGATCTCGTTCTTCGTCAGCCCGATGGGATTCTTGTTGATGTACGGCATTCTGGCCGGATATTCCTTCGGAAGCCCCTCGTGCCGATAGTCCAGATAGATGTAGGCCTGCGGCTGCGTCAAACTTTCAAAGATGAATTCCCGGCTTAGCTTGGCTCCGATTCCCTTGAGGTCCGGGCAACGCGCCGATTCGCTGGGACCGATGGAGTGACAGAGCGCGCATTGGCCCTTGCTGAAGAAGATCTTCTGGCCGATCGCCGCCATGTCGGTCGGCGTCTTGACGGTGGCGATGTCGAATTTCTCTTCCGCGGGCGGCAGCGACGCCATCTGCGGAACCGCCAGCGCGACCAGCGAGAACAGCCCCAGGACGATCGCCACGAACCCGATGACACGGGCGAATTGCGCCCGCACAAAGAGCAGGATGACGATACCCAGCCCGACGACGCTTAGACCGATCAACTGCAGTTTGACGACTTCACTCATGACCACCCCTGCGGAATGATGAATGCTGGACGTTCAATGTTGAATTGAGCATCAACTCAACATTCATAATTCAAAATGACTCATGACTCGATCTGGCGGGTCGGTGAACCGCCCGCCATCGCCGGCATCCCCTGCGGGAGTCCGCCTTTGGCCGGTTCGCCGTGGCCGCCGGCTTTGGTTTTGTCGCCCATCGTCGCGACCCAGAAAATGAATGCGACGAGGAGACAGAACAAAAACGTGTTCAACGCCATGAGGGCCGCGGCGTAGCCGAGGGCCGGAGAAAAGGCGTATTGGGATGAATCCCGCATGACACCGTAGATGTGCCAGTGCACTCTGGACGACGACCGGGCATAGCCCATCAACGTCATGAGCAGGATGACCATCACGGCATTCAGGACCAACGCATAGCCGGCCCGCGGAGGCATCCGCCCCCAGACCATCTCGGTCGTGGTCTTGGCGCTCTTCAACAACAGGGCCGTCAAGGGCGTGATCGTCAGCATCACGAACAACACGATGCCGACCTGCGACGTCGAGAAGTAGTTGATGCGGATGATCGCCGGCACGAAATACCCCCAGACGCCGAGCACGACGACTGCAATGCCGGCGATGACCAGGAGGGCGCTCATCAACGCTTTGGCGGCTTTGGCCCAGCCGGCCGTTTCTTCTTTGCCGGCCCGCCAATACATGATGAAACTCATGAACGTGACGAGAATCATCAGATTCGACACGGTCATCTTCGCGGACATGACGCCGAATACGCCGAGCAGGGGATGGTGCGTGCCGCCCATCTTGCGGGCTTCTTCCAGGCTGGCGACGAGCGAGTGCGGAGTCATCCAGACGCCCAAACACAGAAGGAGGATGACCAGCATCGTCATGATGGGCTTCCGGTATCGCATTTCCGATCCCGGAATGCGGTGCGTAATGCCGAGCCAGAAATAGTAATTCGACCCGAGGAAGAGCACCCCGATCAACATGGCCTGCAAAATGAACAGCCAGGAGAGGAAGCCGCCCATCAGGGTGATGCCCATCTGCTGGTTGTATTGATAGATTTCGCGCATCAGCCAGTATCCGGCGAACGGGAGGGGCAGTAATCCGAAGACGCCGATGAAGTTACCGACGTAGCCCATCCAGTCGTAGTGGTCGCGTTCTTCGGAGTTCCTGGCCGACAGATACCGGATACCCGCGTACGCGCCGCAGATGTAGCCGCCGAGCACGACGTTCGCGATCAACCGGTGAATGTTCACCGGCCACCAGGTGGGATTCCAGGTCGCGGCCCAGGCACGCTGCAGGTCCGTCCCTTCGGAGATCACGACGGGGCTGGCTTGGAACGTCGCCCAGGAGTTGGGGACGATCATGATGAAGAAGGCGAACAGATTGAGCAGGAAGCCGAGGAAGATATGGAACGTCTTCTTATGGCCGTCCTGCATCGCGTCCCAGCCATACCAGTAGAGATAGAGGGTCGCGGTCTCGAGCAGGAACAGGATGCAATAGAAGATGAACGACGGAAAGAAAATGTCCGTCAGATAGTTCATCAACTTCGGATAGAACGCGATGAGCAGGAACAGGAGAATGCCGCCGAACAGGGCGGTGGTCGCGTACGACGAAGTCAGGAGCTTAGTGAATTCTTTGGCCAGCTTGTCGTAGCGCTTTTCCCCGCTCTTCCAACCCACGACTTCGCAGAGCCAGGCAAAGATCGGGACGCCCAACACAAATCCGGCGAGCAGAAGATGGAGCTGCGCGATGATCCAGACGAGGTTGCGGCTGCCGATGCCGGGGATGTCCCGATACTCTGTGACAGCGGGCGGAGCGTCCGCCGCGAGGCCCAACGACGGAAGGGCGAGGAAACCCACGGCGACCATGAGCCCGGCGAGGACTCCGCCAAGACCACCGGTGGTCCGAAGGACCCGCTGAATCGATGCGCCGCCGTATTGCATGGCACTCACCTCATCTCTGGGAATCATTACGGTTTCTTGGCAGGCGGACCGTCCTTGTCCTTTCCTGCCTTGCCTTTTGCTTTACCTTTGTCCGTTTCCGCTTCGGGCTTGTCGGTTTTCTGCTTTTCCAGTGCATCGACTTGCGCGGAAAGCTGCGCGATGACCTTTTCGTTCTTCGTCAACGATTCGAGCGGCTTCACGGGCGGCTCGGCCTTGACCTCCGGCTTCTTGCAGCATTCATGAGGATGGGGAGTCGTGACGGGCAACGCCATCCAGAAAAGCACCGATAAGATCGCGCCGGCTCCGGTCAAGGATGTCAGCATCAAGCTCTGGTCGGTGGGGACCCGCATCAAATCCCATCTCGTAATCAGTCCCTGGTAATTCTCCGATACGGCAGGAGCCGACTGAGCCATGTTCCGGATCAATCGTCCGATAAGAGAGACCCCGATCAGCAGGAGAATGATCAACACCGCACTGGCGACCGAGCCCCACAAGGTCAGCTCGATGCTGATCCGCTCGGCAATCGGAATCCATTTGAGGAATTCCAGCTCCAGCAGCGAATGGGCGACAGCAATACTCGTCGAGGTGACGGTCCCCACAACCAACCAGAGGATCGGGAGGAAAATAGCCCCGACGAGGGCGCTCTTCCACCACAGCGTCATTCCCAAACCATCCGGCGGTTCGCGACGGAGTCGTTCGAGGAAGAATGTGCGACCGACGATACCAAGCGCCCAAATGTCGATGGGAATCGAGAGCAGGAACAAGAGTGCGATGCCGGCGCCTTCGCCGATATGCGAGTCGAGTCCCATCGTAATAATCGGCAGGGCAAAGACCGTCACGGGGCTCGCCAGGAGCATGATGAACGCCAAGCCGAGGCGTCCTTCGAAATGCATGATGCCCATGGCAAGAAACAGGAGCACAAAGGCAAGCTTGAAAGCGAGGCCGGTCCAAAACGCCGGCCAGAGGACCCCGAGCCCGATTTTTGTCGGTGACAACGATTCGCGTTCTTCGGCCATAGCAGCTCGTGGGACTGAGACGCTCAGTCCAGAAATTCCCGGTTGATGATGGCGGACACCGTAAACAGAAGGATGGATACCATGACGACGATCCAGCCGATCAAGGCGATCGGACGCTTGAAGATATTCCGCTCAGGATCTTTATCGATGAAGGGAAGCGCCGCCAGCAACGCCATGAAGGCTCCCGGCAAGGCGATGGCGCCCAGAAACTGTCCGAACTCGCCGGCGAAGATCTTCAGCCTGAGCAATTGAAACAGGAACAAGAAGTACCACTCGGGCTCCGGATGATAATCGCCGGGATCCGGCGTCGCCTCTTCCAGCAGCACGACCGGCTCCCAGAAAGCCAGGGCGCAGATGCAGGCGAATACGATGACCATTCCGACGATGTCTTTCCAAATCTGGCGCGGGAAAAAGTAATCGGTTTTGGCCTTGAGTTCCTCCGGCGTGCCCCGGAACGGGCCGGCCGGCCCGGCCGCCCTGAACAGGAACAGGTGCAACCCGGCGAGTCCCATCAAGGCCGCAGGCAGAATCATGACGTGGATCACGAAGAACCGGCTCAGCGTCATCTGTCCGGGCGTCGGGCCGCCCTTGAGGAAGCGCGCCATGAAATCGCCGAGGAGCGGCGTCTTGTCCATGATTTCGACGCCCACGGTCGTGGCCCAATACGCGCGCTGGTCCCACGGCAGCAGGTAGCCGGTGAACCCGAACCCCATGACGATGCCGAACAGGGCCAACCCGACGAGCCAGATCATTTCACGCGGACTTTTGTAGGCGCCCCACAGAAAGACCTGGGACATGTGCGCGAAGACGCAGACGACCATCGCGGTCGATCCCCAGAAGTGATAGCTCAGGAGGAACCATCCGTAATCGACGTCGTGAAGGATGTACTGGGTGCTGGCGTATGCGTGATCGGCCGTCGGGACGTAGTAGAACATCAACAGAATGCCGGTCACCGCCTGCATGATGAAGATGAAGAGCAGAACCGACCCGAACACATAGGCCCAGCGCGAGCCGCCCGGGACCGGCTCGTTCAGCATCTTGGCCTGCATCTGCTTCAGGCCGACGCGCTCATCGATGAACGCGACCACTTTTTCGATGGCCGTGGGTTGGCTGCTCGGAATGGGCGAATGTTCCATGATTAAATGATCCGGATCTGTGATTTCGTACCCGCCTTGAATTCCATATCGATGATTTCGACTGCGCCTCCCGCCGAGACGCGGATCGGCAAGGCGTCCAGCGGCCTGGGCGCCGGTCCATCGAGCACTTTGCCCGACGCGTCGTAGATGCTCAAGTGACAGGGGCACAAAAAGACTTGCCCGAGGACTTTGTGCTGCCGCCACTTATAGCCGCATCCAAGATGGGGGCACTTGCCGGAGAAGGCGACGTAGGGAATATCTTTCTTGTTCGTCCAGATCGTCTTGCCCAAGGCATCGCGAAACTCCATGTCCTTGCCTTGGTAGACCTTCTCGAGGACGGCCGGCGTGCCCTTGAGAATCCAGACGTTCTTTTCGATCTCGGATTCCGGCATGTAGGCTTCCTTGACCTTTTTCTTGTACTTGAACTGGACCCCGATATCGTCCTGCTTGATCTTGCCGACGTTCCCGATGCTCAACCAGTCGTTGTCGAAGGGAGCATACATGGGCTTCATCAGGTAGCGCAGAATGGGGAACGCGATCGGCAGCCCGATCAAAAAACCGATCGCATGGGTGAAGTTCATGAAGAAGGTTCGCCGCTTGACGCTCTTCTCCAGTTCGGGGAACGGCACCAGCACTTCGCCGGGTGTCACGTGGATGTTATCTTCCAGGTGAGGAATTTCGACTTCATGGCTGGTGACGTACTCGTCCCGCTTGAACGCCGGCAACGCGACGACTTCGGAGGACGTGGTCCTCAACTGCACGGCGCCCTCGGTCACGCTCTGTACCTGGCCCATCCCAACCTGGCGTTCGCCATGTCCGTTCATGGACACGACGATGTGACTGATTTGGCGAGACAGCGGATCAACGATGACGCTCGTCACCTCCCCGACTTCTCGATCCGAACAATGAACTTTCGACTTAAGTTTTGGCTGCATGCTATTTTTTCTTGATCGGCTTCGGTGTGCCGACCGAGGTGTTCTTAAAGGTGCCCAACCAGGTCGCCAATGCCACGACGTCCTTTTCCTCCATCAGGTCCTTGTACTTGTCGGGCATCTTGCCTTTTTCATACTCTTTCTCGAACCCGTCGGCCATCCAGCTCTTGGGATCGAGAATCTTCTGTTTGATCTCATCCACCGTCAGAAGACTGCCGATGTTGTCGAGTTCCGGCCCGCGCTTCTTGCCGCCTTCTCCCTTGAGCTTATGGCAGTTGTAGCATTCCTGCAGCTGCCATTGGTCCTCGCCCACTTTCAATACGTCACCGCCCGCAGCACCGGTTGTCGCCGGAGGCGCCCCCGGTCCGCCTGCCGATTGCGACGTGGCGGCTTGATCCCCGCCTAACGCCTTGATGCGCGCCGACAGAGCCTTGGCTTGCTCGTCGAGCGCCTTGACCCTGACCAGCAACTCGTCGGCCTTGCCTTGCTCCGTTGCCGCGCGCTTGGGCTTCAGGATTTTTTCGATCTTACCCTTCTCGTCTTCCGGATCGTATTGCGGCCACAGCGATGCGCCGGCAATGTAGACGACGCAAAGGACGACGTAGAAGCCCACCAGCGCGACCAGCGCCTTCACACCGTACATGGGCTTGAGGGTCGGGGCGTCGAGCAAAATGAATACGGCCGTACCGAGCAGCGCATAGGCTGCGAACGTCATTTGAAATATGGAGGGGAAGTCCAGCGCCATGGTAATTCCGAACAGCGCGCCCGCCACCACCAATCCGACCACCAGCTTCTTGATCACATTACCCATAAAGCGGTCCTTTTCCGTTAGCAGGTCCTTCGATCAGCTCACTTCGCTCCCGCAGGGGCCGGGCTGCCTTCGGACACGTGTCCCTTGGCTTCGCTGGGCCTGAGCGTGACGAGAATGGCGAAACTGACGACGACGAAAAATGCGACGGTAATGCCCGTGATCCACCAGGCCGAATACGACAACGTGGGGGTAAATGATTCGGCCGTAAAGTCCGGCAGGAGATTGTAGGTGTGGAAATACTTCCGCAGCAGCGATCGGACCGCGCCCATCAGACCCATGGTCCAGATCGCGCTGAACGCCAGGAACACCAGGACGAACTGTGACGCAAAATCGATTTTGCCCCACACGATCGTGCCTTGGCTGATCGCCCGGTTATAGATGATGTAGTTCACGATCGTCACGAACACCAGCGTGAAGGCGGCGGAATTCTTCGCCGGCATGAGTGCGAGAAAGTTCCAGTCGGACGGGAGTTCCAGATCCGCCACCAGCTTGGCACCGGTCGGCACGAACCCGTGCGGCGTGAGCCAAATCGCATCGCCAATTACGACCATCAGGAAGCCCACCTTGACGACCGTGCGAGCGGACACGGTGATAGGAATGAACCGGCCGAGCACCATCGGCAACAAGGCCAGCGGCACCAGGATCGCCAGAGACGTGGGATCGGGCACGGGGAAGATGGTCCAGACGTAGGTCATCACGAACGGCAGCGCCACCATGACCAGCGGAGCAAAGACGGTCATCCTGACCCGCTCCACTCCTTCGATCCGCTTCATGCTCAACCAGATGTAATAATTGCTGGCGAGAAAGATCAGCCCGACCATCGCTCCCTGCATCTCGAAGAACATCGACAACTGGTCCGCCATCATGTAGGGGCAAATGGAGGCGTCGTAGTCGCACAATTCGTACGCCAACAGATAGCCCATGAACGGCAGGAACAAGAGGGCGCCGACGCCGATCATATTGCCGACGAAGCCCATCCAGTCGTAATAGGACCGGTCCTCTTCCTTCTTGGAGGCCATGTACATGTAGGCCGCGATCAATCCGGTGATGAAGCCGCCGAACGTGACGTTGCCGACGAGCCGGTGCAGGTTCATCGGCATCCAGCTGTAGTTGAACACCTTGTCCCACAGGGTGGCCGTGGCCAGGAACTCGGCCGGCGAGACACCTTCCGCCTTGACCGGTGTGTTCATGAACGAGGTCGGTCCGTCGATCACGAACAACGTGATGGTGCCGATCAGGTTCAGTACGACCCCCAGGGCGATGTGCCGGGCCTTCTTCGGGCCCTTCCAGGCATCCCAGGAGTAGAAGTACATGTAGAGGAGAATCGTCTCGCCGATGAATAGAAGCGGATAGACGACGGCGAACAGCAGAAAGAAGTGATTGATCAACCACGTCGTGAATTGCGGATACGTCGCCAGCAGCACGAAGATGAAGAGACCGCCGGTGAGCGCCGTCATGCTGTAGAGAATGACGGTGACCTTCATCACCTCCTTGGCCAAACGATCGTAGCGCGGGTCCTGCTTGCGGTACCCCAGCCACTCGGACGTGACGACGAAGATCGGAGCGCCGAGGATGAAGGCGGCGAACAGGATGTGCAATTGCGCGACGATCCAGACGGCAGTCCGGTTCCCCGTGTACGGAAACTCCACCGGCGGAGCGCCAGGAGCCTGTGCGTAGGCAACGCCTCCACACACCGCCAGTAGCGCGAAGAAGGCCAACAGACCTCGCTGCCATGTTTTCATGATGCTCGCCGCCCTCCTAACCGTCCCGAGTGTTCGATCCAGCCGAAGTCCGTTTACTTGGCTGCGTCGGCCGCTGCGACCTTGATCTCGCCGGAGTCCGCCCACTGCTTCTTGTCGGCATCCCACGACTTGCCGGCGAGTCCGAAGCTCCGCTCGAACAGCACGAGCTTCCAACGGTCCTCATCGGAGAGCTTGCTCTTCCAGGCCTTCATCTTCGTATTGGGCACCCCTTCGGAAATACGCCAGAACCAGACGGAGTCGGAATACAGCTTCATCCGCTCGCCGTTGCGGAAGTCACGGGCACCGGCCTTGACCGGCTTACCGTCCTTGCCGTGGCAGCTTGCGCAGTTCACGTCAGGATTGGTTTCGCCGATGAACAGCTTGCGACCCTCTTCCAGCTTTCCGGCGTCCGTCCACCAGCCGGCGGGCATGTGCTTGTCCGCATATTCCGCGGGAGCCGGAGGAGGAGGCACCACGGGTCCTTCACCGCCGCCCTCTCCACCGCATGCAGCCATCACCAGCCCCAAGGCGAACAGAATGCCTGCCTGTCCGATTTTCATCTGGTTCATGAGTGTTCCGAGCTCCTTTCTTCCTGTATCAATTCCAATGACGTCCAATAAAAACTTATCCATTTCAAAGACGAAAAAAAGACGCTTTCACCGAGGCGACCTCCTCCGCAAAAGCGTCAATGGCTACTAGATTTCCTGCAACACATCTCTTCACGCACGCGCATCTCCCGCAAGTCATTCGACCGATTCGGCGGGGTGCACAGACGCGCCACGAACCGCCTCGGTTACTTCTTCCGCTTGTCCTGCGACTTCCCCCGTTTCTGCCCCTGCTTCTTTCGTGAACGGATCAGTTTCGCTCCGACGATCCCACCCAGCGCCAGAGCCCCGGCTCCCAATCCCGCATAGACCCACATCGGAGGCCGGGTGACGTCCTGGATACATCCGCTGCCGAAATGGACCTGGACCTTCCTTTCCGACTCCAGGTCTTTCGGATCAAACTGAACCCTTTCCTCCCGCTGCTCTCCCTTGGCCTCAATCAGCAGGGGATCGCCGAGGTTGTCGTTATGCAGATGAAACGTCGCTTTGTAGTACCCTTCGCTGTCCGTCTTGACGACTTGCCCGTACGACACTTTCGTGTCTTTGACCATGACGTCGATGTTCGGGACGCCCTGTCCTTCTGCGCCACAGACAAAGCCTTCAACCGTAAACCGGTGATCGGCCTCGTGGGTGGCTAAGACGACTCCCGGGAACATCACCACCACAGCTGCCAGGGTACGGCTCCACCCGAGCGGTTTCGATCTCATGCTCACATCGCCGTGACTCAAAAAAGCCCGGAACCGACGCGCCTTTGGTTGCCCGATCCGGCGGCGCCGTGAGCTTGCAACGCAACGTTTGCTGAGACCGAGCGGACCCAATTTTGAGGCCGCCCTTTTAACATAGCCCCCCCGCTTTGTCAACGACACGACGCGGGTTTGGTCGAGAAGACGAATGGGTTTCCAATTAGTTGGAGCGTGAACAGCGTGTGAATACGGCGCCGAATGCCGCATTCACAGGACTGCAGAGGAGAATAGGGCCGGATGGAGGGAGACCACGATCGAAAATGGGTTCGGTCAGAGGTGTCCCCTGGCCTTGGCGTCGGCGGTGACCCGTTCGATTTCCGCCCGCCGCTCGGACTCCTTTTTCGTGACCCACGCCTCCCAAGACTTCCCGGTCGCGGTGTCTTCACCTGAAAAGGCGATGGAGCGGATGTCGGAATAGAGGATGTTCCGAACGCCGGGAGCATCCGTGGGGAAAAGGTCGAGGGCGGGCGCAGGACCGTCGGTGCTCCGATTGAACACGTAACCGTCCAAGCGCTCACCTGACGCCAATTCGATCGTCACGTCGCCGCGATAGTCGAAGGCCAGTTCAATCGCCTCGGCAAGTTCTGCCGGGGAACCGGGAAGAAACCGTCGGCCTTCGAGCGAACCGGATGGGGTTCCGTCGCTATGGTTCTTGGTATCAGTCACGGCGAGGTCGTCGATCGCGATCGGTGGACCGGGCACGAAACCGGGGAAGCGGACCATGCCCCGTACCCTCGCGGCTTGGATTCATAGCCCGCCTGCCGGATCATCGAGAGGTGGGCAGGAGAGTGAGTTTTACGGTGCGGCTGAACCCGGACACGGTTCCAAAGGTGTCCTGCACGGCGGACGCCTCGTAGCCGCAATGCACCATGCAGTCAGCGCATTTCTCGTTCTTCGCGCTTCCATATTGGTCCCACGCCGTCGTCTCCATCAATTCACGAAAGGTCTTCGCATAGCCTTCCTGGAGAAGATAGCAGGGCTTCTGCCACCCGAACACGTTATAGGTCGGATTGCCCCACGGTGTGCACTCGTATTCCCGGCGGCCCATGAGGAAGTCCAGGAACAACGGGGATTGATTGAATTGCCAACCGGCTTTGGGCCGGCTGAGGATCCGCGTGAAGAGCTCACGAGTCCTCTCCCGCTTGAGAAAATGCTGCTGATCCGGGGCCTTCTGATAGCTGTACCCCGGTGAAATCATCATTCCCTCGACGCCCAACGCCATCATCTCGTCAAAAAACTTTCGGACCCGTTCCGGATTGGCATCGTCGAAGAGCGTGGTATTGGTCGTCACGCGGTGTCCGCGCTTGAGAGCCGCCTTGATCGCTTTGATCGCCACGTCATAGACGCCGTCCCGGCACACCGCCAGATCGTGCTCGTCCCGCAACCCGTCCATGTGGACGCTGAAGGTCAGGAACTTGCTCGGCTTGTATTCGTCCAACTTCCGTTCCAGGAGGATCGCATTGGTGCACAGATAGACGTACCGCTGTTGAGCGACCAATCCTTCCACGATCTTGGCGATTTCCGGATGAATCAGCGGTTCCCCGCCGGGAATACTGACGATCGGCGCGCCGCATTCCTCCGCCGCCGCCCAACATTGTTCGGGCGTGAGCCGTTTATCGAGGACATGGTCGGGATACTGAATCTTGCCGCATCCCGCGCAGGCCAAGTTGCAGCGGAACAGGGGCTCCAACATCAACACCAGCGGGTACCGCTTTACGCCTTTGAGCCGTTGCGTGAGCACATACTTGGTCACCGTCACCATTTGGGAAACTGGAACGGCCATTCCCACTCTCCTTGTCGTCGATTGTCCAGGGGTTAGCTGCGAATCACGGTGCGGGTTGCAACCCAAAAACCCGCAGAATTTTATCATCCGACAGCCGAAGCGTCAATTTCGGCTGACACGAGGAGTACACGGGAGTGTCAACCGACACCCAGGGAAGACCGAGGACCGGCCGCATACCGGCACAGACATAGCCCGCTTGGGTCGCCGGGAAATCCTACGGAATGGAGGCGCCGAGCGGGTTCGAACCGCTGCATCGCAGTTTTGCAGACTGCTCCCTTAGCCACTTGGGTACGGCGCCACGCGCGCATTATAGCGAGCCTTCCCGTTGCATCTCAACCAACTTGATCCCGAGCTTCTTAGGTGGAAATCGCGCGTCAGCGATTGGGGAGAACGGGGATTTCCCGTCCGAGCGTCGAGGGTTGATCCGGTTGGGGAACGAGCGGTTCCCATCGCTCGTCGGCATGGCCGTGAGCGTCACCGCCTCCTTCGGCTTCTTTTTCCCTGGCCAGCGACTCTACTTCCTGAATCAGCGTATCCATGAGTTCTTCGATGGGCACCTTGCGGACCAATTTACCCTTCTTGAAGAGGATACCCTTGCCTTCACCGCCGGCGATCCCGATGTCCGCTTCCTTTCCCTCACCGATGCCGTTCACGACGCACCCAAGGACGGAAACGTTCAGCGGCGTCTTGATATGGCCAAGCTTTTTCTCCAGCTCATTGGCCATGCGGACCACGTCGATCTCGACCCGGCCGCAGGTGGGGCAGGCAATGACGTTGATGCCGCGATGACGGAGCTCGAGCGATTTCAGAATCTCGAAGCCGACCTTTACTTCCTCGACCGGATCGGCGGCGAGCGAGACTCGCATCGTATCCCCGATGCCTTGAGAGAGCAGATATCCCAGACCCATCGCGGACTTGACCGCTCCTGTCATGGCGGTGCCGGCTTCGGTGATGCCGATGTGCAACGGATAGTTCGATTGGTGTGCAAACAGCCAATAGGCGTCGATGGCATGATGGACATCGGAGGCCTTGAGCGACACCTTCATGTTGGTAAAGCCCACGTCCTCGAGCGCATGAACGGCGTTGAGCGCCGATTCGGCCAGCGCCTCGGGGGACGGCCATCCGTATTTGTCGAGTAACGGACGTTCCAACGAGCCGCCGTTGACGCCGACGCGCAGGGGAATGCCCCGGTCGTTGACGGCCTTGATCACTTCTTCGACCTTCCACCAGGCGCCGATGTTGCCGGGATTGATCCTGACGCAATCCACGATCTGGGCCGCCTGCAGCGCCAACCGATGATCGAAGTGAATGTCGGCGATCAGGGGCACGGTCATCGCGGCTTTGATCTTGGGCAGCGCCGCCGCCGCCTCTTCGTCGGGAACGGCGACGCGAATGAGTTCACAGCCCGCCGTTTCCAACTGTCGGATCTGCTCCACGGTCGCCGCCACGTCTCGAGTGTCGGTCGAGCACATGGATTGGACGGAAACTGGCGCATCGCCTCCAACCTTGACCTTGCCGACTTGAATCTGCCGTGTCTGCCGTCTTGTAATGTGCATGACGTGTTCTCGTCCGTGCGGCTAGCTGCCCTGCTCGTCGCCGTGAGGCAAGTGGGTCAGCGACGCGGACAGTGCGCCTTCCTTGACAGCCTGTCCCGCTCCGCTCCCGATCAACTCCTTGATACTGCCGTAGATCCCTTCGGCCGTCAGGCCGTATCGCTCACGCAGAAGATCTTGTGGTCCCTGCTCGATATACCAATCCGGCAGTCCGAGCACCTTGGTCTTGACGCCAGTCACGCCGGCTTCCGACAGGGCTTCGAGCACCGCCGATCCGAACCCGCCCATCTTGCATCCTTCTTCGACGGTCACGACATACCGCACCCGCTTGGCCGTGCTCACGATCAGATCGTGGTCCAACGGCTTCACAAACCGCGCATTGATCACCGCCGTCGACACACCTTCTTCGGCCAGCCGTTCCGCCGCCTTGACCGCCTGCCAGACCGGAACGCCCACCGCGACGATGGCCACCTCGTCGCCGTCGCGCAGCAATTCACCTTTTCCGATCGGCAACGCAGCGGGAGCCGGATCCATCGGGACGCCGAGACTGACGCCGCGCGGATACCGCACCGAAGCGGGTCCGTCGTATTGAAGAGAGGTCTTGAGCATGTGCTGGAGTTCATTTTCGTCCTTGGGAGCCATCACGACCATGTTAGGCATGTGACGCAGGTAGGCGAAATCGAAGGCCCCGTGGTGAGTCGTCCCATCCTCCGCGACGAGGCCGCCTCGATCGATGCAGAAGGTCACGGGCAGATTCTGCGTGGCGACGTCGTGGACGACTTGATCATAGGCGCGTTGCAGGAAAGTGGCATACATCGCGACCACCGGACGCATGCCCTGTGCGGCCAATCCCGCGGCAAACGTCACCGCGTGCTGTTCGGCGATGCCGACGTCGTACAGCCGATCGGGGAATTCCTTTTCAAACGCGTTGAGCCCTGTTCCCTCGCACATCGCCGCCGTGATCGCGACGATCCGGCTATCCTGCCTCGCCAGCTTCACGAGCGAATCGATGGCAATCTGCGTGTAAGACGGACGCGCCGCCTTCTTGGCCGGGGCTCCGCTCTCACGGACGAACGGCGGGCAGGCATGGAACCAAATCGGATTCTGCACCGCCGGTTCGTAGCCGAGCCCCTTCTTGGTGATGACGTGGAGAAGGACCGGGCCTTTCATGCGCAACACGTTCTCCAACGTCGGCAACAAGTGCTCGAAGTTATGTCCGTCGATCGGACCGGCGTAACGGAACCCCAATTCCTCGAACAACAGACCGGGCAGAATCGCGCCCCTGGCGAGTTCCTCCGCACGGCGCGCCAGCTTCTGCATATCCTGGCCGATGTGAGGAATTTTGCTCAGCAGCTGTCCGGTTTCCTCCCGCATCTTCGTATAGAACTCGCCGGTGAAGGTCCGGTTCAGATAGGACGAGATCGCGCCCACGTTCTTGGAAATCGACATTTGATTGTCGTTGAGGATCACCAGGAAGTCCTTATTCAGTCCTCCCGCGTGATGAAGAGCCTCCAGCGTCATGCCGGCTGTCATTGCTCCGTCACCCACGACACAGACGACCTTATGCTTTTGGCCCAGTTGTTCACGGGCTTCGACCATGCCGTATGCCGCGGACACCCCGGTACCGGCATGTCCGGCATTGAACGTGTCGTAGAGGCTCTCTTCACGCTTGCAAAATCCGCTCAGCCCTCCGTACTGCCGCAGCGTGTGAAATTGCTCACGACGCCCCGTCAGCAGCTTGTGGGCATAGGCTTGATTGCTGGTGTCCCAAACGATCTTGTCATCCGGCGTATCCAACAGGTAATGCATGGCGACGGTCAGTTCGATCACGCCGAGATTGGAGGCAAGGTGTCCGCCGACGCTGGACACGACACCGATGATCTGCTCGCGCAATTCCTGGCACAGCGCCGGAAATTTCGAAGGCGGAAGCCGTTTCAGGTCGGCGGGGCTTTGGATCGTCTTCAGGATCGACATAAGCAGATGCTCCTTTTGCGTGAAGTCGCGCCCACTGTGATTAGGCTGATAGAGAGGCTCAGGCGAAGCAGTCAACCGGCTTGCATGCTAGCGTTTGACAGTGTCCCATAGAACCCCCTTAGTGTCAAGCAGTTAGCCCCCATTCCCGGTGACTGCCTCCCCCTCGGCAATCATCCGGAAAGTCCTGTCAATAGGGGAAGTCCAGACCTGCAAAGATGGCCCCCCCTTCCTTGCTGTACCCGTAATCGATCCGGCCGACGACGTTTGGCCTGACGATGCCCCTGAACCCCATTCCCGGTGTCATCCGATAGTCCTTGAAACTGACGTCTTTGAAACTGTCGAAGACCTGGCCGGTATCCAGGAACGGCGCCACTTCGAAATCCGCGATCACCCCCGCCACTTTCATTCTGGCCAGATGGATGCGCTCCTCCAAACTGAATGCGACTAGATTCTTGTCGATAAAGCGATCCACGCCGTATCCGCGAAGGTTATTCTGCCCACCCAACGAGCTTTGCTCGAAAAACGGCACCTGCTCGCCGATCGTCGCCTGCAAGTCCGCCCGGACCACCAGGATTGCACGCTTCGATTCGCTGGGAAATAACTTCTTCACCTCGAACTCATATCGCGAATAGATCGGGTGATCGCCATTTTTGAAATTGTTGTTGAGCTCCGCGTAGGCCGTCACCGCCATGCCGTCGGTCGGAGACACGAGACTGTTGCGGGTATCGTAATAAAACGTGGCTCGGTTCCCGAGAATGTAGGTTTCGCCTTCGACGCCGGGGACCGTGGGGAACACGTTGCCCGTAAAGGGCAGATCGGTTGCTCCCGGCTGAAGCTGCACGGCGCGAAACCGCTGGCTGATGGCGACTTGGGTCACTTCGTTGGCATAAAGACCGAAGCGCCAGTTGGCGCGACTTTCTTTTGCCGTATAGTTGGTTTCCTCCCCTTCCGTCGTCGTCTGTCCGATCCCGAAAAAGCGGGCCGTCGCGTTCTTGAAGTAGGCGGCACCGACATTCAGAAAGTATCTCCCATTGCTGAACGCCGGATCCGTGTAGTTAAAGACGAGCTTCCGTTCGATTTTCTCCGAGATCGACGCGATGAACTGCATCTGCCGTCCGCCCGTATCATAGCGGAACAAGTTGAAGGTCCCGCGCCATCCGACGATGGAATTTCGGATGAGCATGGGGGCCATGAGATATTTCAGCTCCCCGTCCGGGTCGGTGACCAGTATGGGAACGATCAACCCGGCGTCGCTGCCGTCATTTTTGCTGGTGGAGACCGAGGGGATGGGAAAGAGCTGCGTGTCCGCACGAGCCGGGCCGATCCGGACAATCGCGATTCCCGCGAGCAGGCATGCAAAGAACAACACGATGCCGCGCAGGGTCATCATGAGCGTTCGACGCCGAACCCTAGGAGGTTCGGATTTTTTCGGATTTCTTCCGGAGCTGATCGACGAGCTCGGCAAAGCTTCCGTTCTTGAGAATCTTGCTGAACTGGCCGCGATAGTTGTTGACGAGGCTGACTCCGTCCACCACTACGTCATAAACCCGCCAGACCGAATCCCGGTTCAGCAGCCGGTAATCCAGTGGTATTTCCGTCTTGCCCGTCAGGACTTTGGTGCGGACCTCGGCATAGTCTTTTTCCGTGCGCTCGCTGAGATAATGCACGCCTTCGCCGGAATACGTTTCGACCTTTTCGGCATAGGTACTGACCAATAAGGTCTGAAAGAGCCCGACGAACTCTTCCCGTTCTGGGGCGGACAGGCCCGTCCACGTGGATCCCAAGGACCGCCTGGACATTTCGGCATAGTCGAATCGGTCGCCGACGACCTTTTCCAACATCTTTCGTCGCTGCGCAGATTTCTCCGGATGTTTGAGATCCTTGTCACCCAGGATCTTCAACACCTCGTCGATCGTCGATTTCATGGCTTCGGTGGCGCCTCCGGCCGCCGCCGGCCGAAGACCGATTCCGACGATCATGGCCGTCAACGCGATGGTTGCACCCATCACGAATCCGATCTTCTTCCATCGCTGCACAACATAACGTGGCATATCGTCCGTCTCCATCTGTGCGGCCGCTTCGCTGGAATAGCCCGGCGACGACTCAGTTGACCTTCCCGTGTACATACTGGCTGACCAGTTCTTCCAAGTCCAGCCCGGACTCCGTATCGCGGATCGTATCGCCCGACTTCAACGCATCACCGCCGCCGCCTGGCGACAGCGCAAGAAATTTCTCGCCGATGATGCCCCTGGTTTTAATCGATGCGATGGTGTCGCTGTAGAGCTTCACATTATCATGAACCGCCAAGGTGACCGACGCACGATCGTCTTTCAGCACGATGCCGCGCACTCTCCCGACCTCGACACCGGCGATTTCGACGGCCGATCCCGGCTTGAGCCCTGACGCCGAATTGAACTGCGCCACGACTTCATAGACGTTTCCACCGACCAGTTCCAACTTCCCCAGCTTGATCGACAGATAGCCCAAACAGACGATCCCGATCAGTACGAATACGCCCACGATCAGCTCGAGCTTGGTTTTCTCCATAATGCGTGACCCTCCGTCTTATCCGACCAGCGCCTTCGGCAAGGCCAGGGTGCCGCCGGCGGTGATGAACTCCTGAATCTCCGGATCATCGATCCGCACAAACTCCTTCGCCGGCGCCATGGCGGCGATTTTTCCGCGCCGCAGCATCGCGACCCAGTCGGAAATGCCGAAGACTTCCGGTATTTCATGGCTGACCATGACGGCCGTGAACTGGAACCGCCGCTGCATCGAGACGATGAGATCGTGGATGGACTTCGCCATCAACGGATCGAGGCCCGTCGTAGGCTCGTCGAACAGAATGATCTCCGGCTCCATGACCAACGCCCGCGCCAGCCCCGCCCGCTTTTTCATTCCCCCGCTGAGTTCGGCCGGATACTTGTGCCCCATGCCTTTCAGCCCGACCTGATCCAGCTTTTCCTCGACCCGCCGGGACACCTCAGACCCCTTCATCTGCAACTTCTCCCTGAGCGGGAACGCGACGTTTTCGAAGACGGAGAGGGAGTCGAACAAGGCCGCCCCCTGAAAGAGCATGGCAAACCGCTTCCGGACGTCGTTCAAGCGTTTGCCCTTCAGGTGTGAAATTTCCACATCACCGACCCAGACCTCGCCTCGATCCGGCTGCATCAACCCGATCATGTGCTTGAGGAGCACGCTTTTGCCTTCTCCACTGCGTCCGATCACCGTCGTCAGCTGCCCGGCCGGAATGGACAAGTCGAGTCCTTGCAGGACCCGTTGTCCGCCCAATGTCTTTTCCACCCCGACGAGTCTGATCATATGTCACGCAAGAGGTCGGCAATCGATCGCGGTTTACCGGTCACAACAGTATGGAGGTCAGGAAATAATCCCACACCAGAATCAACACGGAGGAGAGGACGACGGCCTCCGTCGTCGCCGAGCCCAACCCTTCGGCGCTATGCTTGGTAAAAAATCCCTTGTAACAGCAAATCCAGCTCACGATCAGCCCGAAACTGATCGATTTCAAAATGCCGCCATAGATATCTTTCCATTCGACGGCGGACTCGATCGAATTCCAATAGGCTCCGCCATTGCCCCCCAACAATTCCACACCGACCAGATAGCCTCCGTAGATCCCGACAACGTCGAAAATCGCGACGAGTAAGGGAACACCGATCAAGCCGGCCAGCAGCTTCGGCGCGACCAAGTATTGGAGCGGGTTGATGGCCATCGTATCCATGGCATCGATCTGCTCGGTAATTCTCATGATGCCGATCTCGGCGGTCATCGCGGAACCGGCCCGCGCCGTGACCATCAAGGCGGCCAGCACCGGTCCCAACTCACGGATCATACTGAGCGCGACGGCGGAGCCGAGCAATCCCTCCGAGCCAAATTTCCGCAAGGTATAGTACCCCTGTAGCGCCAAAACCATGCCGGTGAATCCGGCGGTCAGCACGACGACGAACGTGGACTTGTAGCCGACGAAGTGCAGTTGCTTGACGACCTGTATCGGCCGAAACGGCGGTCTGGCAAGCCAGGCGAAGGACGAGGCCACGAAGAGCAGCATACGACCCATTTCACCGACCATTGCCAGTGCACGGGCCCCCATTCGTTCCAGCAGGCGGTTCACGAGGAAACCCCTATTCCACGGCCTTCAAGCCGAGCAGCCGCATAGCGCGTGAAGAGACCGGTAAGCCGCTCCGCCGCCAGACTGCTTTGTTTTCTGAGCCGATTGAGACCGGCGAGACTGCCGGGATGTGCCAGCACCTGTCCCAATCCTTTGGGCCATCCGAGCGGTCTGAGAAACTGATTGAAATCGAGCGGAAGATCTTCATCGAGCAGATCGGACACGGTCCGGACGATCGCGAACGGCACGCCCCGCTGCCGTGCTGCGGCGCCGAGCGCCTGACTCTCCATATCGAGTGCCACCGCATCCGCCGTCCTGGCGAGGCGCTGCTTCTCCTCCGCCCGTCCCACTACGGTCGCCACCGAAACGAACCGACCGGCCCGGACGGGCAGACCGGTTTCGCGTGCCAGCGTTCGCATTTCTTCGTTCAGCCCGTCGTCGCACGCGACGACGTCGCCCTGGATTTCCCAACAGCCGGTCGAACGTGCAAATACGCTTTGCGAACCGATCATCACGTCTCCAACCTGAGCCGGCACCAGCGCACAGGCGAATCCGGCGGAAATGATGGATTCCATTGCTTGCGCATCCATAACCGCCTTGGCGACCCTCGCGGCCGCCTCAGGCCCGATACCGGTTTGAATCAGGCGATAGGACTGGCCGGCCCGATCGTCCGCAAAACAGCGAAGGCCGGCGAGAGTGGCAGCGCGGGCGGTCGGAAAGGCGCGATGGAGGGCTCGGAGTTCCCATCGAGTTGCAGCAAAAATCGCGACGGGCTTCACGATGCACCCGGACAGGAGCGTTCACGGCCGACGACTGCCGCTTCGCGGTGATTACATAGGGGACCGATAGGACCCGTGAGACAGCACGTGCTGCCTGACTTCGTCGGCCCGCATTTTTCCCCGTGTCCGAAGATTTCGATACATCGCCAAGGCCCACAAGGGGAAATACTGGCAATACCAGTGATAGCGAAGATAGAACACGCGAGGGAATCCCGTGCCGGTGTGACAGGCCTCCTCCCATGAACCGTCCTTCGACTGATGCCGAAGCAAATATTGAATACCTCTGGCGACACTGAATGAATCCGTCATGCCGGCGGACATCAGGCCCATGAGAGCCCAGGCGGTTTGCGAAGGTGTGCTGTCTCCTCTGCCGATCGATTCATCCTCGGCGTACGAGAGGCACGACTCTCCCCATCCTCCATCCGGATTCTGCCTCGACTCCAGCCAGGCTACCGCACGACGGATGTACGGCTGTGAAAGATCCTCGCCGATGGCCCGGAGACCGGCCAGCACCGACCAGGTTCCATAGATGTAATTGACGCCCCAGCGGCCGTACCAACTCCCGTCATGTTCTTGTTCCCGCTTGAGGAAGGCAAGCGCCGGAGCGACGGCCGGATGCGACTGGTCGTAACCCAGTGCCCCCAACATCTCCAGACACCGCCCGGTCAAATCCGATGTGCTGGGATCCAGCAAGGCATGGTGATCCGCAAACGGGATGTAATTGAACACGATCCGGTTATTGTCCTTGTCGTACGCGCCCCACCCTCCGTCCGATCCCTGCATGGCCAGAACCCACGACGCTCCCCGTTTGATCGACTCCTGGAGGGCTGCGGCTTCGGGAATGCGGACTTTCGACAGGGCCATGAGCACGACGGCGGAATCGTCCACGTCCGGGTACAACTCGTTTTCATGCTGGAAATACCAGCCGCCCGGCTCCGCCTGGTGCGAAGAAAATTTCCAGTCGCCGACCGTCTTCGTCTGCCGGGACACGAGATATCTGGCTGCCCGTTGCAATGGCAAATGATCCGGCGCCATCCCGCCTTCGATCAGCGCGTTCATCAACAGCGCGGTATCCCAGATCGGCGAATGGCAGGGCTGCAGATGCATGGCCTCGACGAGCTGATCTTCCACGGTGACCGTATCGTGGATTTCCAGTTCCTCGATCTCGCGCAGCGCCTTCTGAACCAGCGGATCGTCGACCTGGTAGCCGAGACAACGCAGCGCGACGACCGAATTGGCCATCGCCGGATAAATGGCGCCCAATCCGCCGCTTCCCGCCATGTGTTCCAACATCCAACTCGCCGCCCGATGCAGCGATTTTTCCCGGACCCAGGCGAGCGGCATCCGATCGTACAGCTTCAGCACGGCATCGAGCACGACGAACACGTTATGCGGCGTGAACCATCCTTGATCCTTGTTGAAGGGAGGAAACTGCCGGTACCGGATGGTGGTTCGGGGCGTGACAAACAACTCGTCGATGCCCTGCTCCTTCGGAAGGCGGCAGACCGGCTGATTGGCGAAGACGATCAGCAACGGAATGAGAACGGCCCGCGACCAATACGAAATGGCGTAAATGCTGAAATAAAATCGCTTCGGCAGGAGCATGATTTCCGGCGGCATGCTCGGAACTCCCTGCCAATCGTACTGCTCGAACAATGCCAGCGTGATTTTCGTGAACACGTTCGCCTGGACCACCCCGCCCATCGCCAGAATGCGGTCCCGCGCGCGCAGCATGTACGGCTCGTCGGCCGACACACCGGATATCTTGAGGGCGAAATATGCTTTGACGGACGCGCTGATCTCCGATGGTCCGCCGCGATAGATCGGCCAACCGCCGTCGGGCAGCTGTGCGGAGCGGAGATAGAGGACGGCCTTGCGCTCGCGTTCAGGATCGACGCGATCCAGAAACCGCCGCAACATCAGATATTCGGCGGTGAGCGTCGTATCTGCTTCGAGTTCCGCGACCCAGTACCCTTCGGACTGATGCTGTCTCGAGAGAAACCAGCTTTGGCTGCGCTTGATCGATTCGTCGAGCGTATCAACCGGACTCCCCGTTTGACCCGCTGTACGTCTCCCGAAGGCGGTATCCGTCGCCGGGGTAGGCATGGATTTGTCGGAAACGAGCCGTAGGGGGGGTGCCGAGGCAAGATCTCGCGCCAGTCCCATCTTCTCCGGCACAGAGATGAACAGACTATCAGAAAGACGATCGAATAACGTGCGAAGAATGCTCATCGTGATTGTGTCGGGGAAACGCATCCGGCGGGCCCGGTATGATCGTTCATCACCCTACGGACTGCCCACCGGATCGCTGATACGTAGGTTGAAGACTCAATGGCTGCGGATATAACAGACGCCCCGATTGAAGTCAAGCAAGGGACGACCGAAGTGCTCTGAAGTACGAATGTTTTCAGCAAATTTGCCCGGCGGATTTCGTCGTCATGCCGGCTGCAAATCCCCCAGCCTGACGGACACGAGCTTGGAGATGCCCGGCTCTTCCATCGTCACGCCAAAGAGCGAATCGGCGATCGCCATGGTCCTCTTGTTGTGAGTAATGACCATGAACTGCGCTTGCCCGGCCAGTTCACGTAGCACGCCGGTAAAGCGCCCGATATTCTCCTCATCGAGCGGCGCGTCGATTTCGTCCAGAATGCAGAACGGCGTCGGCCTGATCAGAAAGCTCGCAAACAGGAGAGCCATCGCCGTCAGCGTTTTCTCGCCTCCGGACAGCATCGTGATGTTTTTCAAGCGCTTGCCGGGAGGTTGCGCGACGATTTCCACACCGGGATCGTCCGGAGGTCCTTTCTCTTCCGACCCGTCGCCCGTCGCCACCTCGACCAACTGCAGCTCCGCCCGGCCGCCCGGAAAGAATTTGGAGAAGACGACGCCGAACCGTTCTTGCAGTTCCGCAAACGTCGAGGCAAACATGTCCTTGGTCGTGCGATTGATCCGCTGGATGATTTCTTTCAGCGACGCCATGGAGGTCGACAGATCCTGCTCCTGCGTCGAAAGGAATTGATGTCGTGTTTCCAACTCCTCATGTTCGCTGATTGCGGCCAGATTGATCGGGCCCATGCGATCGAGCCGTTCCCGAATTTTTTGCAGTTGCTGCCGGAGTTCGTCGTCCGAGCCCTCGACCGCAGGCTGGGGCGCGGGATCGTCCTCTGCAGACGGTCCCGGCTGGGACAGTCCGGACAGGTCGACTTGATACGTCCCGATCAACGTAGACTCGACCGTCCCCAGCTGCGTGCGGACTTCCGCGCGCCGTACCTCGACGGCCAAACGGCTTTCGCGCAGCGATGTCATGATTCCCCGCACGTTGTCCAGACCGGCTTCGATCTCGCGGGCGTGCGCCATCTCTTGCGCCTGCCGCTCCTGCGCCTTGACGACGTCCGCCTTCACCCCATCGACCGCTCCGGCCAGTTCACGGCACAATTCCTCGAACCGCAGACGTTCCTCGCGGCTCTGGGCCAGCGACGTGTCCAGGGAAGCCAACTGCTGCACAAAGCTTTCGATTCGGGCAAGCCCTTCCTGCCGCTGTTGTCGAATCCGTAGCAAATCCCGGCGATGATGTTCGCCGGCCGTACGATTGCTTTGCACCACGAGTTGCGCCGCGGTCAGCCGCTGTTGAAGTCCCTGTACGTGCTCGTCGATCTGGCCGACGCGGGCCCGTACCTGCGCGAGACTGCGCTCCTGACCGCCCTTTTCCGATATCCACTGTTGCAACTGCGCCGCGCCCACCCGCGCTTCCTGCTGCAGCCGCTCCGCTTCGCCCGCGTTGCGTCGGGATTCCTCCCCCAGCGCGTCGATGCGCTGCGTCAAATCTCCCAAAATCTGCTCCAGTCCTGCCTCGTCCTTTTGGAGCGACAGGCCGCTCATTTCAGCCTGTCGCAGTGCATCGGCCAGACGCCTGGCTTCCTCGCGCAACTGCTGTCCTCCCGCAATCAGCTGTTCCCGCCGCTGACGCCCGGCTTCCACGGCTCCGGTCAATTCCGTCCGGCGGGCATCCAGATTCAACACCTCGCGCCGGCGCTGCAACAATCCGCCCGTCGGACCCGTTTGGCCCCCCGTGATGGCGCCCGCGGCATCCACGATCTCGCCCGTCTTGGTGACGAACACCGGTCCGCCGCCCTCTGCATCGAGCGATTCCCATTGGCTCAGTGCGTCCTGCAAGGTGTCGACAAAGACGACGCGGTCAAACAGATAATCGCGGGCTGCTGCGCGAGAGGGTTGGACCGAGATCAGGTCGACCGCGCGGCCGATGACGCCCGTTCGGCCCGCCAGTGCCTGTCCCCATTCGCCGGCCGACGCCTTCCATCGAGGAGAGTGCGGAATAAACGTGCCCCGGCCAAGGTCTTTACCCGAAAGAAAGTCGATGGCCCGACAAGCGGCCGCAGGACCGTCCACCAGCCATCCGCGCACACGCTCTCCCAACCATGCTTCCACCGCTCGATCCAGATCCGCGGGGATTTCCAACCACTCCGCAATGGCCTCGTGTACGCCGTCGCAGGCCTTTAAGGCGGTCGATTCTTCGTCTCCCGACCGGCCGTATCCCATGTCTTCGCGCAACACCCCTTGCAACGCGCGCCAGTGTGAATCCACGGCGGCCAATTCTTCCGAGTCGCGCGACAGGTGCTGATCGACGTCCACCAAGGCCGCGGCACTGCGTTCGGCTGCTTCCTCCATCGCCCGCTGCTGGTCCCGCAGCGTGCCGACCGCGTGCTCGGCCTCCTCACAGGACTCAAGCAGCATGCGGCGTTTCTCGGTTGCGGCTTGATGCTGCCCGTTCAGTTCCTCACGTTCGCGGCCCACGCGCTGGTCGCGCTGAGCGATCTCCTCGCTCCGCATCGTCAGCTGAGACAAACTTTGCTCGGCATTCGCCACCAGCACGGCGAGGTTCATGACGTCCACCCGCGCCCGTTCCTCTTCTTGAACCGTCCCGGCGCGCTGGTGCATGAGGGTTTTCATCTCTTGATCGAGGCCCGCGAGCGCCTGCTCCTGTTCGAGCAGTTCCTGGGCCAGCGTCTCGAGCGTCTGATCCAGGGCCGTTTCGGCGGACGCCAGTTGCTCCTGCTCCTGCTTCGCACGTTCGAGTTCGGAGGTGCCTTGCGTGCGCTGCTGCTCATAGAGCTCGCCGCGGTGGCGCTCCACTTCGGCGGACGTCAGCGCGTGCGCCTGTTGCTGCTCGAGCCGCGTCAATTCCTCCCTGAGGCGGTTGGCGACGTCGCTCGCCTCCGTCATCGCCAGCTTGACGCCTTCCAGCTCCACGCTGAGCTTCGCTTGCTCGGAGGCCTGCTCGGATTCCCGTCCGGTCAACTCGTCCAATTCCTTCTCGATCTCGGTGATCGCAGTCCGCAATGCCCGATATTCGTTCGTGAGCAATGCGATCTCCAGCGATCGAGCCTCCTGCTGCAAGAGCTGATAGGAGCGGGCCTGCCGGGCTTGCCGTTCCAGCGAGTTCAATTGCTTCTTGACCTCGCCGATGATGTCCCGGACGCGCAACAGATTCTGCTGAGTCGCCTCGAGTTTACGCAGCGCCTCGGCTTTCTGCTTCTTATAGCGGACGATTCCAGCCGTTTCCTCGATCAGTTCCCTGCGGTCCTGCGGGGAGGCATTGAGGATCTGGTCGATCTGTCCCTGTGCGATGACCGTATGGCCCTTGGTCCCGGCCCTCGTATCCAGCAGCACGCTGCGAATGTCTTTTAGGCGGCACGCCGTCTTGTTGATCAAATATTCGCTGTCGCCGTTTCGATAGAGGCGGCGCGTGATCATCAACTCCTGATATTCCGCGAGTTGACTCGTGAGCCCTGAAAGCGGATCCATCTTGATGTGATCGAGCCCGCCGATCACCAGCGAGACTTCCGCCATGCCCAACGGCTTCCGCAATTCCGTGCCGTTGAAGATGACGTCCTCCATTTTTTCGCTTCGAAGGGTTTTGGTACTCTGCTCTCCCAGCACCCATAGGATGGCGTCGACCACGTTGCTCTTCCCGCTTCCGTTCGGTCCAACGATGGCGGTCACCCCCTCAGGAAACTCAATCTTCGCCTCCGCGAAGGACTTGAACCCCGACATCTCAAGCGACTTGAGGTACATGCCCTGCTCCTTGTGTGTGTGGTGTGGCCGATGGCCTGGGAAACCGCACGGGTCAGCGTTGTATCACAGCCAACCGAGGGAATCAAAAGGAAAACACCGCCCGTAGTAGGCGGCAGAGACCGCCCCCACAAGATTTTGGCGATTATGACCTACTTGACACCACATCAGGAAACCCGTACAATGGCCTCAACATCACGGAGGCCATATGACGAAGCCCAGCCAAACCCTCTCCCAAATGATGAAGCGCTTCAAGGACGAGGATGCCTGCAAGGCGTTCTTGAAGGAGCGCCGTTGGCCGAATGGCGTGCGCTGCCCCCGCTGCAATAACGAGAAGGTCTTTCAGCCAAAGTCCCGCCCGTTTCACTGGATCTGCAAGGCCAAGGATTGTGGCGGACGGAACGGCTACCGGTTCTCGGTCATTACCAAGACCATCTTTGAGAATACGAACTACCCGCTGACCACCTGGTTTCAGGTGATTTTCCTGATGATGACCAGCAAGAAGGGCATTAGCGCCTTGCAGGTTCAGCGCATGATCGGCAGCGGGGCCTACCGGACGGCCTGGTATATGTGCCACCGCATCCGAGCGGCCATGAAGGACGGCGGATTTGGGCAATTGATGGGGGAAGTGGAGGTTGATGAAACCTTCATCGGCGGACGGCAAAAGAACCGCCACCGGAGCAAGCGCCACCTGAACGTGGCCGGTCCAAAGGGTAAAGTGGCCGTGATTGGCGCAATTGCTCGTAAGGGCAATGTCGTCGCCAGGATCATTGAGAACGTGAGCGCCGATACGCTGACCCAGTTCGTCAAGCAGACGGTCGATGCGAATGTGTCGCTGGTCGCCACGGATGATGCTGGCGGCTATCGATTCCTTCGGCAGAACGGCTTCCCGCAACATCAGAGCGTGAGGCATTTGTCTGGTGAATACGTGCGCGGGAACGTCCATACGGCGAACCTGGATAGCTTCTGGAGCCTCCTGAAGCGTGGCGTCATGGGAACCTTCCATAACGTCAGTAAGGCCTATTTGCCGCTGTATTTGGCGGAGTTCTCGTACCGTCACAATAACCGCAAGAATGCGAACATCTTTGCGGACGTGATAGCAGAATGCTGAACACGTCGCCGGTAAAGCGTGTTCAGATGAAGTACGATCCCAAGAACGTGCAGCTAAAGCTCCCAATGGAGGTCTATCCATGCCGAAAGCGAAACCGGTATCGCTATATCCGTTAAGTTTTGAACAGGCCATAGATACACTCTTAAAAGCGAAACCAAAGGGACAAACAAAACAGAAACCATACAAACGTAAATTGAAAAAGTAAGTTTATCTTAATCGCCAGTTGGAAACCCCGACCAACGTACCTTAGCTGGACTAAGTGAGAACATGGGAAGCGCCTCAACAACATTGGTGCCTATTTTGACAAGTTTTATCTTGCGGCGCTCCGTTTCACTAGGAACTAATGCTGTAGCCTCTGTGGGGAATGACGCGACCACAAAATGCTTAGAGCTCTGATTCCCTATGTAAAGGCGCACAGTACGATTTTGTTTAAGTATCGGGATAATAGCGGTGTGTCTCCTCGTAACGGTAACTGGCCCTGAGCGCACTGATTTTTCCTCTTGAATTGCTTCAGCAAATGCAAACTCCACTTCTGCTTTGACATCAATGAGTTCGTTATTGCTGTGATTCGTAATATCCAGCGCAATTGCCATATCAGGCATGCCAGGAAAGTCCTCTGATTTCTTTTGCGGAAGTTTTGGGCCGCCCCACTTCAAACTCTGCTTTTCCGGCCAAATAATAGGGCTATTGCCATCGTTCTTAATCTCATACGCGCCCCACGGTATATCCTCTTTAGGGCGGGCAAGAATTGCGTATGATGTAGTTTGTGCCGGAATACTGAAGGGGAAAAACACTAGTGGGTCAAAACGTACAGTGAGCGTTATTGTAGGTGTTGTTTCCGATGGCTTAATTAGAGTAGTGGGAGGAGTCGGCTCGACCCATCTCAGTTGATACAGCCCCAACCCAACAGCAGAAGAAAGTAGCAGGGTATATAGAATTCGTGGAATAAGATCTGACTGTGTAATAGGCGGTATTGTAAAAATAGAAATCGTCGCCAAGATCCATGCAACTGCCAACAGAATATTGGCACTATCTGTGGTTAAGCGTGCACCAATCACGGTAACCACCAGAGCAATCGCCAGCCCCAATGTAGGCAGGGCAAGCCAATTTTGAATAGTTGATCCCATGCCGCTCCCCTCTGGTAAGTTGGGGGCCATCTGGGACAATGATAGTGCTCGCCTACGCTCTCTCTTTTCGCGAGCAGCTTTTCCCATAATAAATTGCGCCCCAGGTGAGGGGGCCATTTTATAGGCGGCCCATGCCTGGGTGTCAAGTCAGGCATAGTCGCCAAGATTTTGGATCACGTGAGAGGGAAGGAGGAGGATGACCGAATACAGGACTACCGGGTGGGAGCCGTCACCGATTGCTTAGAGGACTCGATCGTGATGAGCTCCTTGGGCAGCAAGAATTCCACGTCTTCTTCGATCACGGTCAGGTCTTCGACTTCCGCGGTCCCGTAGGTCTTCAGATAGGCGACGACTTCGGTCACCAATACTTCCGGCGCGGACGCACCAGCCGTAATACCCACGGCCTTGACGCCGTTGAGCCAGGTCGGATTGATATCGGAAGCGGAATCGATCAGATACGACGCAATGCCGCAATGTTCACCCAACTCGCGCAAACGATTGGAATTGGAGCTGTTGGGCGACCCGATGACCAGAATCACGTCCACCAGCTTGGACAGCTCCTTGACGGCGTTCTGCCGGTTTTGGGTGGCGTAACAAATGTCTTCCTGGTGCGGTCCCTTAATGTTGGGGAACCGGCGATGTAACGCCCCGACGATGTCCCGGCATTCGTCGACGCTCAACGTGGTTTGTGTGACGTAGGACAGGGAATGCACGTTGTCGACCTGAAGCTTTTCAACGTCCTCCACCGACGAGACCAGATGGAATTTGTCGGGAATCTGTCCCAATGTTCCGATCACCTCCGGATGCCCGGCATGGCCGATCAGGATCAGATCGTACCCCTGCGTATAATCGCGGTTCACTTCGTTGTGGACTTTGATCACCAACGGACAGGTGGCGTCGATGACGTGCAGACGCCGCCGATTGGCTTCATCCCACACCGACTTGGCCACACCGTGCGCGCTGAAGATCACCACGGAGCCTTCGGGCACTTCACCCAGTTCTTCCACGAATACCGCGCCCTTCTGGCGCAACGAATTCACGACGTGCCGGCTGTGGACGATTTCGTGGCGGACATAGATCGGCGCCCCGTATTTGCGCAGCGAGAGGTCGACGATGTCGATTGCCCGGTCGACACCGGCGCAAAACCCGCGCGGATTGGCGAGATAAATTTTCATGACCGTATTCGCTCCTTCAAGCCCAACCCAATACAAGAGGCCCACATGCACCATACGTCAGAGGTCGGGCGGTCGTCAACAGATATGCGGCCGCTTCGCGCTCCTCTGGCTGGGAGGCCACGCGCTGCACCTCGCGCCTTCGCCCTTCCTCGAAGACGCGGCCGGATCCATCGGACAGGGCGCGGGATTGACCAGTTCTGCCGTCCCCACCTTGACAGACTTACCCCTCCCCCGTAGGCTGACTCCATCTCATGGCCCAAACCGCTCCCAGAAAAATTCTCATCGTCGAGGACGAAAAAGACATTCTCCAGTTGGTCAAACTCTATTTGGACAAAGAAGGATTTCGCACCGTGACCGCGGCGACGGGCACGGACGGTCTGAAGTCCGTGAAGCAGGACAAGCCCGATCTGGTGGTGCTCGATCTGATGCTGCCGGAAATCGATGGGCTGGAGGTCTGCAAGCAGCTCCGTTCCGCGCCGGAAACGGCCATGGTCCCGATCATCATGCTCACGGCCAAGGCGGAGGAATCCGACACCGTCATCGGCCTCGAACTCGGCGCCGACGACTACGTGACGAAGCCCTTCAGCCCCAAGGCGCTGGTGGCGCGGGTCAAGGCCTTGTTCCGCCGCCTCGACCGCAGTCAGAACCAGCACGTGACCGTCTATCGCTACGGTGATGTGGTGATGGACTTGGCGCGGCACGAGGTGACCGACGACGAGAAGGAGGTCCCGCTCACCGCCAAAGAGTTCGGCTTGTTGGAACATTTACTCCGAAATCCGGGACGCGTGTTGACGCGAGAGGTGCTGCTGAACACGGTGTGGGGGTATGATTACTTCGGCACGACCAGAACCGTCGACGTCCACATCCGGCGCCTCAAGCAAAAGATTCCGCTGCTCGACGAGGCGATCCTGTCCGTCAAGTCTCTTGGCTACAAGCTGAGAGAGGAAGACTGAGGATACCGGCAATGGAGACGACGCTTTTCCCCCTGCGAGTGCCGCCGCGTCTATGAACCTTTCCATCCGATGGAAAGTCACGCTCGCCACCCTGTTCGCTCTGGCCTGCGGCTTTGCCATGGCGGGGTTCCTGGCCGAACGGTCGCTTGAGCGGCAGGAACTGGCGCAATCCCATAGAAATCTCGACGTCCGCACAGAGATGGTCGCTCACGAATTGCGGCCATGGCTGCGCGCCCACGCCCCGCGTTTCACCGATCCGGCGTTCCAAGTCCTCGTGCGGGAATTGGGAGCCAAGGCGTTGGCCAGAATCACGCTCATCGCCCCGGACGGCCTGGTGCTGGCCGACAGCGCGGTGGCCAGCGAGCACTTGCCGGGAGTCGAGAACCACCGGACCAGACCGGAAGTCGAACAGGCTCTGGCGCAGGGAGACGGAAGCGACCTCCGGGCGAGTCAGACGACCGGAGAGCGAACCTTGTATCACGCGATCCTGCTCACCGAACAGGACGGCAGCCCCTCGATCGTGCTCCGTCTCGGACTTCCGATCGTGACGCTGGAAGAAGAGCTGTCGCAGCTCCGGCGCCATCTCGTACTAGCCTTCGGCAGCGCGTTCCTGGTGGCCGTGGGATTGAGCATCCTGCTGGCGCGCAGCCTGACGAAACCCCTGTCGGACATGGCGGCCGCAGCCCGCCGGCTGGCGGACGGCGACGCGGCCGCCCGCATTCAAATCACGTCGCGCGATGAAGCGGGGCTGCTCGGCGAGACGCTCAATCGCATGGCGGACGAATTGCGCGCAAAGATCGAGGAAGTATCGGAAGACCGCTCCCAGTTGCTGGCCATGCTGACGTCCATGGTGGAAGGAGTCATGGTCCTCGACTACCGGGGGCGGGTACTCCAAGTGAACCCCGCGCTGGAACGCATGTTCAACGTCACGAGGGCGGAAGCCAGGGGACGGAAATTTTCCGACGTCTTCGGTCATCCTCAACTGGCGCTGTTGGTATCCACCGTCCTCAGCACCAGGGTGGGACAAGAGGATGAAATCCTCCTGAGTCCCAGCAGCCGCTGCTTGCACATCGAAGCGTCCGTGGCGGGGGGCGAGCAGGAGAACGAAGCCTGCGCCGTCCTGGTGTTTCACGACATTACCGAGCTCAGACGGCTGGAAAAGATCCGCAAGGACTTCGTGGCCAATGTGTCCCACGAATTGCGGACTCCGCTGACGTCAATCAAGGGCTACGTCGAGGCGCTACTGGACGGCGGGAAGGACGATCCGGACACGAGCGCAAAATTTCTGGACATCATCCTGAAGCAAAGCGATCGCTTGAACCTGATCCTGGAAGATTTGCTGCAACTGTCGAAAATCGAATCGGGACAGGTTCTCCTCCGGCGCGAGCCCCTGCAAATCGAGATGATCGTCGAGCGCACGATGGCCATGATGCGTCCCCTGGCCGGCAAAAAAGGACACCGCCTGGTGGAAAACATTCCTTCCGGACTTCCCCTGGTCAACGGCGACGAAGAACGGTTGGGACAAGTCCTCTCGAACCTGCTCGACAATGCCATCAAGTACACGCCGGAAGGAGGAAGCATCACGGTGGCCGCCCGTCACGTCGCCCCAGGCGGATCGCCGGCCGGCGGAAAATCCGAAAGCCTCGAGATCAGCGTCGCGGACACCGGTATCGGCATCCCGGAATCGGATCGGCCTCGGGTGTTCGAACGCTTCTACCGCGTCGACAAAGCCCGCTCGCGCGAGATGGGAGGCACCGGACTCGGCCTGGCGATCGTCAGGCACATCGTCGAGGGACATGGAGGGCAGGTCTGGGTCGAGGGGAACCGCCCCTGCGGCAGCCGATTCGTCGTCCGCCTGCCGGTGCAGCCTTCCGACCAGGCAGCCGGTCACCCCAGTCTCGTCCCCACCAAATAAATCACCGAGGCCAGGATGGCCGCTCCCGGCAATGTGAACAGCCAGGCGTAGAGGATGCGCCGGGTCACTCCCCAGCGAACGGCGGACAGGCGTTTAATGGCCCCGACGCCCATGACCGAGGACGTGATGGTGTGCGTCGTACTCACGGGCAAGCCGATGTGGGCCGTCACCATGAGGACCGCGGCCGCTCCTGTCTCCGCCGCAAATCCATGTACCGGTTCCAACTTGACGATGCCCATGCCGAGCGTACGGACGATCCGCCAACCGCCCGCTGCCGTTCCCAGCCCCATGGCCACCGCACAGGCGCCGATCACCCAACCAGGCACGTCATGGGATTGGATCTGACCGGCCGAGAGCAGCGCGAGCGTGATGATGCCCATCGCCTTCTGCGCGTCGTTCGCGCCGTGACTGAAGGCCATGAAACAGGCCGACAACAATTGGAGCCGCTTGAATATCTTGGTCGCGATCCCTCTGGGCACGCGAAAGAACATCCAGCTGATCAGGACCATCAGCGAGAGTCCGATCGCAAAGCCGAAGAAGGGGGACAGTACCATGGCCTCCAGCACCGAACGAAGCCCCGACAATTTGACGGTGTCCCACCCGCCGTGCGTCACCGCCGCCCCCACCATGCCGCCGATCAGCGCGTGGGATGAACTGGTGGGCAGCCCGAGGAGCAGGGTGAACAGGTTCCATAAAATGGCGCCGGCCAGCGCGGACGCCACCATCTGCTGCGTGACGGTCGAAGGATCCACGATGCCGGATCCGACCATCTTGGCCACCGCCGTGGACATGAAGGCCCCGGCGATGTTCAGGATACCGGCCATGATGACCGCGACAAGCGGGCTCACGACTCTGGTGGAGACAACCGTCGCGATGGCGTTGGCGCTGTCGTGCCATCCGTTCGAAAAATCGAACAGCAGCGCGAGCAGGACGACCAGGAGCAACATTCCGTTGAGTTCGAGCATCATGACGTCGTCAGGAGGGAGGTCAAGCGGTCGAGGCGGCTTCTTTCATCGGGCGTATCACGATTTATGCGTCCATTCAATGGTGCTTCAACGAGATTCGTTCCAGAATATTGGCCACATCTTCACAGCGGTCCGTGCCGGCCTCGAACCCTTCATAGATCTCTTTCCACTTGATGACGGCGATCGGATCCGTCTCTTTGTCGAAGAGCTCGGAAATGGCGTCCCGGGAGACCCGATCGGCCTCATTCTCCAGACTATTGACCTGCACACTGCATTCCTTGATTTCCGGATGAGCCATCCCGAGCCGATCCACGCCCTGCCCGACCGCCACCGACGCCTGATATAAAATGTCGGCCAGCTTGACGGCCATGTCGGTCGGCTTGGTCACCTTGTAGAGCACGAAGCGGTCGGCAATCGCTTCGGCCACATCGAGAATGTCGTCGAGCGCACTGGCGAGATCATGGATATCCTCGCGGTCGATCGGCGTAATGAACGTTTGGTTGAGACGAAGCGCAATCTCGTGCGTAATGCTGTCTCCGACATGCTCGACCTCTTTGATGCGCTTGGCCTGATCGACCGGGGAACGCAGGTCCTTCATCATCGCCGCCAGCAGCCGGCTCCCTTCGATCATATTGTGCGCCGCCTTCTTGAACAGTTCGAAGAAGGCTTCTTCCCGTGGAATCAGTCCGAACATGATGGTACCGCTCCTCCGCTGACCGATCGCAGCCGCACGCTCACAATATCGTTATCGATCCCGGTGCGGCGAAAACGCGGTCCCGCCTCTTCGGAATCGCTACCACCGAATCAGTCCCGTCGCCCAGGTGATCCCGCCTCCGAAACTTCCCAGCACCACCAGATCCTGCTGCCTGATTCTGCCGGAACGCACCGCATAATCCAGGGCAACCGGCACCGAGGCGGACGAGGTGTTGCCCGCACGTTCGATCACCGAGCAGAGTTTGGAAACCGGGAGGCCAAGCTTGGCCGCGAGGCTGGATAGGATCCGTCCGTTCGCCTGATGCAAAACCAGATGGGCCACGTCGTCCAGCGTCACGCCGAACTCCTTGAGAAGGTCCCGGATCGCCTGGTTCAATTTCTTCACGGCCAATCGGAATAACGGCCCTCCCCGCATGCGGAGGGTGGTCCCAGGCCTGCTGAATGTCGCCTCCGTCGCCGGCGTTCGCGAGCCTCCCATAGGAATACGGATCAAGTCATGCCCGGCGCCTTCGGCATGGATCCGCAGGCCTAGAATGCCTCCGTTAGGTTGGGCTCCGGCCTGCTCGGCCCGGACCACAACCGCACCAGCTCCGTCCCCGAACAACAGCGCGGTGTCGGCATCGTTCGGATCCAGCGTCCGCGACTTGATCTCGGTCGCCACGACCAAACATTGGGTCACTTGGCCGCTTCGAACCATGGCATCCGCCATCGACAACGCATAAAGAAATCCGGAGCAAGACGCGGACAGATCGAAAGCCGGTCCCCCCGGGCAGCCCAACTTGCGTTGCAGAAGGCAGGCGGTAGACGGGAAGGCCATGTCAGGTGAAGTCGTCGACAAAACAATGGCTTCGACCGACGAGGGAGCAATCCCCGCTGCATCCATCGCTCGCCGGCAAGCCTCTACGGCCAGATCGGATGAGGCTTGCGACGGGTCGGCCCATCGCCGCTCGGCGATACCGGTGAGACGGGTCACCGTTGAAGGATCAATTCCAAGAGTCCCGGCAACCTCTGCATTTGATACCACCCGTTCGGGCAGGTAAGAGCCTGTTCCGACTATTCTGGCGTGGATCATGACGTGCCGCGGTTGCCTTGATGACATCGCATAAGCTGCGGGATTATAGGGCCCGTTGCCCAAGGGGTCAACTCGCCGGACTTCGTTGCAATTGACCACATCTCCTGCTACAACTGACCTGCGTCAGGTTGGCTCCTGGCCTGAGAATACCGAGGTTGTGATGCGTCGGTTTGGCAATAATTTCCGCGCTGTGGCAGGCGATGGACGACGGTTCATCCTGCCCGTCATCGTGCTTGGCCTGCTCATGGGTTGTTCGAGCTCGCACAAGAGCGGAGACCAGGCGTCGAAGAAGGCCCTCAGCGGAACGGACGAGTCGATTTTTCTCGGGGATACGATCGAGAAGAACTACGATCCGAACGTCATTATGAAGCGCGGCGAGGCCTTCTTCGAAAAAGAAGAGTATGCCGAGGCCATTGTCGAGTACAACCATTTCCTCGACCTCCATCGAAGCCATCAACTGGCTTCCTATGCCGCGTTTCGCATCGGTGAGAGTCAAATGAAGCGCGCCAAGGGCATCGAGCGCGACCCGGAACCGGTTCAGAAAGCCATCGAATCCTTCGATCGCCTACGCCGAGATTATCCCGGCAGCCGCTATGACGGGCAGGCCGTGCAGAAGGTCCAGGAATGCCACGATCTGCTCGCCCAGATGCACCTCTTCGTAGGACAGTTCTACTATCGCCGGGGCTCGTACCTCGCCGCGGCACATCGGTTCGAACAGATCATGCAGCTCTACCCTGATAAGTCCGTGGCGCCGGATGCCCTCTACTTCCTCGCCCTCAGCTATCATGAAATGGGCGCGGACGATTGGGCCAGCGACAAGCTGACGCTGCTTGCGCAGAAATATCCGAACGCCGGGCATTCCCGTGATGGGGCGAAACTGTTAGCCAAGATCGGCCCGTCGAAATCCGATACCGTGGTGGCCAAAAAACCGGCCTCCGCTTCTCCATCACCGGACGGAACGGGTTCCGCCGCTTCCGACGGCTCCTCCATTCTGGCCAATGGCCTCAGCTCTTCCCCCTCCGCCGGATCCGTTCAGATCCCGTCGGCCAGCTCGCTGACAGGGTCGTTCGTCAATTGCCGCCTCGGAGCCTGGTGCTAGCAGGCTGACGAGCAGCTTGAAGGCGATTATCCGGACGCTTTCATCGGCATCCGCGGTGAATAGCCCCGGTCTTGCGTCGTCCTCACTCACCGAACAACGTATGCTTCGGCTCCTCGCTCGCTGAACAAGCTGTTCCGCCAGCCCGAAAACTCGTGACGCGCCCTGAGAATTCTCCGAGCGGACGCACAAGGCCCTCAGGGGGTCTTGCCGATAAGAGGTGATAGTGAGGGAAGGATAGCCCCTTGAAACGTTCAGGCAGGCCTTATGAAGAAACAGGAATCCCCGAAGCGCCGAGACGCTTCGTTCCGCGGTCGGCCGCAATGAGCGACGTGAGAACGATGCTGAAGGACTTTTTCAACATCACGTCACTGGCCGAGATACCAGCCGATGCCGTACCGCTCCAGGAAGCTGGTGATCATGGTCAGCGAGTTCGCATAGATCATAATGCCCACGACCACCAACAGCACGCCGCTCACGGTCGACACTCCCCAGAGGTAGGCACGAGCCTGCTTGAAGTATGCAAGGAACCGGTCGACGCCGAGGGCCGTCAGAAACAAGGGAAGTCCTAACCCCAAGGAATAGCTGGTCAACAGCAAGACTCCGGTCATCAGCGAATCGGTGGTGCTCGCATACAGAAGGATCGTGCCGAGCACCGGTCCGACGCAAGGAGTCCATCCGGCCGCGAAGGCAATCCCGATCAGAAAGGAGCCGGCATAGCCGACCGGCCGATTGCGAAACTGGAATCGATGCTCCATCTGAAGAAAATTGATGTTCAAGATTCCGAGCAGATAGAGGCCGAAAATGACGATCAACACGCCGCCGATGCGACGGATGTGGTCCTGATAGGTGATCAATAGTTGGCCGACGAAGCTGGCGGATGCGCCGAACGCGATAAAGACGGCCGAAAATCCCGCGATGAACAACAGCGCGTTGGCCACGATCTCCGATCGAAAGCGAGATCGTGTGCCGGCATCGGTCAGTTCCTCGATCGACAACCCCGTGATGTAAGAAATGTAGGAAGGAACGAGCGGCAACACGCAGGGCGACACGAAGGACAACAGCCCGGCGGAAAATGCCGCGATCAGCGAGATATTGGACATCGACTGGGACAAGGTCGGCCTGCCTATGTCTTCAGCAACAGGTCGATCAGTTGATGGGCCTCCGGGGCGGCCCAGTCACGCGCGCCGAAGATTTGATGGCGCACGACCCCTTGGCGATCGACCATAAATGTCATGGGGAGGCTGCGCGCGCCGTAGACGAGCCCGATGCGATATTCGGCGTCGTGCAAAATGGGGAACGTCAACCGATTTTCCTGCTGGAACGGCCTGGTGACGGCCACGCCCTGGGGATCGGTGGACACGGCCAGAATTTCGAAGTCATTCCTGGAATAGTCCCGATAAAGTTGTTCCATGGCGGGCATTTCCACCCGGCATGGGCCGCACCACGTCGCCCAAAAATTGATGAGCACCACTTTACCACGCAGGTCCGACAACGACATCATCCGGCCCTCGAGATCCCGCAACTGAAAGTTCGGCGCCGTGTCCCCTGGCTTGACCAGACTGCGCTTGGCAACCGGAACAACCGGGCCCGCATCGGACCACAGGGGTCCGGCTCCGGCAAACGCCAGCACCACGAGACCTACCTGCAAGGCAATGCGTTTCATCCCTTCACAATCGTCAATCCGGCCGGCCCGATGGTCGCAGCCTTTGGGGTGACGTTCAGCAACTTGGTCAATATCTGCAGGCTGTCCAATCTCGTCCAGTCTCTGGGCCCAATCACGATTTCCCGAATGATGCCCTCCTGGTCGATGATAAACGTTTCGGGCACTCCCATCCGCTTGTACGGCTTGTCAGTCTTGCCCCAGGAATCGATCAACACGGGAAAAGTCAGATTCAGTCCCTTCACGAACGGAGGAATCTCCTTCGTCGTCGTCACGCGATCAATGCTCACCGCGAGAATAACCAGCCCGTCCTTCTCGAAGTTCTTGTTAAGGATCTCCATTGACGGCATTTCTTCCCGGCACGGTTTGCACCACGTCGCCCAGAAATTCAAGAACACGACCTTTCCGCGAAAGTCCGACAACCGATAGGATTTATCGTTGAGATCGGACAACGCGAAGTCCGGAGCCGATTTGCCCACGGCCAGCGGTTCGTACTTTGCACTCTGGAGCCAGACGATGGCGAACGTCAAAACCAGAATCACCGTTCCGGCGATCAGAATCAGCAGCCGAGTGGGGCCGGGTTTGCTCGTCGAGACAGGCATGGATTGATCAAGCAAGGGCATCCCTCCGTGACTCACCGACCCGGCACGCGCAGCCGTCTTGACGGTGAGCCGACATCCGGCACAATGAAGAGCAGGCAAACGAACTTGGCGCCGGCGGCCGGGACTAGCGTCCCGTTGCTACGCGTAGGCGTGCAATCCCGACAAGAGGAAGTTCACCCCCCAAAAACAGAAGATCACCATGAGGAACCCGAAGACCGCATAGATCGCGGCTCGTCGTCCTTCCCATCCTCGGGTCATGCGGGCATGAATGTACGCGCCATAGATGAGCCACACAATCAACGACCAGGTTTCTTTCGGATCCCAACTCCAGTAGCCGCCCCAAGCATAGTTGGCCCACATGGCGCCGAGGATGATGCCGAAGGCCAGTAACGGGAACCCGATCATGATGGCCTTGTAGCCCAATTCATCGATGGTCTCCAACTCGGGAAACGCCGCGTAAAAGCGGGATTGGCTTCCCCGGAGCTCCGCCCGCTCTTTGAACAGATACATCAACCCGAGTCCTCCCGCCATGGCAAACGCCGCATAGCTCGTCAGCGTGACGGAGACATGAATGTAAATCCAATAACTGTTGAGGGCCGGGACGAGGGGTTCGGCCGTCTGGTAGCGATACGGCAACAGCGACGCCGCGCCCATCGCAATGAATCCGATTCCGACGACGAATGCGCCGATCGCCTTGATCTTGTATCGCACCTCCAATAACACGTAGCCCAGGATGATGGCCCATGACACATAGGCCATGGCTTCAAACTGATTGGACCAGGGTGCGAACGTGCCGGAATGTTCCAGCCGTTCAAACGCCCGGGTCAGCAACGCCCCGGTATTCACGAGCCATCCGAAGATGGTGACCAGCGTGGCGACCTGACCCAACTGCGTCGCCCAGGCGCCGTCCCGTTCCTCGAAATCCTCGGACGGATGGCCTGCGGGAGCCAACGCCATGGCAGGCCGCCTGGCGAAGAGATATGCGACATACAGCGTCAACGCCGCCAGATACAACCAGAACGTCATGTCGAACAGAAAAAGTGATCGGACCATGCAGCCTCCGTCTCTCGGATCAACTTGCGAATCAACTTGCGGCGGTCTTGCCCAGCATCAGTCATGATACCCAAGAAAGCAGCCGTTTGACTACCTCCCCGTCGCAGATCAGAACGTACGGATTTTTTCCGTAAGCTTACGGAATTCCTTCTGAAAATCGATCTGGCTCTTGTGCGTCGTTCCGCCCAAATGCACGGTCGAGCCCTGCTCGGACGAGACGATCTTCGTCCACAACCGTCGGTGGTAGATGAAGGACGACAGCGTGATGCCGACCACGATCATGGTGGAACCGAGCCAGACGATGTTGATGCCGGGATTCTTGGCGATCTGAAGCCCGGTGTATTTCTTCGGTTTATAGCCGATCAATTCAAACTGGTACTTTGAATCCTTGATGTCGAAGAGGTCGGGGAATTGATAGAAGATCCACGGAGTGGCGTCCACGGTGCTCCGCTCGTTGACGGTCAATTTGATCGCCGGATTGGCATGTTCGACGGTCTTGGAATAGACCTTCTTCTCGGTCGAGTTGAAGGCAAAATCGGCGACGAAGTCCGTAAGCGCCAGCTTCAATTTCAGCTCGTCGATCGCCTGCTCTTTCTGCCATTCGAGGTCGACCGTTTTGATGATTTTATCCGACTCTTTGTCCTTGATATTGAGCCGTGCGATCTCGATCTGATCCCAGGCGTCCCCGTAACTGGACTGGTAGAACCAGATGCCTTTATAGACGAGGGGATCGTTCACGGTAATCGTCTTGGTCAACTGAGGCCTACCGCCTTCGATGACGGTCAGGGTGCTGTTGTAGGACTTCACGGCCCCATTCTCGTGATAGTCGATCCAGAACTTATCGACTTTGAGATCGAAGTCTCCGCGTGGAATGTGATACGTCTGTCCCTCCAGACAGACGCCGAACTCCTGAAATCCGTAGTAGCTGCCCAGCAGACCGCCCACGACGATCACCGTCGCACTCAAGTGTGCCATATGGGCACCGACGCGCCCGAGCACGCCCTTGGTGGCGTATACCGTGACTTCTCCCGCCTCATTCTTCGCCAAGACGCGGTAGCCTCGCTCGATAAAATGCTGGGCCAGCGACTGGGCGACCGCTTCCTTGTCGCCACGGACGGGAATCTCGGCCTGTTGCTTCATGCCTTTGACGAAGGCCATCGACACGCTGACCTTGTCCTGCTTCATCGACCGCCACACCGAGGGAAATCGCTTATAGAAGCACGTCAGGGAATTGACGCACAGCAATCCCAGCAGGCTGGTAAACCACCACGTATGATAGACATCCGTGATGCCCAACCGTAGAAACCACCGGTAGGCGTTCTCGCCGTACTCTTGAATGTAGGTCTCGGGTCGTTCTCCCTGTTGGATGACCGTCCCGATGGTGGCGGTAACGGCGATGAAGAGGAAGAGAAACATCGCCAGCTTGATCGAGGCGAAGAATTCCACGAGTTCGCGGGAGAATTCTTCCCAGCCAAGCCCAGGAGCGGGATTGCGGGGCGTTTCGCGCTCGGCGGTCGCGTCAGGCTGACCGTTCATGGTCTGACAAATTCCATTTCTCTACACCAGACACGCAATCTTCTGGCCCCGGGCGCCGTCACCGATTGACAAGGACGATTACAGGCCGGAAGGAGATACCGTCACTGGCGATAGGTCCTTTGATACAACCAAGGGAGGAAGGCCTCGAAAGCGCCATCTTACAAGTGCCCGAAAAGTAGTGTCAAGCGAGCGTGGAGCATTCCGGTGGGCCTCGCTACCACTATTGCGTGCGCATCCATACTATCGAATAGATAGACAACCCCACCCTCTCTCCGCTACTATCGCAAGAACTACGCAATTGCCGGTCAAGCCGCGCTGAATACACGGTAGAGGCCGGACAATCGTCCACCGAATTTGAGGAGCCCATGAGAAACAATTATTTGTTTACGTCGGAGTCCGTGACGGAAGGCCACCCCGACAAGATCGCCGATCAGATTTCCGACGGGATCCTGGACGCCATCATCGCCCAGGATAAATTTTCCCGCGTGGCATGCGAAACGATCCTGACGACCGGAATCGCGTTCGTGGCCGGCGAAATTTCGACCAAGGCCTACGTGGAAATTCCCGATATCATCCGTGACGTGATTAAAGACGTCGGCTATACCGACGCGTCATGGGGGTTTGACTGCAATACGTGCTCGGTCCTGACGGCCATCCACCAACAATCGGGCGACATCGCCATGGGAGTCGACTCCGGAGGGGCCGGCGACCAGGGGCTGATGTTCGGCTACGCGACGAACGAGACTTCCGAACTCATGCCGATGCCGATCGTCCTGGCCCATCGTCTCACCCGTCGCCTCGCCGAGGTCCGCAAGAAGAATATCCTGCCGTGGGTGCGACCGGACGGCAAGTCTCAAGTCACCGTGGAATATCGGAACGGAAAACCGGTTCGTATCGACACGATCGTCGTCTCGACTCAACACAGCCCCGATGTCACGAACAAACAGATCGAACGCGGCATCATGGAGAAGGTGATCAAGCCGATCATGCCGAAAGGCCTCTACGATCCGACCAGCGTCAAGCATCACATCAATCCCACCGGCCGGTTCGTCGTCGGCGGCCCGATGGGGGATACGGGTCTGACGGGCCGTAAGATCATCGTGGATACCTACGGCGGACACGGCAGCCACGGCGGCGGCGCATTTTCAGGGAAGGATCCCACAAAGGTCGACCGCTCCGCCTCGTACATGGCGCGCTATATCGCCAAGAACCTCGTCGCGGCCGGCTTGGCCGACAAGTGCGAGGTGCAACTGGCTTACGCGATCGGCGTGGCCGATCCGGTTTCCGTCCTGGTCGATACGAAGAACACGGAGAAGGTATCGGTCGACAACCTCGACAAGCTCGTGCGCAAACATTTCCCAATGACCCCGCGCGGCATCATCGAGCACCTGAAACTTCGTCGTCCGATCTTCAGAAAAACCGCCGCCTACGGCCATTTCGGCCGGAGCGAACCGGAGTTTACCTGGGAAAAGACCGACAAGGCGAAAGTCCTGCGCAAAGAAGCAGGACTGTAGCACTTGGACTCGCGCTAGGCACAGAACCAGAAGGGGACGGGTCGCAACCCGTCCCCTTTTTTCTGGAATCATTCAGATTTACGCGTCATGTGTGACGTTTAACGAGGAGGCATATCAGTGGATTACGACGTGAGAGATATCAAGCTGGCCGACCAGGGCAGACTCAAAATCGAATGGGCCGAAGTGACCATGCCCGTGTTGCGGCTCATCAGAAAGCGGTTTAAACGGCAGCAGCCGCTCAAGGGTGTCCGCGTGACCGCCTGTCTGCACGTCACGACGGAAACGGCGAACCTGGCCATCACCTTGAAGGCGGGGGGAGCGGATGTGCGCCTCTGTGCCTCCAATCCTCTCAGCACCCAGGATGACGTCGCCGCCGCCCTGGTTCAGCACGAGGGCATTCCAACCTTCGCCATCAAGGGCGAGGACAACGCGACCTACTATCGTCACATTGAATCGGCCATCGCCCATCGCCCCCACGTGACGATGGACGACGGAGCCGACGTCGTGTCGCACCTCCATTCCAAGCGGAAGGACCTCCTTCGGAACGTGATCGGCGGCACCGAAGAAACCACCACCGGCGTGATCCGTCTGCGAAGCATGGCGGAGAAAAAGGTGCTGAAGTTCCCCGTTATTTCGGTCAACGACGCCGACACCAAGCACATGTTCGACAACCGCTACGGCACCGGGCAATCGACGATGGACGGCATTGTGCGCGCGACCAACCGGCTCATCTGCGGCTCGGTGGTCGTCGTGGTCGGCTACGGCTGGTGCGGGCGCGGAATCGCCATGCGAGCCAAGGGAATGGGAGCCGATGTCATCGTGACCGAGATCGATCCGTTGAAGGGACTCGAAGCGGTTATGGACGGATTCCGGGTCATGCCGATGGAACAGGCTGCTCCGATCGGTGATTTCTTCGTGACCGTCACGGGAAATCTCCATGTCATTCGAGGGGAACACTTCGCCGTCATGAAGGACGGCGCGATCGTCTGCAACAGCGGCCACTTCAACGTGGAGTTGGACATTCCGGCTTTGGAGAAGCTGGCCAAGAAGCGCCGCATCGTGCGGACCGGCGTCGAAGAGTTCACCTTCAAGAAGAACGGAAACCGAGTCAGCCTGCTCGGTGAAGGGCGGCTCGTAAACCTGGCGACGGCCGAAGGCCATCCGTCGAGCGTCATGGATATGAGCTTCGCGAATCAGGCGCTCGGCGCGGAGTACCTCGTCAAGCACTATAAGATGCTGGAGAAAAAAGTCTATCCGGTTCCACCGGCCATCGACAAAGAGATCGCTCGCTTGAAGCTCGCGGGCATGGGCGTGGAGATCGACACGCTGACGACGGAGCAGAAGAAGTATCTGGCATCCTGGGAAATGGGGACCTGATCGCGGGTAGTCCGTTCGCGAGATGCCACATATCGAAGGCCACCTCAACCGAGGTGGCCTTCGATGTTTTTGGTACCTGAGCTGTATCTGGCTCTGCTCTCATGCTCACTCCAAGAATCTCCCGCTGGGTCATCTCGGCTCTGGCACAATGGCAATGATCCGCAGTGGTCCTCCGGTACCGCCGGCGATTTTCATCGGTAACGCAATCACGTCGAATCCATGATTGGGAAGTCCGCTGAGGTCGGCGAGATTTTCGAACACCGGCACATTGTGAGAGAGCAGCGCGACATGCGTCTCAAACTTGGTTGATCGACCGTAGTCGATCGACGCGGTATCGATGCCGACGGCTTTAACCTGTCGCTCACGCACCAGCCAAACCGCCGCATCGGGATGTAAGCCGGGAAAATGCAGCGCGTCCACCCCCTCTGCCCCCCTCAACTCCGTCCCGAGATACTGTTGTCTCGCCGGCCACAATCGTCCAAATCCCGTATCCAGCAACACGATCGCATGAACCGGTATCCGGCCATGCCTTGACTCCCATCGCTCAAGGTCCCGGATCTCGACGCGGTAGTCGCGGTCGTTGGCACATTGATCGGCGACATCGATGCGAACCGCGCCACCCACGAGGCGATCGATTGGAATCTGATCCAGCGTCTGTGTTCCCCTGGCAAAATGTATGGGTGCATCCATGTGGGTGCCGCCGTGTTCCGGAAGTTCCAAGCGATTGGAGGCGTAGTAATACCCACCCGGCATATCCTCTGCGTGCTGCACGATCACTTTGATGTCCTGCTCGGTGGGCCACACGATCGTCTCGCTACCGAAGGGATGGGTCAGATCGACCAACCGGGATTGTGGTAGAGCTGAGAAAGGAGGTTGAGGGGGATGCTCAGCACATGCCACGCTCATCATCGCATACATACCGAGTCCCAGCATCAATCCGGTCGGATAACGATCCCTCTGAAACACAGACTCGCTTTTCATCACTCCTCCCGGCTCAACTTCGTTCGTCAACCATATCGCGTCTTGCGCTGAAAGATCCAATCATCTAGGCTCGAAGTATTCCTTCGCATCCCATCAAGGAGATCGAACATGGCTCAGATGACCGCGATACAAATCAACAGTCCGGGAGGCCGATTCGAAGTCGTAAGCCGAAATGTCCCGGAACCGACGCCCAACACCGTCCGTATCAAAATCCAAGCCTGCGGCGTTTGCCATAGCGACGTCTTCGTCAAGGAAGGGCATTGGCCCGGGCTGCAATATCCGCGGGTGACCGGCCATGAGATTGCCGGAGTGATCGACGCCGTGGGAGCCGACGTCACGGAGTGGACGAAGGGCCAACGGGTCGGCGTGGGTTGGCACGGCGGCCATTGCGGTCGCTGTACGCCCTGTCGTCGAGGCGATTTCATGGGGTGCCAGAATTTTATTGTCACCGGATTCATGAGCGACGGCGGATATGCCCAATTCATGATCGCCCGTAGCGAAGCCGTGGCTGCAATCCCCGACGGACTTTCTCCTGCAGAAGCCGCCCCGCTCCTCTGCGCGGGAGTCACCACGTTCAATAGTCTCCGTCACAGCGGAGCCATCGCCGGCGATATCGTAGCCGTGCAGGGACTCGGCGGCCTTGGCCACCTCGGCATTCAATTCGCAAGCAAGATGGGCTTTCGCACGGTGGCCGTCGGCCGCGGCAAGGACAAGGAAGCCCTGGCCTTGAAACTCGGAGCCTCGCACTACCTTGACGGAGGAACCGTCAACGCGGCAGGTGAATTAGCCAAGATGGGGGGCGCTTCCGTCATTCTCGCAACCGCACCGAACAGCCGGGCCATGTCGGAACTGATCGATGGACTCGCAGTCGGCGGGAAATTGCTCGTCGTGGGAGCTGCCGCGGATCCCATTACCGTGACACCGATCCAACTGATTGGAGCCAGGCGTTCCGTGCAAGGATGGCCGTCGGGCACGGCTCGCGACTCGGAAGATACGCTGAAGTTCTCCGCCCTGACGGGCATTCGTCCGATGATTGAGACGTTTCCGTTTGAACAGGCGTCGGCCGCCTATGACCGTATGATAAGCGGACAAGCCCGTTTCCGTGTGGTACTGACCATGGAACGGTGACGGGACACGCGTTGGAATGGGCTGCTAACCACTCGTGCCCCTCTCTGCAAAACCCTCGTTTTGCTTTCGGGATTAAACGACCCATGCTAGGGTGATGGAACACAGAGTTCCGACTAAGGGAGGGATCCATGCTGGACGCCATCGTGGTTGCAGCGGCTTTGTATGTGTGCCCGGGCGACGTCTATACCGACACCCCTCGTGCCGGTTGCCAGCCGCTACAGGAATCGAATCGGGAAGGCTTCAGCACGATTCCCGAATCGCCGGAGTTCAATTCGAAAGGGTCGGCTCCCGGAGAGAACGTCAAACCCATGAGGGACACGCAATCCCGGATTCCCGCCGCTTCGGCCGAGGAATGTGCCATGTACGAGGAATGGGTCAAGCTGTCGACGAAATCGAGCAGCCTGGGAGCCCGCGATCTCTCACCCAGCGAATTCGAGCGGTGGACGAACCTCAAACAGGTCTTCGGAAACAGTCCCCCGCCCAATTGCCGATAGTCCCCCTCGTCGGTCCGCAGCTTGCCGGTGTATGGTCCCGCCAGCGGCCGTTCGGCTTTACGCGGGCTCACTTCTCCCTAGCAGCGCCTCTCGGATCCGGAGAATCAGGTGCTGACGCCGAAAAGGTTTGGCAATGAAGGACCGCAACGTACCGTCCAACGGCCCCAAGATCTGATCCGAGTACCCCGACATATACAGCAACCGAACGCCCGGCATCATGGCCTCGATCTGAACAGCGAGCTGAGGACCGGTCATCCGTGGCATCATGACATCGGTGAGAACAAGTGCGGGCGGCGACGGCATGTTCCTCAAATGGTCCAGCGCATCCAACCCATCACACGATTCCAAAACGTCATACCCGGCTGACTTGAGCATATCAGCGGATCGTAAGAGAAGCCTTTAGCGCCCTGCTCATCGGCCATCCAACCCTCGCACGCATGCAGGCGGATTCGCCCGTCAAAGTAATCCAGATGGTCGTTCGAGCACAAAATGTTCCGGGAACTACAACTTCAAAAGCGCACCGATATCGACAAGCAATTCAAAGACTTCCGGCCGATGAAAATTGTTATGGATCGGCGCACCGCCGGTCCTGTATCTATATGGATCCTTGAAGGAATTCGAAAGGATTCACCATTTATTCTGTTCAACCTTCCCGTCAGCCTATTCCGTGACTCACCACCTCATCGTGATAGGAAAGGATGCTCATGATCGCGCGAGCTTTGGGGATCGTGGTTGTCTGCCTTTTGGCCATGCAACCCTGGGAAACCGCTCAGGCCTTTACTGTGGGGCCGGCCGAGATCGAACTTGAACCCTATGCCAAAGGAGGCACGATTGCCTGGGACCAGTTAGAAGGCGTCGGGGGACACAAATCCCTTGTCGCGCTGGGGATCAATGCCTTGGCGCGTTTCGATCGCCTGGGGGTTGGTTTCAACTTCGAGAACTGGTGGTTGGGGGAAAAATTGGACGACGACGCAGGGATTATTCCCAATGAAGGACGCCGATTTTACGCCGACCTCCGCTATGGCTTTCGCCCGACGGAGAAATTGGAACTGTATCCGTTTGCCGGTCTGGGTTATGAGCATTGGAGTCGGGAAAACGCAGTGAACTCCTGGACCTCCATTAATTTTCCTTATGCAGCAGTCGGCGGAGGGGCCGAATACGAGCATTGCTATGCGAAGATCGGAGTGCTGATGCCCTTTGCCGCGACGGCAAATGTCGCGCCGAACCCTACGTCACGGATAGGTGTGACGGCGGACGCCGGCCTTCGGCTGTTCAACTTCACCGTCGGGGTGTTTTTCCGATCGGTCGGCTTTGAAGATCCCGACGCCAAAATGGTGCAAGCCGGCGTGATGTTGGGTTACCGATTTAAATAGTGATGCCGATCGGTCATACCGCCGAACCTCAACGACCCCTTCCAAATGCCGGGGTTGACTCGCCAGCAGGCCGGTGTATAGCCTGAATCATCACCGAAGGAGGGACGACTCATGTCAGTCATGTGCTCCCTCGCAGTTTGTAAGGCACAAGAAGGCCTCTGCGGCCATGAAAAGGCGATGCTGGGCATCGTCCTGCTTACGGTCGCCGGTCTTGGCGCGTATTTCCTAATCGGTTGACCGGAGCCTCGGATCAACGGGTGCCGGCCGAGCGGATGAGGAACATCCAAGGGTTTGGTGTGCGATCCGGCCGTCGATCGACAAGCCCACACCTCAGTCTTCCGAGGGCGTCTTCTACGCTCCGTTTTTCCAGTCATCACGCCGACGTGCGTGCGGATCGCAATTCAGAAAATCGAACGCCGATACGGTCCAACAGATCACTGAATGAGGACACCGTCGTCCAAGATGGCGGAGGCTGCGCCCTCGCCGAAGGGAAGAATTTGAGAGGGGAACCGACGTTACCTTGCGTTGACGGCCCGCTTGACCGCCCCCGAATGAGGAGCCTTGGAGACCATGGGCGGTCCCGCCATGGCTTGATTGATCGCCATCAGTAAATCCTCGCGGCTGAATGGCTTCTGGAGACACAAGGCGCCACCGACTTCGATACCGAGCGCCCTCAGCGCCGTCTCATCATGACCCGACATGAAGACCACATGGCACTTCTTCCTGATTCGGAGAATATGCTCGATGAGATCAGAGCCATGAACGCGTGGATACTGTTCATGTCCCGACATCAGTTGCAACACCGGCGGGCGTAGAACCAAATCGACCAGGAGGAGATGAATCGCTCCACTGTGGGTGCTGCAGATTTGTAATGCTTCCGAGCTCCCCGAGGCTTTAAGGACCTTGCAGTCCACACCCTCGAGTGTCTTGGCACACAAATGCAGCACGTCCGGATCATCCTCCACGACGAGGACCGTGCAAGGAGCCTTTCCCGACTTTGGCTGCAGCGCCTGAACAGTCACCTCCCGGCTGCTCTCTGTCGTCGCTCGACTGATGTACGGGAGGTCCTCCGCTGACCGCTGGATGAACTCGACTCCGAATGATCCGGTTTGCACCCATCGAACTCGGGCCATGCCGATTTCCACCGGGTGTGGAGCTTTGGGAATGGCCAGTCTCAACCGTATATAACTTCCCCGAGGCACGGAGGTGTTGCTTTCAATCCTGCATCCGTTGATATTCAGATCGAGCGTATACCCCTTTCCTTTGATCGACGCATCTTCCGAGATGCCTTGGAACTCTGCCTGGATCCTGATCAGGGTGCGGGATCGTCTGGGGGCGCGGTGCATCGTCGTGAAGCCTTTCGTGGCGGTTCCGACCGTTCTCTTCAAGTTTTCTATCGTAGTACGGCGACTTCGTCAAGAAAACCGCAGGAATAGACGTTTCATCCTTGCAGCGCTCACGGTCTGTCGACGGTGTGGGGGGCTATTCGCTATAATCATCCGGCAACCGGTATTCACTCCCCATGACAGACCCCCGCGTTTCGCACGATCTCTCCCTGGCCAGAACTCTGATCCTGGACGAACTGTTCGATCTCTCACTCTATCGCAAGTTGCGTGACATCACGCGCGACCCTGACGCACAACGGATTCTTGATGCGCTGATTGCGGTCGAAGTCGACCATCTGGCTTTCTGGAAACGCTTCTTCGCCATGGATATCGAACACCTCGATGTGCGCCGATCCATCAAGCTGCGGCTTCTCACCCTTACCTGCCGCCTCTTCGGAGTGACCGCCGTGCATCTGGTGTTGGAAGCGATAGAAGTCCACGGAGTTCGGAAGTATCTGACGCTCTGGACGCAGTTTCATGGCCAATCGCTGGGGGCGGCTCTCCACGACATTCTGATGGACGAATTCAAACATGAGGACGTGCTGGTGACCAGTCTGACCGAACGAAAGATCAACGCCGAGAAGATCCGCAACATTTTCTTGGGCCTCAATGACGGGCTGGTCGAAATTCTTGGCGCCGTCAGCGGATTTTTCGGAGCTTTTGGCAGCGCCTCGCTCGTGCTGATCGCCTCGTCGACGACCGCGGTGGCCGGTGCGCTCTCGATGGCGGCAGGGGCCTTCCTGGCGCTCAATTCCGAACAGGAGGTCAGAGCGACGGAGAGCGCCAAGAAAAGATTTCTGGGGGAAATCTCCGAATCGACGGTGATGGCCGAACCGCCGCTCGCGTCCGCGGCCTTCGTGGGCATCGCCTATCTCATTGGTGCGACCATCCCCGTGTTCCCGGTGCTGCTCGGCGCGGATACGGCTGTGTTTTCCGTGATCACCGCCGGCCTCATGGTCGTGATCATCTCAACCATCCTGTCGTTTCTGTCCGGCATGGATATCACGCGTCGGATACTGCTGAATCTGGCGATCATCACGGTGGCCGTGAGTGTCAGTTACGGGATCGGGCTACTCGCCAAGCGCATCTGGGGCATCGCGCTGTAAGACGCTGCCGGTTCTTGGCAGATCTACACAGACATCACGTCGGGGAGCTTATACCGTGCAGAAGCCACAAGACGCGCACAGCTACATCGGATTGTCGGGCTATTCCTACAAGCCATGGCAAGGCGTTGATCGATTCTATCCTCCCGGGCTCAAGCAAACTGAATTTCTGGGCTACTACGCCACTCGCTATCGCACCGTTGAGTTAGACGGGACCTGGTATCGAATTCCCGCGGAATCCATGGTCCAGCGATGGATTGCGTCAACCCCTTCCGACTTTTTGTTCGCCCCGAAAGTTCACCGGCAGATTACGCATCAATACCGGCTCAAGCCAGAGAGCGTTCCCCTCGTCGGGGTGATGCTCGATCGACTCAAGCCATTGCTACAGCAGAACCGTTTGGGTCCGTTGCTGATCCAGTTACCCCCTAATTTCAGCCGTGACGAGGACCGTCTTGGCCGTTTCCTGGAACGGCTGCCGACAACGATTCGCTGGGCGGTCGAGTTTCGGCACACATCCTGGAATCAACCGTCGATCGAGTCACTCCTCAAACACTTCAACGTGTCCTGGGTGGCCGCGGATACGGACGACAGCCCGGCACAATGGCATCACACGGCCGACTTCTGGTATGTCCGCCTTCGCCGGACGACGTACGGACCGGAGGCCCTACAGGCATGGGCCCGCCGCATCGCGGAAGCCGTGGGCCAAGGCGAAGACTGTTTCGTCTATTGCAAGCACGAGGACGAGGGTTCCCCTTGGCAATGGGCCGATGCCTTGCTTTCAGGGCTGGAAACGAAGTAGACGGCCGCTAACGCGGCGATTAACCGTGGCTGGAGACGACTGCGCGATCAGGAAAAGAACCAGCGTAGGCCGTCAGCGACCGGCCGTGACCACGGCTTTTCCGTCGAATGTGACCGAACCGCCTGGCGCCATTTTCTGAAGCCGAATGCCCCGCTTCTTCAGCGCAACGGCAAAGCCGTTGGTGTCCTGGGTCAATACGGGAAACGTGCCGTAATGATGCGCGATGGCCGTCTTCGCCTTGACACTGGCCACTGCTCTGGCAGCCATGGCCGGTTCCATGCCGAAATGGCCTCCGATGTTCACCAACGCGATGTCCGGAGCATATTGTTCGCCGATGACTTCCATGTCTTTGAAATAGGCCGTATCTCCGGAATGGTACAGCGTCGGCCCCCCGTCGATCTTGAGCACAAAGCCTCCGGGATTCCCCCCATAGACGAGATCAGGTTCCTGTTCATTCGCCATCGGATTGCCCATTCCGCTGGAGTGCACGGCCGGCGTCATCGCGACCAGTACTTCCCCGTTTGCAATCCGAATCTCCCCCCCGGGGTTCATTAAGGTATCGAAGCCCAGTTGGTCCTTGGGAAAGCCCTGCAACTTGACGAGGTTGGTCCCCAGTTCGAAGTTCGCGACGAGTCTCGCTCCGGTTTTCTTGGCGATGGCCACGGCGTCACCGACGTGGTCGAAATGGCCGTGCGTGATCAAAATGTAATCGGCCTTGGCGATCTGCTCGAGAGGATCCTGTTTGTCTTTGGCAAGGGGATTGACGGGATTCGCCAGCCAGGGATCAATGAGGATGACGGCGCCGGATGGCGTCCGGACTTCGAATGCCGCATGGCCGTGCCAAATCAGCGTGGTCTGCGACGCGGCGAAAACCGGCGCGGCCATGAGCACCGCGCCGATCAGGAGCGTGGTCGGAATGGCACCCGCGAATCGACCGATCATAACATCCTCCGTGGCGACGAGTGGACCGAATCGCGCGGCGGATTCGGCGTGGCTACTTGCCCAACGCCTTCTTGACCGCGTTGCCGATCTCGGCGGGATTCTTCACCACCTTCACACCGGCCTGCTCCAGAGCTTTCATCTTTTCCGTGGCGGTTCCCTTCCCTCCCGAGATAATCGCGCCTGCATGACCCATCCGGCGTCCTGGAGGGGCCGTAATCCCGGCGATAAAACTGACCACGGGTTTCTTGACGTGCTTTCTGATGAATTCCGCCGCCTTTTCTTCGGCATCTCCCCCGATTTCACCGATCATGACGATCGCCTGTGTCTCTGGATCCTTCTCGAACAGCGGCAGCACGTCGACAAAACCCGTGCCGTTGACCGGATCTCCGCCGATACCCACGCACGTGGTTTCACCGAGGCCGAGGGTCGACAGTTGATGCACGGCTTCATACGTTAGGGTGCCGCTCCGAGAAACCACGCCCACGATGCCCTTTTTATGGATGAAGCCCGGCATGATGCCGATTTTCGCCTCGTCGACGGTGATGACTCCCGGGCAGTTCGGCCCGATCAAACGGACATCCCTGCCATGGAGGGCGCGCTTGACCTTGACCATGTCGTTCACGGGGATGCCCTCGGTGATGCAAATGATCAATTTCACCCCGGCATCCGCCGCCTCGAGAATGGCATCGGCGCAGAACGGAGGAGGCACGAAGATCAGCGACGTGTCGCACTCGGTCTTCTTGACCGCGTCGGACACTGTATTGAACACTGGGATGCCCTCGACTTCCTGGCCGGCTTTGCCCGGTGTCACCCCCGCGACAATCTGCGTTCCGTATGCCTTGCACTGGGTCGCATGAAACGACCCTTCCTTGCCCGTGATCCCCTGCACCACTACGCGCGTGGCCTTATTCACGAGAATTGACATGGAGTAATCCTCTTGTCCGGTGTCTGGTTGCTAAAAGATGCCCTTGCTGTGGGCTTCCTGGATGGTAGCCCGATGCATGTCGTAGTGCACCGACTGACTGACCGAGGCGGTGGATTCGGTAAACGGCATCGCAAAGAGCAAAAAGAACTGCATCCAAAATCCCAGTTCTTCATTTTGCTCCACACTGTCGAGCGACCGCTTCTGACGGTCTGAAAAACTCGTCGAGACGATCAATTGCTCGGACACGTATCCCGGGATCATCGCAAACGTCAACGCCGACAGATACGCCCATACCCCCGGACCGCTGCCCTCCTCCTCGATGACGGAGACGTCGGCCCTCACGTCCGTCGGCTCTCCCGACGTGACGACCTCCGAAAACAAGCCCGACTCAGAATAGGCTTTAAAGGCCTGGCGTCTCACCGATTCCACCGTTTCCATGCGCGGCATCTGGGTGAGCCCCTTGGGATCCAATGCCCCGGTCACGATCAATCCGATGGATTTCTTTTGCGGTTGGGCCTGTTGGGGAGGCCACTGCGCCGGCGGCTTGACCTTGCCCTCCCGTACCATCATGCATCCGGACAGAGTCAGGATGAGCAGCGCGAGTATTCCCGTCGTCCAATACATTCCAGCGTCCTGTTAAAAGACGAATCCGATCCGCTTGTATCCAGACCGTTCGTGTCGCTGTCCCGTGATAGGTTCCCGTTTCCAGCCGACCGGCAAGCAATCGCCCCTGCCTTTTTCTCTCGTCACGCGGCCTTTCCCGTCAACTGGACGATCTTTTGGGCGGCCTCCCATAAATCATTGGCCACGTCCAGCTTCAGACCCGATTCCGCCAGAAGCTTTCGTCCTTCTTCCGCGTTGGTCCCCTGCAGGCGCACGACCAAGGGGACCGTGATCTTGACTTCCTTCGCCGCTTCGATCACCCCGTGGGCGATCCGCTCGCACCGGACGATTCCCCCGAAAATATTGATGAAGATCCCTTTCACGTTCGGATCCTTGAGCAGGATCCTGAAACCCGCCGCCACCGTGTCCTTGGTCGCGCCGCCACCGACGTCCAGGAAATTTGCGGGCTCGCTGCCGGCGAGTTTGATGACGTCCATCGTGGCCATCGCGAGTCCGGCGCCGTTGACCATACAGCCGATGTTTCCGTCGAGTTTGACGTAGTTGAGGTTATTCGCCGTTGCTTCGATCTCCAACGGCTCTTCCTCGTTCAAATCACGCATCTTCTGCACGTCTTCATGCTTGAACAGGCCGTTGTCGTCGAAGGACACCTTGCCGTCGAGGGCCACCAACGTTTTTTCCTTCGTGATGATCAGCGGGTTGATCTCGACCAACGCGGCGTGCTTCTCCATGAACAAGCGATACAGGTTGCCGAGAAGTTGGATGAAGGGTGTAATGACAGCCGGCTCGAGGGTATGGAGACCCAGCGCATAGGCCACATTGCGCCCGTTGTGCGCCTGAAATCCGGCAGCCGGGTCGATGGATTCCTTGATGATCCTATCCGGCGTCTTTTCCGCCACTTCTTCGATTTCCATTCCGCCTTCCGTGCTGGCGATAAACGTGGGCCGGCCGGTCTCACGGTCGACGAGAATGCTCAGATACAATTCCTTGCCGATGTTGGCCCCTTCTTCGACCAAGAGCCGATGGACGGTCCGCCCTTTGGGCCCGGTCTGATGCGTCACGAGCGTCTTGCCGATCAGCTCCTTGGCCAGCCCCGCCACCGCCCCCTTGTCCTTCGTAATCTTGACGCCGCCGGCCTTTCCACGGCCGCCCGCATGAATCTGCGCCTTGACGACGAACATGGGCGTATTGAGTTCATCCGCCCAGGCCGTCGCCGCGGCCGGGGAGGTGATCTCCTTCCCCCGAGGCACGGGGACACCAAACTGGGCGAATATCGACTTGGCCTGAAATTCATGAACGTTCATGTCGCTCCTTCCGTCACGCTGACGCCGAGCACGTCATGGATCACTCCGGTGTGCCGGCGCTACCCTGTTTTTCTCGTATAGGACGGCAGCACCATCGGCGAAACAACTCCGCTGGAATTTCCGTGTTTGCCGGCTTCGGCCCGAAACCGTTGCAGGTGTTTCAGCGTCAACTTTCCTTGCTTCATCGAGCCGGCGCGGGACGCGGCCGTGAGACCGGACCGCTTGCCGAATACCATCAAGTCCAACAGTGAATTTCCCATCAAGCGGTTGCGTCCATGGAGACCGCCGGAAGCTTCGCCCGCGACGAAGAGGTTGTGCACGTCGGTCTCCGAATTCGTGTCGATCTTTACCCCGCCGTTCTGATAATGCAGCGTGGGATAGATCAGAACAGGATCCTTGCTGATGTCGATGCCGAATCGCTCGAACTGCAGCATCATCGCCGGAAAATGTTTCTCCATCGTTCCGGGTCCATGCTCCGCGTCCAACAGCGGAGTATCGAGCCAGACTCCCACACGGCCCGACATCGTGCGAATGCCGCGGCCTTCTTCGCATTCGCGGATAATGGAGGACGACACGACGTCGCGCGTATCGAGCTCGTTTACGAATCGTTCGCCCTTGGCGTTGACGAGATGGCCGCCTTCGGACCTGATGCCTTCCGTCACCAGGGCTCCGATCAGCTGCTCGGGATATACGGCGCCGGACGGGTGATATTGGAATGTGTCGACATGCGCAAGCCTGGCCCCCATCCGATAGGCCAGACAGAGTCCGTCGCCGGTGGCTCCGTAATGATTGCTCGTGGGGAACCCCTGGATGTGCAGACGCCCGATCCCGCCCGTGGCGAGAATTACGGACTTGGCCGCAACCACGACCGTGCGGTGGTTATCGAGATCCTTGAACACCGCCCCCGTGCAGCGGCCCTCGTCATCGCTGAGCAATTCGACTGCCGCGCAGAATTCGAGTAATTGAATCTTCTGATTGATCACCTCGTCCTTCAACACCCGCATGATTTCGAGCCCGGTGTAGTCGGAACAGGTCAGGAGACGGGGCTTCGAGCTGCCGCCGCCCTTCTTCACGTGAAGATTGCCGTCCGCCTGCCGGTCGAACAGCACGCCGAGATCGATCAGCCACTGCGCGATGGAGGGTCCGTCTTCCACCATCGCCTTGAGCAGGGCATGGTCGTTTTGCATGTGACCGCCCTTGAGGGTATCGATGAAATGCGTGACCGGCGAATCCTCCGGAGCGACCGAAATCTGCATGCCACCCTGGGCCATCACGCTGTTTGAATCGCCCAGACGGAGCTTGGTGGCGAGAATGACCTGGGAACCGGCGCCGTGCGCGTGCAACGCCGCGGCACAGCCGGCGCCTCCGCCTCCAACCACCAGGACGTCAGTCGTATAGTGCGGCGTCAAGTCGCTGTCGGCTTGAATCGGGCTGTCCCCTTCCAGCAACGTCGCCAGTTCCACGACGGTCTTGTCACCGGCATTGGGTCCGAAGCGGATGGGTCGATACGCGCTCGCGCGAAAGTCGGGATGGTACTTGTGAATCAGCTGGTCGCGGTCGTCGGGGGAAAATTTCGGGATGGTTTGCTTACGGCGCGCATCTCGAGTCTTGTGAACGATTTGCTGAAGGGCGTGTATATCCATAGGTGATTACGGCTGCATCGGCATGTGGGGGGAACGTTGCTGTGTCTAACGGGTCAACAACTCGCTCCCTGGATGGGTCGACCTTACTTCACCGTCGCGCAATGGTCTCCCAGCTCTTTGTCGTTCATCGCGAGAATCTTCTTCCACTCGTCGTTGAACCGACCCGCTTGAATCTCGTTGATCCGGGCTTGCAATCCCGCCGGTTTCTCCGCGAAGTGCGCGCCTTGCGCGCGGCTCACGTACAGCGCGACGAGGTTGGGAGCAATGTCGGCGATACACACCGGCGTGCACATTCCGCACATCACGCAGTCCATGAACATTTCCGACACGCTCTTAAAATCCCCGAACACGGCCTTCCACACGCCTTCACGCACGTCGATTTTTTGGGGGCAGGCTTCCGTGCACGCGTTGCAATTTCTACAGAGCGGGGCTTCGGGATAGAGATTGAAGAGGTCCTGCTTGGGATCCTTCAGGGTTTGGATGTCGTAAATGGCCTTCCTGGCAGGGAACGGCGGCATGATCGTGAACGACATGCCGTCCTGCACCGCCATCTGGCAGGCCAAACAGGTTCTGACCTTGGGATCGTCCTTGGTTCGATAGTACGTCGCGCAGGCACCGCAGAAACCGCCGAGGCAGCCCGCGCCCCTGACGACTTCTTGGCCGGTATACCATAAGGCTTTGATGACGGTGATTCCTTCCGGGACTTCGTACTTTTTCCCGGAGATTTCGATCGTCACCATCCTGGGTTTGAGCACCTCAGGTTGATCGATGACGTTGGTATCGTCCTGAGCCATTTCTCCGCATCCTCATGCTGAATCGCCGCCGAAACCGACTGTCCAGGCACTGACTGCGGCCGGGCCGCAAAGCGGCCCGGCCGTCTCGTTCATGATTTACGCGATCGCGTCGATGATCTTGTTCAACGTGCCACTGGGACGCATCGCTTTCGAAGCCTTCTCGTCGTTCGGGTGATAATACCCGCCGACGTCCTGAGGCTTGCCTTGCGCCGCCAGCAGCTCCTGATCGATCTTCGCGGTGTTGTCGCCGAGATCCTTGGCGATCTTCGAGAACTTTTCGGCGATGGTCTTATCCGCCGTCTGCGACGCCAAGGCTTGCGCCCAGTAGAGGGCGAGATAGAAATGGCTGCCGCGATTGTCGATTTCCCCGACTTTGCGCGCGGGAGACTTATTACTCTCGAGGAACTTCGCATTGGCTTGATCCAGCGTATCGGCAAGGATCTTCGCCACCCGGTTGTCTCCCACCTTCGCCAGATGCTCGAGCGACGCGGCCAAGGCGAGAAATTCGCCGAGCGAGTCCCATCGGAGATATCCCTCCTCCTGGAACTGCTGAACGTGCTTCGGCGCCGAACCGCCCGCACCGGTCTCAAACAAGCCGCCGCCGTTGAGCAACGGCACGATAGACAACATTTTCGCGCTGGTTCCGATTTCCAGGATGGGGAACAGGTCTGTCAGATAGTCGCGCAGTACGTTACCCGTCACGGAAATCGTGTCCTTGCTTTCCTTCATCCGCTCCAGTGAGAAACGGCAGGCATCGGCCGGCGCCATGATCTTGATCTCAAGGCCGGCCGTGTCATACTTCGGCAAATACGCATTCACTTTCTTGATCAACTCGGCGTCATGGGCGCGGTCCTTGTTCAACCAGAACACGGCGGGAACCCCGGTCGCCTTCGCACGGTTGACGGCCAGCTTGACCCAGTCCTGGATCGGCGCATCCTTCACCTGGCAGGCGCGCCAGATATCGCCCTCCTCGACCTTGTGCTCCAACAGCGTCTTACCGGCGGGATCGACGATGCGAATCGTGCCGTTACCCGGAGCCTTGAATGTCTTGTCGTGAGAACCATATTCTTCCGCCGCCTGCGCCATCAAGCCAACGTTGGGCACGCTGCCCATCGTCTTGGGATCGAAGGCGCCGTGCTTCTTACAGAACTCGACCACCTCATGGTAGACCGGCGCATAGCTGGCATCGGGAATCACGCACTTGACATCCTCTAACTTGCCTTGCGGGTTCCACATCTTGCCCGAATCACGAATGACCGGAGGCATGGACGCGTCGATGATGACGTCGCTCGGAACGTGCAGGTTGGTGATGCCCTTGTCCGAATTCACCATCGCCATCGGCGGACGCTTTTGATAGACCGCCTGAATGTCAGCCTCGATGGCCTTGCGCTGATCTTCCGGCAGCGACTTGATCTTGGCGTACAAGTCTCCGATTCCGTTGTCCGGATCGACACCCAGCTTCTTGAACGTGTCCGCATGCTTCTCGAACACGTCCTTGTAGAACACGGTCACCGCATGTCCGAAGATCTTGGGATCCGAGATCTTCATCATCGTGGCCTTCATGTGCAGGGAGAACAACACTCCCTTCTTCTTCGCGTCCTCGATCTGTTCTTCGAGGAACTTGCGCAAGGCCTTGACGCTCATGAACGTGGCGTCGAGCACTTCGCCGGCCTGCAACGCGATTTTGTCCTTCAATACGGTGGTCTTGCCGTCTGCCCCCACGAACTCGATCTTCGCGGTGGTCGCGGCTGGGATCGTCACGGACTTTTCGTTCGAGCGAAAATCGCCGCCCGTCATGTGTGAAACGTGCGTCTTGGAATCGGAGCTCCAGGCGCCCATTTTGTGCGGGTGCTTGCGGGCGTAGGCCTTCACGGACAGCGGCGCACGGCGATCGGAGTTGCCCTCGCGCAACACCGGGTTGACGGCGCTGCCTTTCACTTTGTCATAGCGCGTCTTGATGTCCTTTTCCTTGTCGTCTTTGGGATTTTCCGGATAATCGGGCAGCTTGTACCCCTGGCTTTGCAGCTCCTTGATCGTGGCGACCAATTGGGGGATCGAGGCGCTGATGTTCGGCAGCTTGATGATATTGGCCTCCGGCGTCTTGGCCAATTCGCCGAGTTCCGCCAAAGCATCCGGCTGTTTCTGCTGCGGGGTCAGGTATTCGGAAAATACCGCCAAGACGCGTCCGGCGAGCGAAATATCCCGCAATTCGACGGTCACCCCGGCGGCCTTCGAGAAGGCGTTGATGATCGGAAGAAACGAGTACGTCGCCAGCATCGGCGCTTCGTCGGTCTTCGTGTAGATGATCTTGGAGGCTTTCGTGCTCATGATTGTCCCTCTGTTAACTCCTGTTTAGTTCAGCGCATTCAACGCCGAACCTGCCTTGAACCACGCAAGCTGCTGTGCCGTCATGCTGTGGTTCGCCTGGATGGTGAGCGCGTTCCCATCCGTCTTGTGAATGATCACCTGCACCGGCTTGCCAGGAGCCAGATTCGTCAGCCCCGTCACACTGATGCGGTCCTGCTGCTCGATCTTCTCGTAATCCTTCGGATCAGCGAAGGTCAACGCCAAGATCCCTTGCTTCTTCAGATTGGTCTCGTGGATGCGGGCAAAGCTCTTCGTGATCACCGCTCGGACGTTGAGGAAGCGCGGGGACATCGCCGCATGTTCGCGGCTGCTTCCCTCGCCGTAGTTCTCATCACCCACCACGATCGATCCGATATTCTTTGCCTTGTAGCGGCGCGCGATCTGCGCCATCGTCAATCCCGCTTCCCCGGTCAACACGTCCGTGCCCTTGCCCGGCTCCGAGAAGAACGCGTTGTTCGCTCCCAAAAACATGTTGTCGCTGATCTTGTCCAGGTGGCCCCGGAACTTCAACCACGGACCAGCGGGAGAAATATGATCGGTCGTGGTTTTCCCCTTCGTCTTGATCAAAAGGGGAAGTTTCTCAAAATCCTTTCCGTCCCACCGGGGGAACGGCTGAAGCAGCTGCAACCGCTCGCTCGTCGGAGGAATGTCCACCGTCAGGCCCTCCCCGTTCTCGGCGGGTGCCACGAACCCCTCTTCACCTTTCGCAAATCCCTTGGCGGGCAGCTCTTCCCCGTGCGGAGGCTCGAGCGTGAACTCCTTCCCATCGGCGCCCTTCAGCTTCTGATTGACCGGATCGAATCCCAGATCGCCGGACAACGCATAGGCCGTGACCACTTCGGGACTGGCCAGAAAGGACAGGGTCTCGTTGATGCCGTCGTTACGACCGGGGAAATTACGGTTGAAGGAGCTGACGATGGAGTCGGCCTTGCCTTTCACTCCGTCGGCGCGCTTCCACTGGCCGATGCAGGGGCCGCAGGAATTCGACAGGACCGTGCCGCCGAGCTGCTCGAAGGTCTCCAGAAATCCGTCCCGCTTCATCGTATGATAGATCCGCTCGGATCCCGGCGAGACAAGGAACGATGCCTTGGCCTTCAAGCCGGCCTTCAAACCCTGCCGGGCGATGTGAGCCGACCGGCTGATGTCCTCATACGACGAGTTGGTACAGCTCCCGATGAGGGCCGCTTTGAGTTCGACCGGATAGCCTTTCTCCTTGGCTTCGGCCGCCAGCTTGGAGATCGGCCGCGCAAGATCCGGCGTATGCGGTCCGACAACGTGCGGCTCCAACGTGGACAGATCGACCTCGACGATCTGATCGTAGTACTTCTCCGGCGATTGGTACACTTCCGGATCGGCGACCAGCAGATCCTTGTGCGATTGAGTGAAGCTGGCCAGATCGGCGCGATCGGTGATCGTCATATAGGCGACCATTTTTTGATCGAAGGGGAACACGGAGGTCGTGGCACCTAATTCCGCGCCCATGTTGCAGATAGTGCCCTTGCCCGTGGCGCTGATGGTCTCTGCGCCGGGCCCGAAATACTCAACGATCTTGTTGGTTCCGCCCTTCACGGTCAGAAGCCCGCATAAATAGAGGATCACGTCTTTCGGCGAGGCCCAGCCGCTGAGCCGCCCGGTCAATCGCACGCCGATCAATTTGGGATGAAGCACTTCCCAGGGTAGTCCGGCCATCACCTCTCCGGCATCCGCGCCTCCGACCCCGATCGCGAGCATGCCGAGCCCGCCGCCGTTCGGCGTATGGGAATCCGTGCCGATGATCAAGCCGCCCGGGAACGCGTAATTTTCGAGCACCACCTGGTGAATGATGCCGGCCCCCGGCTTCCAGAACCCGATCCCGTACTTCTTCGCGGCGGACGCAAGAAAGTTATAGACTTCCTTGTTTTCGTCCATGGCCCGCACCAGGTCCTTCTGGGATCCCATCTCGGCGCGAATCAGGTGATCGCAGTGGATCGTGCTCGGGACGGCCGCCTGCTTCTTGCCGGCCTGCATGAACTGCAACATCGCCATCTGCGCCGTTGCGTCCTGCATCGCCACGCGGTCAGGTCTCAACGCGAGCATGGCTTTCCCGCGCTCCCAAACCTGCGTATCGAAATTGTCGGCGTGAGACACGAGAATTTTCTCGGCGAGCGTGAGGCCCCGGCCGAACTTCTTTCTGGCCTTGCCGAGCACGTCGGGCATCTTGGCGTAGAGTTTTCTGGCAAGCTCGAGTGACATCGCTCTCTCCTTGCAAACGGGCTAGGCCTCTGAGAACAGGAGCCAGGGAGGGGCTCCCCCCGACCACGCACCCTTTACCAATAGCCTCTTGTTAAGGCGGCACTTCCCACCGCTCTTCAAACGGCGGAACCTCCCGCGGTTATTTCAACGGAGGCACTTCGCGGCGCTTGGGCGCCGCGTAGTTGACCAGGTAGTCGAACAGCCGGATTAGACGGCTGTCCTGACGCTTCTGATCCACCCAATGTCCGATCAATCCGATCGTACGCGACAGGATGAAAAATCCGTTCAAACTGTCGATCGGGAACCCGATATCAACGAGCACCGCCGCCATCGTTCCGTCCACGTTGAGGATCAGATTGTCCTTCTTGGCGGCCGTCACCTTCTCGACCTCCAATGCGAAATCCAGGCAGGGCGTCTTGATATTCAAACTCTTGACGTATCCCACCAGCTCCTTCACCCGCTTGTCCGGATTACGCAGGCTCTTCACCCGATGCCCGATTCCCGGGACCGGCCCGACGTTCTTTTTCATGTGGGCCAGGAACTCGTCCACGGCCATCTTGTTGTCGACGGCATACTTGAAGTATCGGCCGGCGTCGGTCACTGCGCCGCCGAAGCGCGGCCCGATCATGATGAGACCCGCCGCCACCGATTGCGAGAGCCCGATGCCGGCGCAAGCCGCCAGAATCGTCGCGTAGGCTCCGCTGACGCAAGGGCCATGGTCGGCCGATAGCATCATGATGCGCTTGATAATTTCGGCTTCCTGTTTGGAAATGAGCCGCTTGTCCCACAACAAGCCGACGACGTGCGGGATCTCATAGCCCTTGTTGATCAACTCGGAGGCCGGATAACCATCGTAGCAGGGCTCATCTCCCCGATCGTCGCTGATCGTCGTGCGAATCAGCGGCGCCACCATCACTTCGTCCGCCTTCATCGCCTCTTCGATCGACTTGGGCAACCGCGGCAGCACCGCCGGCTCAACTGGCTCCTTCACCTGCCCGGACTTCAACAGCTCCTGATAGGTTTCCTTGATGGCCGGACCCAGCGCCCCGAACGTGGGCGGCACGAGCGCGCCGGACTTCTTGAGCGCGTCTGACTTCGATCGGGCGGATCCTTCGCCCTTCATGCCTTCCTTGGCTCCGGCATGCCCGAACTTCATACCTTTGGGCAGACTTTCCTGGCAGAAGCCGGACACCACTCCGATCAACTTGATCCGCCGCTTCTTGGCGCCGTACCACTCGGCGGCCCGCTCTTCGAGGTCGCCGCCCATTTCTCCGACGATGACGACTGATTTCGTCTGGGGATCATTCTCGAACATTTCGAGATAGCTCACATAGTCCGTGCCAGGATAGGCGTCGCCGCCGATGCCGATCGCCGTGGTAATTCCGTCCGCAAACTGGGAACAAATCCAAATGATCTCGTTGGAAAGCCCGCCGGATTTGGTGATGACCCCGAACGATCCCTCTCGATAGAGCTTCGAAAGGACCAGGTTGTCGAATGCGCCGCCGATCACGCCAAGACGACAGGCACCCGCCGAAATGATGCCGATCGACGACGGACCGTTGAACACCTTGCCCAGCTTCCGCGCATGCGCACCGAGGAGTTTGGAATCTTTCTCAGGAACACCCTCCGTAATCATGGAGACGAGCTTGATATGAGGATCGTCAAGGGCTTCCATGCCGCCCTTCATCGCGCGGTCGGCCCCGATGTAGACGAGGCTGGTATTGATCGTCGGATGGTGCTTTGTGGCTTCCGCGATGGTCTTGTAGACGGGAATCGCAATGAGTCCGCTTCCGTAGGGAATCTCGTTCGTTTTGCCCGCGTCGGGCGGATACACGAACGCCTCGACGTTGAGCGGGCGCTTGATGAGGTAACAAAATTCAGCCATGCGGCGGGCGGCGTTGACCCCGGCCTGTCCGCCTTGTATCACCACGCGGGTGTCCTTATTTGCCAGAATGCTCATCGGAGTCTCCCTTTTCCTTCAATGCCCGCGCGGCCTGGAGGTCCGGTCTTCCCGGCGCCACACCTGGCATTGCAGACCTGTCGCTATTTTAGAAGCGCCTTGTCGACGATGTCGGTCAGCGGTGTGTTGCGATCGAAGACGTGGATGTCGAAGCCTTCGTCCTTGAGAGCCCGCATGGCGTCGAGCCCCTCTTTTTCCCTGGGACCACCGCGACGGACCCAAATCTTGACTTGCTTGAGCTTGCCGTCTGCCTTCGCCTTCCGGAAGCCGTTGATGATGCCGCCGAAGGTCTTTTTCACGTCGGTAAAGTTGGCGATGGCGCCGCCGACGATGATGTGCTTGATATGCGGGAGCGAGCAGACCTTCTCAGTCAGGACTTCGACGGCCCAATCCGGAGGATCTCCGGAATACTCTGCATAGTTGGCGAGTTTGCCACCGCGCGCCACGACCGCGTCCGAGTAGTACACGCTGGCGCCGCCGCCTGCCGGAAGCATCGCGGTATCACCGCCGGGAATTTCGATGAATTTCACGGAGCCCTTGATCTTGCTGTCGACGGCCATCACTTCCATCTCGTCCTTGGAATAGGCACGTCCGAATTCGGCGGCAAACTGAAAATTCCAGTCCGGATGCCTGAACTTGGCGTCCCCGTCGAGTAGGGTGACCGCATCGAGGGCGACCAGTTCGCCGTCGCTTTCCCGCACGACAACCGGGTTGACTTCAAGATACTGGGCGTCTTCGTTGTCGAAGCAGGTGAACATCTTTCCAGAAAAATCCGCCATTTTCTTCGTGAGAGCCCCGGAGAATCCTGCATCCTTGGCCAATTTCTCCAGCGCCTCAGCAGTCGGCTGCTGGCCGACATCCAAGACCAAGCGCTTGACCCTCTCCCAATTGGACTCCACTTCGATGCCGCCGCAGTTGGCCACGAGAATCTCGCTGCCTTCCCTGGTCGACTTGACCGCGCAGTAATACTCTTCCTTATGCGGGATCATCTCGGACAGGATGACCTGAGTCACCGTGATGCTGCCGACCTGACGGCCGATCATTTCTTTCGTCGCGGCCACCGCTTCATTCAAATCAAGCCCGACCTTGACCAGCCCCAGCTTGAACCGGGATCCCAAAGCCTCGTGGGCCTTGGCGACCAGCTTGCTTTTCTTCATCCATTCATTGGCTTGTCCCAGCTTGGCGAGTTCATCGGAGGAGGTGACGACGACGTACTGCGGAACAGCGATTCCCCATTTCTTCATCAGTCCCATACCAGGACCTTCGAGCACTTTGGCCATGACTGGTCTCCTTAGTGACGCGAGTGGCAAGCGGTAACAAGGGAGCCGGATTGTAGCGAAATAGCGGAGATGACTCAATACACCAGAGGGACTAATTCGCAGGGGATCAAAAGGCCTAGCCGATAGGTCGTACTCTGCATGAGAATCGCAAGCTCCCGATTTTTAATGGTGTTTTATGGAAGCCGCCTCTTCGTTCGTGCGGAATGCCCTTGCTGGACCTCGCCGCCCCTGGCAGCTGACACAGATGAACGAGCTTCGCTCGCTCTGGAGTCGCCGAATAGTCTCCCCGCAACGGTTGGGACAAGGCTCTCCCTCTTTCCCATAGACCAGATGGTGTCGTTTGTACATGCCTTCCGTGCCGTCCGGAGCGAAAAAATCCCGAACGCTCGATCCGCCACAGTCGATCGCCTGCGTGAGCACTTCCCGGGTAATCCGGAAGAGCCGATCGATTCTGTCAGGCCGCAGACGATTGGGCAGGGCATTCGGATGGAGACCGGCACGGAACAAAATCTCGTTCGCATAGATATTGCCAATCCCGGCCACTGTCTGCTGATGCATCAACAACGATTTTAGACGGCCTCGCCGATGGCTCAGGAGACCGGCAAACTCCTCGCGCGAAACCGTCAATGGATCGTAGCCGAAACGGCGGGAGATATAGCGGTCCAGCCCGGACGCATCGAGGAGTGACAGGCGGCCGAAGCGGCGGGGATTCCAATAGCGAAGGGCCCGCTCGGCGCTTCCTTCGAAGATCAACTCTGCGTGGACATGCCGCGGATGTCTGATCGGAACAGCGTCGAACAATAGGAGGCCGGTCATGCCGAGCTCGGCCACCACGTATCGCGCCTCGGTGCCTTTCTCAAACCTCAGCGCTACACTCTTGCCGTACCGTTCGACGGAAACGAGACGCGTTTTTCGGTACCAGGACAGGGTGCCCACCCCTTCCCTCACGATGTCGCGGCGGCCGAGCACCGCATCGATCAGTCTCGCACCGGTCAAACGAGACCGGATCTGTCTGGCGACGACTTCCGCTTCAGGGAGTTCCGGCATAGAAGAACGACTCCATTTCCGCAGACGGCGACTCAAGCCATAGCACAGGGGGGGATACAAATCGTTCTCGGTTGGACTGGGTCTCAAGCCCTCAGGCCTGACGCATTGCTCACTCTTCTGGATTCGCGAAGCTGTTGCAGCGCTTCGATGGCGCACCGCAAGTTCGGCAGCGGAACCGCGCCAGGCCTCCGCTTCAGAAGCAGACTCAAGGCATCCGGATAGGCCATGTCTTCCGCGCAGCAGAGATAGGCCAGGACGACCGAGACGGAACGTCCCATACCCGCCCGGCAACACACCAGCACACGATTTTCCGGCAGGTGAGCTTCAATCCAGGCGACCGCCTGATCCAGCGAGGAGATGCCAGCCTCTCCGTATTCCTTCAAGGGAATCTTGTCGTAGGCCACTCCTGCCGGCGGCATGATCGACAACTCGACCGCCACCATCAGCAATGCCCCGATGCTGGCCGGCGGATTTTCGGCGTCAGACACATTGCCCACGGCCAATTTGTCGGTGATTTGATACATGGCCATCAACTATAGAATCGATGGGACTCGTGATCAAGTCCGTTTCCATGCGACAGTTGCAGTCATTTCGGTCCCAACGCTATACTCGGCGGAATCGCGAAGGAGGATCGATTTAATGCCCCATCTCTCCGTTTCGGACGTCGAATCCAGGCTGTCCACCGTGCAGTGTGCGATCTGCAAGGGGTCCAGCTTCGGCATCGACCAGCGCTTCATGCAGTCCGACGGTGAATGGCGCGGGGTGTGCAAGAAATGCTTCTATAGCTTTCCGGTCTATACAGACATGGAATTCTATCTGCGCACCCAGCCGGATGTGCCCTACCGGTTGAAGGAGATCTCCTGTACCGCCTGCAATCATCGCGGGGTCAGCTTGGATTTCCGGATCACCATGTCCGTCCGTGAAGCCATTTACTTCGTGACCTGTTTGAACTGCAAGCGTGCCTTTCCTGAAAAGTCCTTCTTGGAAGCCTTCGAATAGGCAGCTTTCCTTCTGGTTGAAGGTGTATACTGACACCATGGTGGATAAGCCCAAAAAATCGGAAGACCCCGAACCGGAAAGCCAGCCGAAAGCTCGGAAGGAAATCCCATTGATTTCCGTGCCGAATGATCGGGATATGATCGCAGAGGAAATGGAAGAGCTGTTCGACGAGGATCGTGTGAGTCATCAGCACGGAAGCTCGGAACCGGAAGCGGATTAGTCCTGCCAGCTTTTTGCAGTCAGCTCCCTAGCATTTAGCTCACTAGGTTACTGATTCTGCGCTAGCGGTCCTGCTGCTCAACGCTACGGCTCGACCGCGCTAAGAACATTGATGATACGACTGGATGGCTCCGGCGAGAGGTGCCCCGTCAGCACTTCGGGTTAACTAGGCCGCACGATTTCCACTGTTCCATCGGCCGGAATTCTGGCCAATGTCGCCCCGTCTTTTCGCTTCAGGCCTTCGATCTGCACGATCGTCCCGCGTCGGCATTCGCTCCAAGCACAGTTGGTTTCTGATTCTGCCCGATCGAGCCGGCCTATTTCGGTGCGCCCCAGTTCGTTACAAACCCAGGCTCTGATATCTCCTTTGAGTTCGCGCAATTCACTGACGATCCGGAAGGTGTGGGGCGAGCGCTGCGCAATCGTACGTCCATCGGTTCGGAGCAGGAGATAGGAAAACTTCAGCGCGTCCTTAATGAAACCGACCGCTTCATCGATGTCCCGGATTGAACGGGGCGCGTCCCATGTCCGCTCTTCGTGACACCAATCATCAGGATGTATTAGAGCGGGGCAGTCTTGCTGATGCAGGCAGGGACTATAGACGGTGCACCGCTTCTCCCCGAGCAGGCGATCCCGGACCTGATGGAGCGCCCTGGCCGTGTCACGAAGGGCAGGCTCGAGCAGTATCAGTGTGCCGTGGGGAGCAAGCCATTGGAGCAGCTCGGCAAGAAGAGCAGCCCGGGCAGCGACAGGATCTGCTGCATCCAGATAGAGTTCATTGAGACAGTTGGCCAGGAGAATCAGATCGAACGGGGCTTGTCGCTCAGCCTTGCGACGCCATGCCTCTTTCCCCGATCGCTCCACATCGGCTTGGCAACCGATCAGTTCCGCTCCTGAAATTCCTGCTTCATGGCAGTATCGCTTCCAGAGGTCACCGGCCTGGCGCAACGCTTCACCGGATGAGTCGACGGCAAGTGTCGAAAGACGCGCAGCCGATCCAGGATAACGTCTGTGCATCCAATCGAGCAGTGCCAGACTGCCGGTCCCCGGTCCCGCCCCCAAATCGAGAAACCGTACGGGAGTACCAGCCTCCTTCACCATGGTGTCCGGCGGGAGCTCATCGAGCAGGAGCTGCACCTTTGATAAATTCACCGGCATGAAATAGCTGAGATAGGCTGCGGCATAGGCGGAGTCGTCAAGATAACAGGCCCCCAGCGAACCTCTACCCTTTGTAAACAGGTGCGAAAGGTCTGCGACGGCGGAAGGGATTTCTACGGGACAGGCCCCAATTCCTGCCTGAACGACCTGATTCATCACCTTGAGCACCAGAGGGGACGGAGCGGCTGGAGGGCGGGCTTTCGATCCATGCATGGGCTAGTGTATGCTCAGGGCCTGATGGAGGACAACCATGACGGACGAGATCCTCAAAGCATATAAAGAGGTCGAGCTGGCAGTCGAACGCTATACCAGATTGCTGCAGGACCATGCGCAGATGCTGCAGAATATGGAGCCGCCCGGTTCCGACAAGGTGGTTCGCATGACGCAGGGATCCAAGGCGATGCGTGACAGCGCCATGATCTACTTATCCTATGCAAAATACGTTGCGTATGGGATGCCGGCCAGCGAAGAGATGATAGAGGACGAGATACAGGGATAGTAGGCGGCGCGCTCGACGGAGCCGGAAAACAAGCCCGTCAGGATGGGATCCTGACGGGCTCTTTTGTTTTCCGAACTGCTTCTCAGATGCTGCGCATGAAGTGAGCCACGTCGTCAGGATTGACGGCGCCACCCATGATCTGCGACATCGCTACGTTCGTGGATTTCTTGCCGGTCAAGCCGGATTCGACTTCGTCCACGATCAACTCCACCGGCATCGACTGACCGCCGTACACGCGCGGACCGCCGATGATCTTCGCCTTCGAGAATCCGTAGATCGCCGTCGCGATTTCCTTCGCCAGCCAACCGACGTAGTTGAATTCAGGCACCACGATCAGCTTGGCCTTTCCGCAGAGTTCTCTGAGCTCCTTCGTCGGGAACGGCCGGAGCGA